>DAOTTR010000484.1:0-39653 GCA_034437715.1 Caldilineaceae bacterium
TCGCTGTCATACAATTTCACGCCACCACAACCAGCCGGCAGATCAGCATGCCGAATCACAAAAAAAGCCACCTTCTCCTCGATTAGTCTTGCCACGCTCAGGCCATGCCGACTTTCTGACGGATAGAGCGGCTCCAGGTAATCTTCTAATTCAGCAATCAGCAGCATCGCATGGGCAGTGTCAGGACGTTCGGCGCTAATTATCGTCGCCATTGCTTCTTCCATCTTTTCGTTTTGTTGAAGGGTAGTCTTAGACCTTATGCCGATTTAATTTTGTGCATGCGTAGGTGCGGTTTGTAACCGCACAAGTCGGCATCGACTGCGCTTGTGCGGTTACAAACCGCACCTACAAGAACAATTGCACATGGTTTTGTTGCCCAAATAACCAATCGGCATAATCTCTATTATTTCTCGACCGCAACGACTTCGGCTGGTTCCAATCCTTCCAGAAACTGCCGAGTTTGCGTCAGCTCAAATTTTGGATCATTAGCCTCGACACACAGAAAGAAACGATCTTGCGAGGCTAGCTTAAACCGCGGGGCGTTAAAAACCGCATGATAGGGCTGGGGCAGGCCATTGCGCAACAACATGCCCAACACCGCTGTCCCCGCCGCAAACAGGATCGTCATCTCGAAGGTCAAAATAATAAACGAAGGCCAACTGTTGAGGGGCCGCCCGCCAATGTTCAACGGATAGTCGATCACGGCGGCGTAGTATTGCATGCCAAAGCCGACCACCGCGCCCACAATGCCCCCGCACAATACCAGCAGCGGCAGTCGCGAACGGCGCAAGCCCAATGCCGCCGGTAACGCTTCAATCGGAAAAGGACTATAAGCGGCCAATTTGCGATATCCCGCCGCGTAGGCAGTGCGGGCTTTTTCCAGCAAGCTCTCTGGATTATCAAATTCAGCCATCAAGCCGTAGAGCCGACCTGGCGGTACCAAAAATTCGCTTTCAACTTTTTCATCGCTCGCTGGTGCGGTGGGTACTGGCTCACCAGCATGTTTCTGCGTCTCGGCCAGCAGATGGCTCATCTCAAACATCGAGATCATGGGTAGGACACGGATAAACAAAAAGATCAGTGTCAAGAATAGGCCAATTGTACCGACAAAGGTGGCCCAATCCCAAATCGTCCCCGCATACATCCCCCACGATGACGGCAGATAATCCCGGTGCAAACTGACCACGATGATCACATAGCGTTCCAGCCACATGCCCACGTTGACAATCAACGCAATGATGAAAAGTGCCACCGGCTTGGCACGCACCCAGCCCGACCAAAGCGCTTGGGGCACGAGTATGTTACAGAGCATGAGCGACCAGAAGGCCCACCAATAGGGGCCAAACGAGCGATTGAAGAGCCAGAAACGTTCCGCACCATTGCCCGAATACCAGGCCGTAAAGCCTTCGGTCAGATAGCCATAGGCCACGAACAGACCGGTGGCTAACATGATTTTAGCCATGTTGTCCAGGTGCTGCAGGGTAATAAAATCTTCAAATTTATAAATTTTGCGCAGCGGAATGAGCAATGTCATCACCATGGCAAAGCCAGAAAAGATCGCGCCGGCCACAAAGTAAGGCGGAAACACCGTCGAGTGCCAGCCGGGAATGACGCCTACAGCAAAGTCAAAGCTGACCACCGAATGCACCGACACAACCAACGGTGTGGCCAATGCGGCCAGCAACATATAGGCCGTATCATAGCGCTGCCAGTGATTGGCCGCGCCGCGCCAGCCCAACGCCAACAAGCCATAGGTATAGCGCAGCCAGCGATTCTCGGCGCGATCGCGCATGGCAGCCAGATCGGGAATCAGGCCAACAAACCAAAAGAGTAGCGAAACCGTAGCATAGGTGCCGATGGCAAAGGCATCCCACACCAGTGGGCTGCGAAATTGCGGCCACAGATCAAAGGTATTGGGATAGGGAAATATCCAATAGGCCAGCCACGGTCGCCCCAGGTGCAACACGGGAAACAAGAGGGCACAAGAGACGGCAAACAGGGTCATCGCTTCGGCAAAGCGATTGATCGAGGTGCGCCACTCCTGGCGAAAGAGAAAGAGAATTGCCGAGATCAAGGTGCCCGCGTGCCCAATACCGATCCACCAGACCAGATTGGTAATATCAAAGCCCCAGCCCACCGGTTGGTTGATGCCCCAAATGCCCACGCCGCGCAAAAACAAATTGCCCACAGCATAGAACAGAACCATCAGCAGGGTAAAGCCAATCGCCAACCCGACAAACCAGGATTTAGGTGTTACCTTGGTCAACACCGCGCCGGCGATTTTTTCGCTGATCGAACGGAAGCTATGGCCTGGCCCAATCAGATGCCCGGATCGTTGCATGTTCTCAATCTCCCTGATTTAGCTGCATATCACCCGGTCATCCGGCCTCGACAAGGGCTGGATTGGGATTGCGCAGCTTCGCCAAATAGGTGGTGCGCGGATGCGTGTTCAACTCGGTTAGCATGCCATAGTTGAGCGGCGATGACTTGCGCTGCGCTACCTGGCTGGTGGGATCATTGATATTGCCAAAATCAATCGCACGCGTCGGGCAGGCCGCTTGGCAAGCTGTGACCACCTCACCATCGCCAATCGGGCGGCCCTCTAGCTTAGCCGTAATCCGCGCTGCGCTGATGCGTTGCACACAGTAGGTACACTTTTCCATGACACCGCGTGCGCGCACTGTCACGTTGGGGTTGCGCTGGAGTTTCAGGCTTTCATCTTCAAAATCCGTATATTCCAAGAAGTTAAAGCGCCGCACCTTGTAGGGACAGTTGTTGGAACAATAGCGCGTGCCGATGCAGCGATTGTAGACCATGGTGTTCAAGCCTTCGGCATCGTGTGTGGTTGCCGCTACCGGGCAAACGACTTCGCAGGGCGCATTTTCGCAATGCATACAAAGCACCGGCTGATGATGAATCTCCGGGGCATCTGGCTCGCCCTCGTAGTAGCGATCCAGGCGAATCCAGTGCATTTCGCGGCCGTTGAGCACTTCGGCCTTGCCCACAATCGGAATGTTATTTTCCGCCTGACAGGCCGTCACACAGGCATTACAGCCAATACACGCCGTCAGATCAATCGCCATCCCCCAGGCATTCTCGGTATACTCTACCTTGGGATAGAGCGAGATTTCCTCGCCATGCGGATCGAGTTCGTGGACAAATTCTGGCTCGGTGGCAAACTGTTCGACCGTGCCCACGCGGATCAAGTTGCGCCCCTCCATGCTATGATGGACTTGCGTACTCGCCAGTTGATAGCCGCTGCCTACCTTGCGCACAGTCACGCCAGCGCCAAAGCCAGGAGCATCGGCGGTGCGCAGTGCATAGGCATTGAAGCCAGTACCGTTGCCCACCTTGCCCGCGTGGGTGCGACCATAGCCCAGATGGACGGTCAGCGCGTCGGCACAGTGGCCGGGCAACAACCAAACGGGCGCTTGCAGGGTCTGGCCCGCATAGGTCAGCTCCACCAGATCGCCGTTGACCAGCCCCAATGTTGCCGCCGTCGCCGGACTGATCAGCGCCGCGTTCTCCCAAGTGAGCTTGGTCAGCGGCTTGGGCAGCTCTTGCAGCCAGCCATTGTTGGCAAAACGGCCATCCCAGATGGTGGGATCGAGGCGAAAGTTAATTTCCAAGGCTGCGCCGTCAAAGTTGGTCGCCGGTTGCGTCGCTACGTCTGGTTGCAGGGTGACTGGTTGGGCCGGCGACGCGCTGTCGGCCACCACGCCATCATGCAGCGATTGCTGCCAAAAGATGGCAAAATCCGCTTCACCCCGTTGGGCTGTCCAATAGGCCTGCACCAGATCATGGTCAGAGCGGGGTTCTGCCGTCAGCAAAGCATCTACCAATTCATGGGCCGAGTGGCCCCCATAGAGCGGCTGGATCAATGGCTGCTGAATCGTCACTGTGCCATCATAGGCGCGGGCATCGCTCCACGCTTCCAGGTAATGCGATTCCGGGATTTGCCAGTCGCACAACGCCGCGGTTTCATCGGCATACAGCCCCAGATGCACGCGAAAATTAACCTTTTCCAGGGCCCCGGCAAAATCCAGATCCACGGGCGCGGTAAAGACTGGATTGCCCCCCAAGATCAGAAGTGCGGCCACTTTGCCCGCCGTCATCGCCGCCACCAAAGCGCGCAGCGATTCGGTTTGATTCACAGGGCTGGCAATGACTGGCTCACTGTAGATCACCGTTTGGCCGTTGTTGCCCAACGTGTCATTGATGGCGTGGGCCAGCGCATGCACAACAGCAGGTTGATGATCGCCGGCGACAACTACACTTGTACCGGCGTGGGCTTGCAGATCGGCGGCCAGCGCAGCTATCCAATTGGTGGGGATTGCCGTATCTGCCGGCCCGACTACGTCTACCCCCAATGCCTGGGCCAACGCACGCGCAAAACTTTCGATCTGCCCCGCCTTCAACGGCAAACGGTGATCCGCCGCGCCGCCGGTGATCGTCGGCGCACTTTCGATCACATACAGGCGATTGCGATTGCGACCGGCAGGCAAATCGGCACGGCGACCGTCGGCCAAGTCGCGCGCATAGCGCACGCGCCCGGGCGCTGTTCCTAGGATATCAGCATCCAGGCTGACAATCACATCGGCCTGCGCCAAACGATAGATGGGTTCTACCGCTGTGCCAAAGGCCAGTTGTGCGCCGGCATAGACCTGATCGCGATTAATGGGTTCATATTGATGCCAGACAGCGTTGGGAAATTGCGTCAACAGGGCTTGGAGTTGACTAACCAAGGTGGGCGAGGTGATTGATTCTGTCAAAATACGCAACCCTGCCCCGCCACTGCTGGTTTGCTGGGCCAGTTGCGTCTGTAGCTCGACCAGAAATTCTTCCCAACTGCTAGCCGCGCCAGCGTGGGTCACAGTTTGCGCACGATCCGGGTCATAGAGGGTGAGGATCGACGCCTGGGCCAAGGCATCGGTCGCCCCCAAGCTGGCCGGATGATCGGGATTGCCCTCCAGTTTGGTCGGTCGATTATCTTGACTCTGCGCCAGCAACCCCATGGCATAGCCGCCCAACCCCATGGCGGTCGCGAAAAAGAGCGATTGGCCGGGCACCGTGTCTTCGGGCGCTTGCACATAGGGCACAATTTTCTCATCGGGCTGGTTGGCACAAGCCGTCAACCCTGCCAGCGCCAACGACGCGCCCATAAGCTGCAAGAAATTGCGCCGACTCATTCCCGGCGTCCATTCGGAAGCTTGGCGGGGAAATTCGCGGTGCAGAAACGCTTGAAATTCTGGAGTATCGGCTAATTCTTCCAGGCCACGCCAATAGTCACGACCTTGTGACTTGGCCAGCCGGTCTTGCACTTCGGCTAATTCGAGCGGGGCATTGGTCATTGTGATTATCCGCCAATTATCTGGTTCAATGGCTTACCGGTGACAAACCGAACAGTCAGCCAATTGATTGGTGTGGATGCCATACTCAGCCACAAGTTGGGGACCAAGGGTCGCTTGATCGGTGGCCGGTGTGTAGCCCATGGTAAAGACAGCCTCGCGCGGACGGATATACTTTTCCGGCATACGATGACAGTCCAAACACCAATCCATTTGCAGCGTCTCTGTCTTGGCCACCACCGGCATTTGATCAATCCGGCCATGACAAGTTTCACAGCCCACCCCCTGCTGCACATGAATGGCATGGTTGAAATAGACAAAATCGGCCAGATCATGCACGCGAATCCACGCCAGGGGTTCGCCGGTTTCGGCACTGGTGCGCACCAATTCCAAATTCGGTGAATCGGTGGCAATTTGGGCATGACAGCCCATGCAGGTTTCGGTGGGCGGGATGTTGGCGGTGTTGCTCTCTTCGACCGAGGTATGGCAATAGCGACAGTCCAGCCCCAGTCCGCCCACATGTTGTGCGTGGCTATAGGGCACAGCTTGCGCTTTCGCTACCCCCACTTCTGTCATAAAGGGCGACCGCACAACATAGTAGCCCAGCCAGGCTAGACCCGCCACGAGAAGAATCACGGCCAAGAGCAATACTTTGACAATGATATTCATGCTTGGGTGGAAGATTTGGGACATACGATCGCCTTCACTACTTGTTATTCAGGCAGATGTTCGGATCGGATAGGCGGTGTCGCGAATTCTGCGCAATGGACATTGGGCTAGCAAACTCATGCGCCAGAATGCGTGGTACACAGCCGCTGCTTGAATGAACGGAGAAATCCAGAAGGACGCTTACTTTAGATAACGCTGGCCGCGCCTCGATTGGATTTATCGGCGCGCATTTTGCATAGCCAGTATACCACAATTTTTATTTGGCTGAATTTTATTTGGCCGAATGAAGAGAAGATTAAAAACCGAGAGTTGCAACGGTCTAAACGCTTCCGATCTAAACTTCCAAGTATACGGAGCCGCGCTCTAAAGCACCATTTTTTACACGGGTAAATCAGCATTATTTACCGCTTGTTGCCCGCTAACCGCGCACAATCACAGTGCCAGCCAGGGAATGAGTTTCTCTGGCTGGCACTGTGACATGCGTAGCAACCTTGCCGCCACACTTGCTCCCCTTCTCCTTCGCGCGTTGACGGTTCAACCGGTTGCCTGCTATACTGCGTCTACACTAGAGATTATTCCGATTTGTTCTTTGAGTGATTCTTGTAGGTGCGGTTTGTAACCGCACGATCCGAGTCAAACCAGCTTTGTGCGGTTTGTAACCGCACCTACGCATGCACAAAATTAAATCGGAATAAGGTCTAATTTACCACAATCGTGCGACGCAGCGCGGCAGCACGGGCGCATACGGAAACAAGGAGCAACCAATCATGTTAGTCACAACCACACCCACCATTGAAGGCAAACCGATCAAGCAATACCTTGGCTTGGTGACCGGCGAAGCCATCCTTGGGGCGAATATCTTTAAGGACCTTTTTGCCGGCATCCGCGATATTGTCGGCGGGCGCGCCGGGGCCTATGAACAGGAATTGCGCCGCGCCCAGGGAATTGCCCTCAGCGAAATGCAACAGGTAGCAGCCGGTTTGGGGGCAAATGCCATTGTCGGCGTCGATCTGGATTATGAGACCGTTGGCCAAGGCGGCAGTATGCTCATGGTCAGCGTCAGCGGCACCGCGGTTGTCATTGAATAAGCATCCCCATTCTGCCAAAGTAAGCGCGTGACAAGCGCATCTGGTTACCTTGTTGCCCGCTTAGCTCAGCCACCCATGCGCCGTCTCAGTCTCCTCGTCTTGATCCTGTTTGCCTTTGCCGTGCGTCTCTACGCGCTCGATGCCAAAGGCCTTGCCTATGACGAAGCGGCCACCGCGCTGATGGCACGCGCAGCCCCACTTGAAATTATTGACTTTCATTGGCGAGCGGCGTTTGAACATCCTCCCTTTTGGCAACTGTTCATGCATTTCTGGTCGCTTGGCTTTGGGCAGAGCGAGTTTGCGCTGCGGCTGCCTTCTGTCTTGGCCGGCGTGCTCACCATTTCCTTGCTCTGGCAATTGGCGCGCCAGGTCAATCTGTCCGCCGCGACGGCCCTGACCGGCGCATTTTTGGCAACGGTAGCCCCAGTACTCGTCTATTATAGCCAAGAGGCGCGCATGTACGCGCTGGTCGTGGCGCTGGCGCTGGCATCGCTGATCGTCACTCAGCGATTGGCGCACCGGCCAACCCTGCGCAAGCTCGGCCTGTATCTGTTGATCAACTGGGCTATGCTGGGGCTGCATTACTACAGTGCGTTACTCATCGCAGCCGAAGGACTTTTTCTGTTGGTGTGGCTACTTGCACACCGCCAACCCATCCGCATGTGGCTGTGGCACGGGCTAGCGCTCGCGCTGACGGCGCTGCCCTTGCTGGCGTGGATGGGATTTTCACCGGGCTTTCGCGATACAGCCGATAGTGTGACGGTCAGTGTCGGGGCCGCGCCACTGTCCGTCTTGCAATTTCTCGATCCACTCTGGCGCGATCTAACCTTTGCCGCCATTCGTTGGGGCGCAGACCAGGCCGTCTGGGGCTATGTACTCTTGCCATTGGCGCTGCTGGGCGTGCTGCGTTTCTGCTTGCCTAGCCAGCGTACAGACCGGGATATGCGATCCGGCGCTGGGCTCGCGCGCTGGCTCTTGGTCTGCGCGTGTCTCGTACCCATTGGCGTTACGCTGCTGGTATCGCGCACGCTGGCCACGCGCTATCTTCTCTACATCATGCCGCCGCTGCTGCTGATCATGGCCGCGGGCATTACCTGGCTTGGACGCGTGCATTGGCTGGCAGGGGTGGCCGTGTTCCTGGTAGCGCTGGCCCCCACAGCCCTGGCCCTCCCCCACTATTTTGGACCCTATCAGAAAAGTGCCTACCGCGCGATGACGCAGTATCTATTGGCGCAGTGGCAACCCCAGGATGCCCTGCTGATCGAGGGACCCAGGCAACATCTGCTCACAAAATATTATCTACCCACAGACATGCCCGTGCTGACGGCACCAATTGTCGAGCTACCCGCCTATTGGCCGATCAATGCGTTGCCCGTGGTGCCCGAGGAGATGGATGATTACCTTCTGCAATCACTACGCGAATACCCTAATCTGTGGGTAAGTCTGACGGCAGAAAACGAAGTTGATCCCGGCGAATTTGTGCCCAAGTATCTAACGGCGGTCGCTTTTCAACGGGATTGTCAGGCATGGCTCGATGTGCGGCTCTGCCACTTTGTCAGCCCCCACTTTGTCCAGCCCCAGGTGCAAACGCCATTGGCAGCACTTTTTGGCGAAACATTGTTGTTGCAAGAGGCTACTGTTGCGCTGGCAGATGCCTGCGGTGCTGAACCAGCCGCATTACTGGTCACCCTCAATTGGCTGGCGCAGACCAAACCAACCGTTGATTATCGCGTGACCCTGCGTCTCGTTGACAGCGCTGGCACAGTACTGAGCCAACATGACGGCTTTCCGATTGGGCCATTACTGCCGCCCAGTACCTGGAATGCCGGCGATGCCAAACCGGGCTACATGGCTGTCCCCCTTGCGCCCACGCTGCCACCGGGTCGTTATGCGTTGGTGGTCAATCTCTATGATCCGGCCACCCTCGCGCCAGTACCCCATCACACGCCGGGCCAATCTACCAGCGATAGCGTGCGCCGCGTGGCAATCGTCACCATTGGTGATACAATTGAAATATCTGGAAACTAACCAGCCATTAATCAAAACAATCATCGTTCGTCTACCGATGCAGCGACCAACTTTTCTTTCGAGCAATCCATGAAGTGGAATCGACGTGACTGGGTGATGCTGTTAAGTGTCACCCTTTTGGCTGCCCTGCTACGCTTTTACAAGCTGGGGGAAGTTCCTCCCGGTTTTCAATTTGATGAAGCATTCAATGCGATTGATGCAGAACAGATCTGGCATGGCAATCGCCCGCTGTTTTTACCCGCAAACGGTGGTCGCGAAGCGTTCTACAGCTATTATCAGGCGCTGCTCGGTACCTTTCTGGGGTTCAATGTCTACACGCTGCGCTTGGCCTCGGCGTTGGCAGGCATTGCCACCATTCCCGCGACCTATTGGCTGCTGCGCACCCTCTTGCGCCGCCATGCGCGCCCGATTGCCCTCTTCACCAGCCTGAGCCTGGCCATTAGCCTGTGGCATCTCCATTTCAGCCATTACGGCATCCGTGTGATTATGATGCCCTTGATCCTGAGTGGCCTCTTTGGTTGCTATTGGCTGGCTTTACATGCGGAACGACTCGCTGCGCGCCGCTGGGCCCTGATAGGCAGCGGATTGTTGACGGGGCTGACCGTTTGGACCCATCCCAGCGGACGCTTTGTGCCTTTTATTTTGCTGGCCTATACACTATGGCTGCTCTGGCGGCATCCACAACAACGCCGCTTGACGCTCGACAGCCCCATCGGTGTATTGATGGCGACCGGCGCGATTGCCTTCCTGGTCTTTTTGCCGCTGGGCATTGAATTTTATCGCCATCCCGATTTCTTCTTTGGTCACGCGTCCGAAGTGTCGATCTTTGCCGAGCGAGTTAGCGGCGACACGCCCTGGCTCGAATTGCTGCGCAATATTGGGCGCGTGCTGGGCATGTTCACCTGGCATGGCGATATCGAATGGGCGCACAATCTGGCCGGTCGCCCCGTCTTCGATCCGCTGTTGTCGATACCATTTCTACTGGGTGTGGGCGTGTGGATCGTGCGCTTGTCGCGCCGTAAAAACAATGATCCAAACGCTGATCCCGATGTGGATGCCTTGGTCTTGCTAGCGCTGTGGGCCATTGTCATGGTACTGCCCTCGGTATTGAGCGAGGCCGCGCCCAACTATTCGCGCACGCTGCCTGCGCTGCCAGCCCTGTTTGTCACGGTAGGTTTAGGCTTGAGTTGGATCGCAATGGGGATACAACGCTGGCGTTGGCTGCCCGCCGGGAGTGGCGGTGCGCTGGCCGGATTGTTATTGTTGAGCAGCGGCCTGTGGACCAGCTATGATTACTTTGTGCGCTTTCCCAACCAACCGCCAGTCTATTATCTCTATGATGCGGACAAACTGGATGCCCTGGCCGCGCTGGAAACCTTGGCTGACCAAGGCGACAAGATCTATTTACAGCCATTGTGGGGCAGCCATGCCACCTTTACTTTTCTGCGCGACAGCAACACGGTTAAATCGCTAGATACCGCCGAGACGCTAGTGCTACCACCGCTGGGATCGGGCGCGGTCTACGCATTTCCCAGCGAGAAATTGGACGCCGCCGCTCATTTGGCCCAAGCATGGCCGGGCATACAAGCCGAAGAATTGCTTGATCGCTACAACAATCGCTTGTTGGCGTTGGTCAAAGTACCGCCCGATCTCCTAGCCGGTTGGCCAGCCGCGTGGCAACCCACACAGCAGACGGAGATCCGCTTTGACGATGCCCCCACCCTACTCGGCTTGCAAAGCCAGCCAGGGCAAGCCGCGATCGTACTCTTCTGGCGCGCCGAAGGCAGCACGTTTCGCAATCTCACCACCTTTTTGCATTTCATGGATGCGGATGGCCGCCGGGTGGCGCAGATCGACAAACTACCGGGCAATGGCAGTTATATGACGCCCGCTTGGTCACCCGGCGAGCGCGTGATTGAACGCTACCAACCAGAGGTAGGCGACGTCTGTGCCGGTGGCGACACGGTCGATGTGGTGGTGGGCTGGTATGAACTGGCCGCGGATGGGGCGCGGCGGCCGCGACTCGATGGCATAGGTGATACTGCGGTAGCGGGCCAAGTTACCCTGCCGATCAAGGCCTATCCGCAAGATGTGAGCGCGCTGCCCAATCCGGTCAATCTGGCGCTGCAAACCGGACCCCAATTGGTTGGCTATAGAATCCAAACCGGCGAAGCCAAAGCGGGCGCGCCCTTTGTGGTCGATCTCTACTGGGCGGCCAACGCGGCGCTCAACGAGCAACAGGTCACTGTGCAATTGCTGCACGGCGATGACTATGTCGAATTGTGGCGCGATGTCATGGCACCCAATACCGCTTGGGCACCCGGCGAAACCATCTGTCGCCGCGTGCGCATGGCATTGCCCGCGTCGCTCGCGCCGGGGAATTATCTCTTGGATATTGCCAATGCCAGCGAAAGCGTGAATTTTGCGACGGTGGTGATCAAGCCCTAATCAAAGGTTTGTTGGCAAGTAAACCGACCAATGAACCAACGAAACGTATCAAATGCCCAAACATACAAAAGGGTGCATTTCACTTTTTGGGAAGTGTGCCGGGGACGAGCGACAACCGCACCGGTTTGACAAACTGCACCCCGCTCGTCCCCGGCACACGTTGCGCGCTACTTCTAAAATTTACCCTCAAATTGAAATACACCCCATACAAAAATCGTGGTTGCTCTATTAAATTTTTTATGGTACCATCTTCTCATCCTGGAGTGGTTGTTCCAACCACATGCTTCCCATAGTAAAGTTCTAGTACAGTTGGGCATAGATACCACGGCAGTCAATAAGGCGCGTTTACGCGTATACATCATGGTAAAAATAGGATGCCTTATTTACGCCGGGATCTACTAGTACCGTAGGGCTCCAGGTATTTTCACCTATAATGTGTTTGCGTTTGTCGAAAAACATAATTTCCAAACTTTATAGCGGTTGTTTTTGATCACAGCCATTCTGCGCCTTAGGACAGTAGAAAGAATAAAGTATCCAGTAGGGGCGGCTTGCAGCCGCCTGTTCGTAGCGAGCCAAACGCCGGGCGGCTGCGCGGCCGCCCCTACGCATGATTTTGTTTGGCAAGCGCTGGATCCTTATTGCTTTGAAAGCGCCTAAGGCCGCTCTGTTGCAGCCATTGCCCAACCAGCGGCACATGTGATCCGAACCGCGACGACAGGAAGGAGGTACCCTCAACCCAAAAGATAGATGGCTCAACAGGATCGCGGGGGGTTGACAGCATCGGTTAAAACCGACGCCTGGGATCCAAAACCGGCTTAAGCCGGTGTCTGCTAGCAGACACCAGTTTTAACTGATGGTTGGCGATGGCAACCACCAGGATTCCTGGCGAACCAGATAGATTCCCCCGGTCGAGTATCGGATTCTGCATCTAGCCGTTATTGACTGCGCTTGCAGTACGATTCACTAATTTTTGCCAACCAAGGAGGACTGAATGCATCAAAAATCGACTACACTTTTAGGCGTTTTGTTGGTCTTCACGCTGCTACTCGCAGCCTGTAGCGGTAGTCAGTCGGCCGCCATTGAAGAGCAACCAGCCGCGGCCGCCGAGCAACCGGCTGCCGCGCCCGCCAGCAAGATGAGTGACACCCGCGAAGCCCCCATGTTGCACGAAAGGGTCATGGCCGGCGAATTGCCACCGCTGGAAGAACGCATTCCAGCAGAGCCCCTGATCATCGAGCCCTATGGTGAAATCGGCATCTATGGCGGCACATGGCATCGTTTTGACACCAATGTCCGAGGCGATCATCTGGCAATGGCGATGTACGGCTATTCACCTGTACACTGGGTCAAGAGTGGTCTAGACAAACGCCCTGGTCTGGCCAAAGGCTGGGAGTTTAACGAAGACAAGACCGAGTACACGCTGATGTTCCGCGAAGGCACCAAATGGTCGGACGGGGAACCCTTTACCGTAGACGATTTCCTCTACTGGTGGGAAGATATGGTCATCAACCCAGATCATACCGATGTCCCACCCGACTATCTCATCTCTGGCGGGGAGATGGCGACGATCACCAAGGTGGACGATTACACCTTAAAGTTCAATTTTGCAGCGCCTGCGCCGCTCTTTCTCGATCGCCTGGCGATGTGGCCCAATGGCATGGTACCCACGGGTGAACGGCTCTTTGTACCCAAACATTATGCCAGTCAGTTCCATCCCACCTACAATACGGCGGTTACCACCTTTGAAGAACATGACCAAAAGATCGATTGGCGTATAAATCCTGACATTCCCGTACTCAATCCATGGATGCCAGTGGCGTATGAAGCGGGCACCCGCCTGCAATTAGAGCGCAACCCCTACTACTATGCGGTCGATACAGCTGGCAACCAGTTGCCCTATATTGACTATGTCGATGTGACATATATTGAAAATTTGGAAGTTTCCAAGTTGCGCGTATTGGCCGGCGAACAAGAAATTTGTGGTCGCCCCTGCACCAGCCAGCCACTAGGCGAACTTTCTGTCTTCCGTGATGCGGAAAGCACGGTAGGCTTAAAAACCCACTTATGGGACGGCGGCGGCGGCACAGGTGTTATGGTCTACCCGAATTGGACCCATCAAGATCCACAAAAACGGGAACTCTATCGGAACCGCAACTTCCGCTTGGCGCTCTCCCATGCGATCGATCGCGACAAAGTGCAGAGTATCGTCTACTTTGGCACGGGTGAAAAGACAACGGGCACCATGAGCCCCAAAGCAGTAGAGTTCACAGCCAATGACGAAGGTCGTCAACTTTATGAGGAGTGGCGCGATCTGGCAATTGAATATGATCCCGCGCAGGCGTCTGCTTTGCTCGATGAAGCAGGTGCTGTGGACGCCAACGGTGACGGCTTCCGCGATCTGCCCAGTGGTGACGAATTGACCCTGCGCATCGATTGCTCAGCCGGCGCGATGCAAAGCCGCACACAGAGCCAAGCGACAGAGATCATCAAAGAAGGCTGGGAGGCCGTTGGTCTCAAGGTACAAGTCAACGTTGTGCCCGATGAACAGATGAATATCATGCAAGACAATTCTGAAATCGATATTCGCGGTTGTTGGGGCGTCGGCGATGGACCGAACTTCCTGGTCTTCCCCAATTGGGTAGTCTGGGTGGGCAATGACCGCACTGCGCCGCTCTATGGCGCATGGTATCAGGTACGTGGCACCGAGAAGGAAGGCACCGAGTTGGATCTGGATCCGCTGGAGCGCAACCCACCGCGCGAAGAACCACCCGCCGACGATCCAGCTTGGAAGTTGTGGGAGTTGTACGATGCCGCGCGCATTGAGCCGGATGATGCCAAACGCCTCGCCTTGAGCCAGGATATTATTCGTGTTCACATTGAGCAAGGCCCCTTCTTTATCGGCACAGTTGGTAACGAAGTGGTGATTGTCACTGCCTTAGAAAAGGTTGGGAACTTCCCCACCAGGGAACAGTTAGGCCAGGGCGGCTTTGTCGGCCCCTGGATCATGTCCTACTTCGGTGCCGTCTATCCGGAGCAGATGTATTATAAGGAGTAGTGAGTAGCGGGTGGCGGGTGGCAAGTACGGGCGCTTGGCCGAGCACTCGCCACTCACCACCCACCACTTGCGACTTCTGGAGACAGGATCATTACGTATGCTTGCCTTTCTCGCTCGCCGTTTAATTTACATGATCACCACGCTGGTCTTCATTTCCATGATCGGCTTCTTTATTATCAACCTGCCCCCCGGCAGTTATATTGATGTCTATCAGGCGCAACGCCAGAATCAGGGGACGCACACCGCGGAGGCTGAATTGGAGGCGCTCAAACAGCGCTATGGATTGGACCAGCCACTTTATGTGCAATATTGGAAATGGGTCAGTGGCTTTGTCCGGGGCGATTTTGGTGAATCGTTTCAATATAACCAGGAAGTCAAGGATCTCGTCTGGGCGCGCCTGGGCTATACGGCGTTGATTGCTGCATTTACATTGGCTTTCACTTGGATCGTAGCCATCCCGATTGGCATTTATGCCGCCACCCACCAATACAAAATTGGGGATAATGCGGCCACTTTTGTCGGCATGGCCGGGCTGTCGATCCCTGATTTCATGTTGGCGTTGGTCCTAATGGTGCTGGCGCAACACTGGTTTGGCTTCTCGGTTGGGGGGCTTTACTCGCGCGAATATTTGGACGCGCCCTGGAGTATCGCCAAGTTCATCGACTTATTGAAGCACCTCTGGGTGCCAGTCTTTGTCGTAGGCATTTCTGGCACAGCCGGGTTGATGCGCATTATGCGCGGCAATTTGCTCGATATCTTAAATATGCAATATGTCCAGGCGGCTCGTGCGCGTGGGCTGCGTGAACCAACGGTGATCATCAAACACGCCGTGCGCAATGCGATTCACCCGCTGATCATGTTGCTTGGCTTGAGTCTGCCATCAATCATCTCTGGTTCGCTGGTGGTTTCGATTGTTTTGGGGTTGAATACAACCGGGCCACTCTATTTCAATGCGTTACGCCAACAAGATATGTACCTGGCTGGAACAATTCTTATGTTCTTGGCGGGTATGTTGGTGGTGGGAAATTTCCTGGCCGATATTTTGCTAGCACTCGTCGATCCGCGCATTCGGTATGAATAGCGTGGTCGAGGGTCGTGTGGTCGTGTCGTCAACTAGTAGATCCCGGCGTAAATAAGGCACCTTGTTTTTACCATGATGTACACGAGTAAACGTGCCTTATTAACTGCCGTGGTATCTACGCCCAACTGTACTAGTCGTGGAGTCTAGAGTCGTGGAGTCTCTTATCAGTTACCAACTAATCGCTCATCCGACCAATCAACCACTAGACCACTAGACTACGCGACCACTAGACCACGCGACCACTAGACTTTTAGACTAAAGGACTTTTTATGGCTCAACAAGCACTTCCCTTACCGCCTTCGTACGAAGAAGAGGTGCCCCAAACTGCCGCTTATGCCCAAGCAGCGAATGTTGCCGGCGATGTTGGTCAGCTTTCGATTGGTCAGCTCATGTGGCGGCGTTTTTTGCGCAATCGCCTAGCAGTCGCGGGGGCAATCGTCCTGGTCTTCATGTACACACTGATTGGCTTTGCCGAATTTTTTGCGCCCTACAACCATCTGCGATCGGATGCAGCATTTGTCGCCCGTCCGCCACAAATGCTGCGCTTCTTCGATGCCGAAGGCAATTTCCATCTGCAGCCTTTTGTTTATGGCACAACGACGACGCTGGACACAGTCAATCTCGACTGGTTACATGAGGATGATGAGAGCCAGATTTTCCCGCTCCAATTCTTTGTCCAGGGTGAGCCCTATAAACTCTTTGGATTGATCGAAAGTAACCGCCACTTCTACGGCGTCGAAGAAGGAGGCACCGCCTTCTTGCTGGGCACCGATCGCAATGGGCGTGACATGCTCTCGCGCATTATCTATGGTGGTCGCATTTCGATGACCGTAGGCTTGATCGGCGTCGCCTTGACGATCATTTTTGGTTCGGTGTTGGGCACCGTTTCTGGCTATTTTGGGGGCATTGTCGATACGCTGATCCAGCGTGGCACCGAGTTGCTCATGTCCTTTCCCAGCATTGCGCTGTGGGCCGCCTTTGCGGCAGCGCTGCCGGCCAACATGACAAATACGACCCGCTTCTTTTTTATCTCGATCATTCTATCGCTGCTCGGGTGGACAAGCCTGGCGCGCCAGGTGCGCGCCAAGGTGCTGGCCTATCGCGAAATGGATTTTGCTTCGGCAGCCAAGGCCGCCGGTGCTAACCATACGCGCATTATTTTGATCCACATGTTGCCCAACGCCCTGAGCCATATTATTGTCGTCGCCACCCTGGCCATTCCTGGGATGATTTTGGCCGAAACGGCGCTGAGCTTCTTGGGTTTGGGGATTCTGCCACCGGCAGTCAGTTGGGGCACGCTCTTACAGGATGCGCAAACCGTCAGCGTTGTGGTGAAAAAACCGTGGCTCATGTTACCGGGTCTCTTTGTCATTCTGTCGGTACTCAGCTTTAACTTTGTGGGGGATGGCATTCGCGATGCGGCAGATCCGTTTGCGATTTAGCATGGCACCTCTTGCATGGTGCGTGATCTGCCATGCCGAATCACCTATCTGTGAAATCATTTATGGAATTGTATTCATGACATGACGACGAATAACGATATTATTCTACAAGTACGAGACCTACACACCCATTTTTTCACCGAAAGTGGTGTGACGCGCGCCCTATCCGGCGTAGATTTTAGCGTGCGGCGCGGTGAAGTGCTGGGCATCGTTGGCGAAAGTGGCTGCGGCAAAAGTGTTACCGCCCAATGCATTATGAACATGGTGCCCAATCGGGGCCGGATTATGGGTGGCGATATTACCTACTACCGGCGCAGTGAAAGCAGTAGCCAAACCGAAGAGATCAGCATCACCCAGCTAAACCCACGCGGCCGGGAGATGCGCGCCATACGCGGCAATGAGATCGCCATGATCTTCCAGGAGCCGATGACATCGCTGGATCCGCTCTACACCGTAGGTAGCCACCTGCTTGAGGCGATCACACTGCACCAAAATGTGACCAAACAGGTGGCGCGCGAAGTAGCAGAAGATGCCCTGGCCAAAGTACATTTACCAGAGCCACACCGCATCTTTGACAGCTATCCCCATCAACTGAGTGGCGGCCAACGGCAACGGGTGATGATCGCGATTGCGCTTAGTTGCAATCCGACCCTGCTCATTGCCGATGAACCCACCACCGCATTGGATGTGACCACCCAGGCCCAAATTTTGGATCTAATGCAGGAACTTCAAGCCGCCACCGGCATGAGTATCATCTTCATCACCCATGACTTGGGCGTTGTAGCCGAGATGTGCGATCAGGTGGCAGTCATGTACTTGGGCAAGGTGGTCGAGAAGACCGATGTGGATGCCGCCTTCTATGACCCCAAGCATCCCTATACGAAGGCACTCTTGCGTTCCATTCCGCGGTTGGATGGGGAAGGACGGCAACGACTAGAAGTCATCCGCGGCAACGTGCCGGATCCGTCAGTTGTGCCATTGGGCTGTCCCTTCCACCCGCGCTGTCCAGAAGTGATACCGGGTCTCTGCGACCGTATTGAGCCAGCGATGGTGGCGCTCAACGGCAGCAGCTACGCGCGCGGTGTACGTTGCGTGCTCTACGATAACAATGTCCGCAAACCAGAATCGGTCACGTCAATCAGGGAGGTCTAGCGCATGGCGGATATGGCAACAAATGGCAATCAACCAGCGCACAACCAACGCAATGAGTTGTTGCTGGAAGTCACTGATCTGAAGATGCACTTTCCCATTAAGCGCGGCTTTTTCAAACGAACAGTCGGCTATGTAAAAGCGGTGGATGGGGTGAGCTTTGCGATCCATCGCGGCGAAACGTTTGGGCTGGTTGGCGAAAGTGGTTGTGGCAAGAGTACCACCGGTCGCTGTATTATGCGTCTGCTAGACGCAACGGGCGGTGAGGTTGTTTTTCACGACAGAAAGCAAGGGCCACTGCACATTGAACAGTTGGAACCGACGCAAATGCGCATCATGCGGCGCAATATGCAGATCATGTTTCAGGATCCCTACTCCTCACTCAATCCGCGCCTGACCCTGCGCCAGATTGTGGGCGAGCCACTGGTGATCAACAAAGTGGTCAGCGGCAAGGCATTGAATGAGCGTATTGGGCAACTGTTGCGCGCCGTGGGGCTGAGCCCGGAACACATGAATCGCTATCCTCATGCCTTTAGTGGTGGACAACGGCAGCGCATTGGGCTGGCGCGTGCCCTGGCGCTCAATCCCAGTTTCATTGTGCTGGACGAACCGGTTTCAGCGTTGGATGTTTCTGTGCAGGCGCAGGTGTTGAATCTGATCAGCGATCTGCAAACCCAATTCGATCTCACCTATCTCTTTATCGCCCACAACATGAGCGTGATCAAACACATCTGCGATCAGGTGGCGGTGATGTATGTGGGCAAGATTGTTGAATTGGCCCCAACGCGTGCGTTGTTTGCCAATCCACTTCATCCCTATACCGAAGCCCTCCTGTCGGCTATCCCCAAACCCGATCCACGATCAAAACGTTCGCGCATTATTCTGGAAGGCGACGTGCCCAACCCCGCCAACCCGCCCAGTGGCTGCTATTTTCACCCGCGATGTGCCTATGCCAAGGATATTTGTCAGCAAGCAGAACCGGCGCTACAGGAGACCAAACCTGGGCATTTCGCTGCTTGTCACTTTGCAAATGAGTTACAATTGGTAGGAACAGTGTAGAATGAAATACCATTATATATAATACTCCAATGAAGAAAGATTCACCTACCTTATTGCACCGCTTGACAACCAATTACGTTGTTAGCTTTCTTCTCTGGCTGGTTGCGGTCGGGCTGACCGTGCTCGACTTTCTCTATGGCCGTTTACTAATCGTGGGGCTAGTGGGGTTGACCGGTCTCAACTACTGGCGTCTCAGCTTTATCGACCGCGCCAGTGTACTCATTCTCGGTCTGATCGGGCTCATCTTGGTGCTTTATTTGGAGCACCACTATCGCACAGGCGTCAAGCGCAACCAGCTTTGGACGCGCTTCGCCCTTGTCAGTACAATCCAAGTTGTGATCATTTTTGCCGGATTGCTCTTTAGTTGGCTGCCAATCTAGGACATTCGCGATGAACATTGCCTATCTTGCCGATCACCCGCAGCACATTCCGACCCTGGCCGCCTGGCATTATGGTCAATGGGGTCATCTTAATCCAGGTGACTCGATCCTGGCGCGCATCGAACGCCTGCGCAAGCACACGGGTCGGCCTGGCATTCCCACCACCTTGATTGCCGTAGAAAATGAGATTGTCCTGGGCGCGGCGGGGCTGGTCGTCAACGATCTGAGCAGCCACCCCCACCTGACACCTTTCCTGGCGAGTGTCTATGTTGCGCCAGAGCATCGGGGCCGCGGTGTCGCTTCGGCGCTGGTACACCAAATGATGGCCGTCGTGCAGGAACTGGAATTGCCCACCTTTTACCTGATCACGCCGGATCAGCAACGTCTCTATGGCCGGTTGGGCTGGGTTGCCCAAGGCGAGGTCGAATACCGCGGCGAAGCAGTGACCCTAATGGCTGCCACCTTCCCTACCCCATAAATTTTAGAAAAGCGCACTCATGAACAAAATGCTACCGAGTGGCCTGTGGCCGGTCATGTTGACGGCATTTCAGGTGGATGGCGCGCTGGACTGGCGCGGCATTGACGCGCTGACCGACTGGTATATCGCAACAGGGGCAGCAGGGCTCTTTGCCTGTTGCGCATCCAGCGAGATGTATCACTTGACTGGCGAGGAACGCTTGGCGTTGATTCAACGGGTGGTGCAGCGCGTCGATGGCCGTGTGCCGGTTGTTGCCACTGGCACATTTGGCGGGTCGTTGCCTGGACAAGCCACCTTTATCCAACAAGTGGCCGCGCTAGGGGTGCAAGCCGTGGTGCTCATGCCCAATCAACTCGTGGCTGCGGATGCCACAGATGCCGACTTAGGCGCGCAGCTAGCAACGCTTGTCGAGACAACGCAATCGATGCCTTTGGGACTCTATGAATGTCCGAGCCCCTACCAATTCTTGCTGTCGCCAGCGCTAACCCAATGGGCGGCACAGACCGAGCGCTTTCTCTATCTTAAGGATACCACTTGCGATCCACAGGCAATTCGCGCCAAATTAGCGGTGCTGACGAATTCGCCGTTGCGCCTGTATAACGCCAATACGCAGAGTGCGCTGCTTTCGCTACAGGCTGGGGCAGCAGGGCTTTCCCCGATTGCCGCCAATTGCTACCCGGAACTCTTTCACTGGCTTTGCACACACTTTGCCACGCACCCCACAGATGCAATTGAACTTCAGCAGATGCTGACGTTGCTCGAAGCCAATGTGGGCATGCAATATCCCGCATCGGCCAAATGGATCTTACAGCAGCGCGGGCTACCGATCACCACCACCTGTCGCAATCGCACCTTGGAACCCAACCATAATCTCGCGGCCATGGTCGAAAGCGTGTTGGCGACCCTCCCACGCGTGGCAGAGCGGTTCGCCATCGCGTTGTGGTAGTACACTATAGGCTATTCCAAGATTTAAATGATCCACAATTCACGTAGGGGCACGCGGTGTGGCGGCAAGAGACCTTGTGTACACCCATTGTTTTATCCCGCCACACCTCATGCCCGTACTGAATCATTATTTTTTGGGAATAGCCTACACTATAATCAAAGTTTTGATGGTTTACTGTAGGTCACGTTTTTAACGTGACAATCTACCCAAGCCCGCAACACCGTCTAACAAAGCCTTGCTCGACGACTTCGACAGGCTCAGTCGCGGCCGGTCGGTGAGCTTGTCGAACCGCATGTGTTGCATGGAACGACTCTGTCACGTTACAAACGTGACCTACAGATCACCTAAATCACAATGGGCGCGGCGTTGCTTTCCTGTATCAAACTGTTGAGCACTTCCAGATCATCACTGAGCAGGGCGTGCAGAGTGCGCAGTTGCTCGTCGGCTTGGCCAGCGTACCCTTGGAACAGCGTGCGCGACTGTTGGGTCGGTACGCGATCGGCACTGCCGACAATCGGGATCAGCGAAGAGAGCTTGGCGTTGAGCCGCACCGGTTGATCAAAGCCAAAGGTATCCGTATGTTCGCCGGGCAAGATCAGCACCGTCTCAATTGCATCTAATTTCTTGATCAGTTCACCAACAGCCGCGACGACTGCTGTGCCATTTTTCTGCTTGCCCAAGCGATCCGCCCACCCTTTTGCCTGTGTGCGGACATCGCGCAGGGTAGCCAGCCCTTCATTCACAGCCGAAAGCTTACCATAGATCTCTTTGAGCAGAGCCGCTTGCGTTTCCAGATCGGCCAGGGGCGTGGCGACACGCGGGTCGTTGATCAGCGCAAACGCTTCGGTTAGCACTGTATCCCCCACCGTCAGACGCACCTGATAAGTGCCGGGCAAGACAAAGTAGCCGGTGTTGGCTTCGCCCGCCGTTTTGTTGCCGCGCAGCTTGGTCGAACCGGCATGGCGCAGATCCCACACAAAGCGATTCATGCCCGGCTTGCTCGGCATCCATGGGCCGGGGTCCAGCGCCTTGTCCTTGTCATCCAGCTTGTCATAGGCGGCAGGCTTGGGTGTGAACTCGCGCAGCAGCGCGCCATCCGCATCGAGAAAAGCGAGGGAAAGCTTGGCCTCGTCAGCCGGAGCCTCGGCAATATAGTAGTTGATCACTGCCCCTTGTGCCGCCCCTTTGCCACCATCCAGCACCGTCAGCTCGATCTGGCCGTGATCATTCTTCTTGCCATCCATGATCGCGCTTTTGCCCAGACCTAGCCCATAGGCGCGTCCTTCCCCCGGTGCCCAATAGGCCGCAAAGAGATCGGGCAAGATGCGATAGGTTGGGCGCGGTTGGAAGAGGTGAATTTGTGCTTTGGGCGTTGCGCTGTTGGTTCTGAGTTGGTGCAGTGGCGTCAGATCATCCATGATCCAAAAGCCACGACCGTGGGTGCCCACCACCAGATCATGCTCTTTGACCAGCAGATCATAGACCGGCGTCACCGGGAAATTGGCTTGCCAGCGCTGCCAGTTTGCGCCGTCATCCAGCGAGACATAGAGCCCCGTCTCGCTGCCCGCATAGAGCAGACCAGGTTGCGCCGGATCAGCGCGGATCACACGCGTGAAATCGTCGGCAGGAATGCCGTTGGTGATCTTGATCCAAGTCTGGCCATAGTCGCTGGTCTTGTAGAGATAGGGCGTTGGATCATCCAATTTGTAGCGCGTCGCAGCCAGATAACAGGTGGCCGCATCATGGGGCGAAGGTTCCAGCGTGCGCACAAAGCTCCAATCGGGTAGATCGGTGGGGGTGACATTTTCCCAGTGCTTGCCGCCGTCGCGCGACAGATGCACCAAGCCATCGTCGCTGCCGGCCCAGAAGACGCCCGCTTCATGGGCCGATTCGCGCAGCGTGGCAATGGTACAATAATGTTCGGCGCCGCTGGTGTCCTTGGTGATGGGGCCGCCCGATGCCTTCAGTTTCTCAGGATCGTTGCGGGTCAGGTCCGGGCTGAGCGCTTCCCAGGTAATACCTTCATCGCTACTGCGGAAAACTTGATTGCCCGCCGTGTAGAGTATATTGGCATCATGCGGCGAGAAGAGAATTGGATAGGTCCAGGGAAAGCGAATCTGGAGTGCGCCAGCCCCCAAACCGCCATGCGGTTCGGAATTGACATTCACCAGTTGAATGTGCCCGGTACGATGATCATAGCGTTGCAGCGCGCCACCACCGCCCGGCGACGAGCCAACCGCGCCCACATAGACGATGTTGGCATCTTCGGGGTGGACGGCAATAAAACCACTTTCGCCCGTCCCGGCTGCATAGCAATCGCTCCACGGAATAATCCCCTCGCGCGTGTTGCTGGGCACGCTGATGCTGGAGTTGTCCTGTTGCGTGCCGTAGACGCGATAGGGAAATTGATTGTCTACACAGATGTTATAAAATTGGGCGGTCAATTGATTATAAATTGTGGAGAAGGTGGCACCGCCATTAAACGAGACATTGGCACCGCCGTCATTGGTCTGGAGCATACGCTGGTTGTTGCGCGGATCGATCCAGAGACCGTGGTTATCGCCGTGGGGGGTGGCAATGGCGTCCCAGTTGCGCCCGCCGTCACTCGATTTCCAAAAGCCCAGGTTGCAGACATAAACCGTGTCGGCATCCTGCGGGTCGGCGTAAATGTGCATGTAATAGAAGGGACGATAGCGCAAATCTTGCTTGTCGCTCACCTTTTCCCAGGTCTCGCCAAAATCTTCGGAACGATAGAGCCCCGGATCTTGCTGCGATTCGATCAAGGCCCACACCCGTCCGCCCTTGGCCGGTGACGCGCTGATGCCACACTTGCCGATCAAGCAACCTTGTGGCAAGCCTTTGTTGCGCGTGATATCCGTCCAGGTTTCCCCGCCATCGGTGGATTTCCACAGCCCGCTATCAGGCCCGCCGCTGGAAAGTTCCCAGAAGCTGCGGTGACATTCCCAGAAAGCGGCATAGAGAACGCTGGGGTTGTTGGGATCGAAGGTCAAGTCGATGGCACCGGCCTTGTTACTCTTATAGAGCACATTGCACCACGTTTTGCCGCCGTCGGTGGATTTGTAGATGCCGCGTTCTTCATTGTTGCCAAAGGCGTGGCCCAACGCGGCTACATAGACAACGTCGGGATTCTTGGGATGGATGCGCACCTGGGCAATGTGGCGCGTATCGTCCAAGCCGCAGTGCGTCCAAGTATGGCCGCTATCGGTCGATTTATAGACGCCGTTGCCGTGCGAGACATCGGTGCGAATGGTCGTCTCGCCCATACCCGCATAAATCACGCTGGGATCCGAATCGGCAACGGCGAGCGCCCCCACCGATGACGTTTTCAGCTGCCCATCCGAAATATTGCGCCAGATGGTACCGGCATCGGTTGTCTTCCAAATGCCACCGGCGACTGCCCCAAAATAAAAGACAGCAGGATTGACTGGATCGCCAGCACCGGCAACGACACGCCCGCCACGGGAAGGGCCGATACAACGCCAGGGCATTGCATTCAGCAGGTCTTGTGTGAGAATGGCCATACTCTTCTCCAATTATGCTCTATACAGTTGCGTGGAAAGTTGATGGGGTGAAACGCAAACATCATGCACCCGCGCGTAAGCAATAGACGATGTAAAAGTCTATAGACCCAGCCCAATCGTTGCGAAACCAGTACGCCGATTGCTGGTTTATGGAATAGACTGATATTTTACCCTACCCCCGAGAAATTGACGAACCCCAGCAGCGCGCTGCCCCCTGGTACATCATTGGCCCGATGCTCAATTCACCACGGGGTCTCATTCTTACCCTGTTGCAAGGCAACCCCGGCTTCCCGGATCATCCCCCGCATGTTGCGCGGGTAGCGCACCACCGCCGTGGGGGGTTGGTAGTAAGCCGCCAGGGGTGTAGGCAAGTGGTTGAGTGTCGCATTGAAACAGGGTTGCCATTGCATAATCAGCTGCGCCTCGGCCGCAGTGCGATCATGGTGTAGATCGGCGAAACGGGGAGCCTGGGCCTTGTACAATTCAATGACAAAATTCATCGAACGCGGCCAGTTGACACGCACAAACTTGCCCACCAACGAACGGCCTTTAAAGCCGTCGTGTAGGTGACGCCAGACACGCGCAAAGGCCAACTGCGATTGGCCGACATAGAAAACCAGGGTCTCATCGCGAAAGAGGTAGAGGTCGTAGGCCGACCAAGTTGGTGGGCAAACGGTGGTGGTGAGGAATTGCTTTAGCGTGACGGCAAGCATTGGCCTATGATAGTATAAGATTGGGGGATAAGCAAAAGCGCACTCAGCGAGATGGAGTGCGCTTTTGCTTATCGATTGACTGGCGTACCGCAGCTTTTTACTTGGTTACCACCGGCAGGTAGAGTGAATGGTTCATCTCGACCGGCGCGGCGTCGGCAATGACAGCGAACTCGGTAAAGTGATCGGCTTGACAGGTGAGCACGTTGTTCACTGTGTCCACACTACTGTCAACGGGTTGCCATTCGCCGGTTGTTTCGTCCAGCCATTGGCAGCGCAATGTTTCTTCTTGCAGGCGGGCATCTTGCAATTCTTCGTCGGTGTAGGGCAGTTGCATGGCATAGGCCGCGTCAAACTGTTCGACGGTTTCACCATTTTCGGCCACAGCTTCCAGGGTAAAGCGGCGCACATGGGGACCACCACCAGGACCGGATCCCACAATAATGTCACTCAGCAAGAGGGTCGTCGGCTGTTGGACCGCGCTGGCTGGGAATTCAACCTTGACCCGACCTTCTTGATCTTGCACGCTGCCCCCTTGTTCGGGGGTCAAGTTACCCGTCGCCTTGCCAGCGTCGAGCAAGACACTCACGCCACTGGCATCGCTGGCCGAGAGTTCGTAGGGCTTGTCCGGGTTGAAGTCGCCCAACAGCGGCAGCGCCACTTGTCCATTGCGCACGATACCACGCGCCACCGGCGCACCCTCTTGTAACAGGGTGATGTTCACGCCCTCGATCGGGTAGCGCAATTCCCAGATGGTCGGGTCAAACTTGATCAGCTCGTAGAGGATGGGCAAGCGAATGAACCAGGGATTGCTCGTCCACATTTGCATGGTCGGGTCGCCATAGACGTGATAGAGAATGATGTCGTCGTTGGCGCTGGTCTGGCCCACGCTGCCCGCGGTCTGAGCGACGCCCACTTGACCCGCCAGGTAGCTCTTGCCATAGTTGAGAATGTCACCCAAGCGGCGAATCGAGCCAGCCCCGCCTTCGGGAACCACACCCGGCCAGGTGGCATCGAAAAGACCACGCGAGAGAGCACTGTTGGCCCAGGTCGGGCTATTGCGCGTGTCGCCGATGATGCCCACTGCCCCGCCGTTGTCGTGGCGTAGCAGCTTCTCGGCCCAGTAGAGGCCGTTGAAATTGCCACCGTTGGTTTCATTGTCAAAGAGGCCACTGGCACAGTTGACGCTGTAGACAACCGACGGTCGGCCACTGTTGGTCAGGTCGTCAATGTCACTGCTTGTAAAGCCAGGATCACCCCAGCCGCCACTCCACCCATGATCGCGGTGGAAGACCAGGAAGCGCCCATCATTAAAGGCATCTACCACATCATCCGTGTCGCCATCCCAGGCAAAGCCACTGCCAGGGGCGATGGCCGCTGGTAGCGCCGCGCCGTTGCGATATTTGCGCGGTGTCGTGTCACGGCCAGCATACTCAGGATGATAACCAATGCTGGTGTTATAAATGCGTTCGACCGTGTAGCCCAGGCCAGTCAACTCGTCGCGCACCAGTTCCGAGGTTTCGACAAAGCTGCGCACATCGCGCCCATCGTCGGCCACATCATCACGGCAGCATTGGAAGTACGAGGCAAAGCTGATATTGCGATAGAAGCTCGCAGCAAAAGGCGGGCTCTTTTCGTAATTGATGATCTTGTTGATCACCACGTTGGCTTGATCCAGCGTGTCCACTGGAATGCGACCAATAGCCAGGTCAGGCATGATGTCCGCATTGTCCATCAGCGCATAGTCCAGATCAGTGCCCGCGTCGCCGCCCGAGTTGGTGTTGCGATAAAATGGGTTGATATGTTCGGCATCGCCCAGCAGCAACACATAGGAAGGTCGGATAATACAGTTGTTGAACTGATTGCGAATATATTGCTGAATCTGCTCTTTGGTCGTGCCCGCGTCACCAGCATCGTTCCCCGTTTCCACAACCTTGGTGGAGATGCCTTTCTGGATTTTCCAGGTGCGCAGGCTATCGGCTGCTGGCCGGAAAGCCGGATCAGTGACGACCAGGTATTCATAACCCCAGCAGAGGTTGGGCAGCAGGTCGCCAGGGAAGGGAAACTTTTCAATAATGCGGTAGTTGAGCGCCAGTTCATAGAGCGGCAATAGATGATTGTCAAAGGGATTGTTCATGCGCTCACGGGGCAGGAAGCCACCCTTGCCGCCTTCAAAGTTAATCTCCAGATGCACCTTGTCAAAGAGCAGCAGATGCTGTTGGGCGGCAATATATTGACCGGTGGCAATGCTGATCTGCACCAGATCCAGGTCACGCACACGGCCCAAGCGCTCGATGGTCACCA
Source organism: Caldilineaceae bacterium (assembly GCA_034437715.1). Classification (GTDB taxonomy): domain Bacteria; phylum Chloroflexota; class Anaerolineae; order Caldilineales; family Caldilineaceae; genus JAHBVH01. The sequence goes on from DAOTTR010000484.1 coordinate 27,728, forward strand.
CTTGTGCCGGGAATGGATCGGCGCTGGCGTAGGCATTGGCGTCAATCGTAAAGGGCTTGTCGGCAAAGGTTTCGGGCGCTGGTTTTTCGTCATCACCCGGATTCGTTTGTTGCAAGGCCGCATCCACTGGCTCTGGTTGCGCTGGGTAGAGCAGAATATCGCTTATTTCCTGGGCCCGCTTCACATCGATCCCAGCGATCCGCACCTCGGCACCTTGTGGCACGGCCAGGATACGTCGCACCACAGGCACACCGGGTTGCCCAATATGGCTGCTGTCAATGTCCACACCGGGCACGGCCATTTCCATATACTCGTTGCCATCATCGGCTTTAACCGGCCACAGTTGCGCCTTGGGCAGATCTACGACGGCGGTAAAAGTCTGGTTATCTGCCTGGATAATTTCAACGTTGATGCCCTCTTTGCGGTTGAAAATCGGCAGTTCTGGCACTTCAATCACTGGTTCTTGCTGGGCAGGCGGGCAGTTGTTGAGACCATAGCGCACGGCATTGGCAAAAAGCTGTTGACCATTAAGATTCATGGCCCTGGGATTGCCCGAAAAGCCCCACAGTTGGTGACAAACCTTGCCAAACTGCTCGGCGATCAGCGGGTAGTGGGTCTGGTCATTCGGCTCGCGCCCCAGGGGTGTCACACCAGCCACAGGCGCGGGCAGATGAATCCCCACTTCAGCGGTCCCCTCATTGTAGAGCGTCAGGGGGCCGGGCAAGAGCGCCGTCAGGTTATAGGGAAATTGATAGTAGGGCAAGCTGGCGTCGCCGATCACTTCTTTTTGCGTGCCATGCCAGCCATTGGCCCAGCCAATGTTCATGGTCAACTTGCCAAAGTAGGCATAGCCACCCGCGCCCACACCGATAATCGGGCGATCGCCGCGGGCAATGTGTTCAGCCTGGAGCGCAGCATTGCCCCATTGGTCGAGTATACCCGTATCGTCGCCGATAATGATCAGCTTGTAAAGATTAAAATTGGTGGTGAGGACGTTGTTGAGGTGAATTAAATCGACACTGTAGCCTTCGCCCGTCAGGTGGGCCTGGAAAGCCGCCGCCGATGCCGTATCCTTATCGAGGATATACGCAATATCTGCGCTGGGCAATTTGGGCGCACGGGCGCGTAGGGTAACGTCTAGCCCCAACGTGCCAGCCAAGTGTGCCGGTACCGTTTGGGGCGGCAACTTGGAGGCGAGACCAAAGAAGAAAGTGCTATCGCCTTTGCCGCGGCTTGCGCCAACACAGGCCGCCGGGTCGAAGTAGAAGGTGATCTTGCCCGCATCTTGGGTGGCTTTGGTCGGCTTGATAGTGCCCAGACCACCCTTGGTGATCACGAAAATGTCCTCTGGCTTGGTGTCGCCGTTATAATCGAGTTGGGCAATTGGGCCAAAGTCGATGCTCATTTCGGTGACACAGGCGGCAGCGGTCACACCTACCGCATTGCGCAAGTCGATGCGGTAGAGATAGGGATAGAGATCCGCGCCGCTCATACCAGCCTCACCAACGGGCCAGAGACGCGATTGCAAGAATGCATCGCCCGTGGCCGCCGGGGGCAAAAAGTGCGAGGCCAGATCATCGACGGTGATGGTGCAGTCGGTGTCAAAAAGGCAGTTGATGTCGGGGGCGGCGACATCCACGATGCTGAGGGTGGTTGAGGCCACTTCGGCGACGGGGCGGGCGGCGGGCGCGGCTTGAACCGTCCCTGCCGCGCCCAAGGTTGTCGTCAATAACATGGCGATCACGACGAAGGTAGTGAACAACTGCTGAAGCCGTACATATTTCGACTTCTGAGAATTCGAGCGAGACATTGTGAACCTCCTATTTATGCAGAATGGGGGATCGGGTGCGCTTGTCACGGTGTGTGACGAAATTCAGTGTACAGGAGATTTGTTATGGGCGCGATGGGGTGAGACACGGGAAGGGTGTGCGGTGAGTCACAAGGGAAATATTTTTGCCAGAGATCTGCCCGCGTAAGCACACTGTAACTATAGTTGTGATATAATACCCAGTATAAGAATGGAAATCGATTGGCTGTGTTGAAGGACTTTAATAACCATGCAAACTTATCCGGCTATGCAACAGGCAGAGGTAAAGGCTTTACTCAATCAAATTGAAGAACAGGGAACACCGCTGCGTATTGAAAGTGAAAGTAGCACTTACTACATACTAAGCGCCAAACAATTACAGATGTTACTCAAAAGCACAGAATTTGATGAGGAAGAGGTAACAACATACACGCCTGCTGATTTCGGTTTGAATAATACAGACGTGGCTGCTTATGAAAAGAGCCGCAAGACGCGTCGTACTTATCTAGGGAGGTCAGAACAAACACCCCTGGATAAAGATTTAGTCCAACGCCTTGATCATATGCTCGATCATATGACTGAGGGACAAAATAGCTTTTCTGAGGCAGGGCGAGACAAACGTGAACAACTTCTCCAAGAACTAGATGAGGCTATCTTACGTAATCTTCGAATCGCAATACAAGCAAAGCAATCATCATAGATGGCTAGACAAAGGTATAAGCTTCGCACACTTGTTGAAGCCCGCGCCGATGGTCGATGTGAGTATTGTAAGCGCTATCAAGAATTAGTAGGTGCAACATTTTTCGAAGTTGAGCATATTATGCCGCGTATATTAGGCGGGCTGACATCACCCGATAATCTTGCCTTAGCCTGTCGCCGCTGCAATCTTCTCAAAGGAGAGGTTATCGAAGCAAGTGATCCACGTACTAGACGCAGCGTACGATTGTTTCATCCACGCGCGGATCGCTGGCATGAGCATTTCCGACGCAGTCGAAATCAGTTACGCATCTATGGAAGAACGACCATAGGTCGAGCTACGGCTGCACTTTTACGATTCAATGATACAAGTGAACAGCGCACTCGACAGATTCAGCGCGATTATTTGGCAGAAGTTTTCCCGTTTGATTAAACATAATTAAACGGGATGAATATTACGTAAAAAAGCGCCCACCAAATTGGTGGGCGCTTTTTGTTGGTAGGTGTGTTTACGCTTCGGCGCTTACCGGTAGTTCCACGGGAATCGGCGCTTGCTCAATCTTGGTGAAGGTGAGTTTGCTCTCCCCTTCCAAAGTGGGATCGTAACTGATCAACACATGATCGCCGGTGCGATATTCACCCTTGAGCAGCCGCTTGCTCAACTCGGTCTCCACTCGGCGCTGTAAGAGGCGGCGCAATGGGCGCGCACCATAGCTTGGATCATAGCCAACCTCGGCCAGATGCTCGGCAGCGGCTTCGGTCAATTCGGTGCTAAAGCCCAACTCGACCATGCGGCTACCAATATCATTCATCAGCAACATCACAATCTTGCGCACCTCGGGCTTGGTGAGCACATCAAAGACAATGATCTCATCAATCCGGTTCAGAAACTCTGGGCGGAAAAGCCGCTTGAGTTGCGTCGCATATTCACCTTGGGCATATTTGCTCTCGTCAAAGATCGGCGTTGAAAAGCCCAATGGTCCACGCTTGACCGCTTCGGCCCCCACGTTACTGGTCATAATGACAACCGTATTGCGGAAGTCCACGGTGCGACCTTGCCCATCAGTCAGATGACCATCATCCATGATCTGGAGTAACGAGTTCCACACTTCGGGGTGCGCTTTCTCGATCTCGTCAAAGAGAATCACCTGATAGGGACGGCGGCGCACTTGTTCGGTGAGCTGGCCACCCTGATCATAGCCCACATAGCCAGGAGGAGCGCCAAAGAGACGGCTCACCGTATGCGGTTCGCGGTATTCGCTCATATCAATGCGCAACAGTGCTTCATCATCGTCAAACATGAAGCCCGCCAACGCCTTGGCCAACTCGGTCTTGCCGACACCTGTCGGTCCCAAGAAAAGGAAAGTGCCGATTGGGCGATTGGGATCTTTCAGCCCACTGCGTGCCCGCCGCATGGCATCACTCACGGCGACAACCGCTATATCTTGGCCAACAATGCGCTGGCGTAGATGGCCTTCCATGTCCAATAGCTTGACACTTTCGGTCTGGAGCACGCTGCTGACCGGAATTCCCGTCCACGTGCTGACCATGTGGGCGATATCGCTGACTTCCACCAGCTCATCAAGACCAGCTTCGTCACGCCATTGATTGACGGCTTGCGTATACTCTTCTTCCAACCGGACACGCTCAGTTTTGTAACGCGCGGCATTTTCATAATCGCGTGACGCCCAGGCCCCTTCTTCATCGGCCACCAGTTTGTCCAACTCCCCCTTCATCGTCTTGAGATTTTGGGGCATGGAATAGATGGCGACTCGCAGTTTCGCCGCGGCTTCATCCATCAAGTCAATCGCCTTGTCAGGCAAACGGCGATCATTGATATAGCGATTGCTGAGCTTCACCGCCTGCACCAATGCCTCATCTTCATAGACGACATGATGATGTTCTTCGTAGCGGCCACGCAGGCCACGCAGAATTTCAATGCTATCTTCCACCGACGGCTCGTCAACATAGACTGGCGCGAAACGGCGTTCTAGCGCTGAATCCTTTTCAATGTGCTGGCGATATTCGTCGAGCGTGGTGGCACCAATGCACTGCAATTCGCCGCGCGCCAAGGCCGGCTTGAGCATGTTGCTGGCATCCAATGCGCCAGCAGCATTGCCAGCACCTACTACCGTATGCAACTCGTCAATGAAGAGGATAATTTCGCCTTCACTGCGTTGCACTTCCTCGATACAGCCTTTCAGCCGCTCTTCAAATTCACCGCGGAAGCGGGTACCCGCCAACATGGCCCCCATATCCAGCGAGATGACCCGTTTACCCATCAACGGTTCGGGCACATCGTTGTTTACAATCTGTTGGGCCAGCCCTTCGACAATTGCAGTCTTGCCCACGCCGGCTTCGCCAATCAACACCGGATTATTTTTGGTGCGGCGGCAGAGCACTTGCATCATGCGCAACACTTCGGCATCGCGCCCAATCACAGGGTCAAGCTTGCCTTCACGCGCGGCGGTGGTCAGGTCGCGGCCATATTTTTCCAACACGCGATATTTGCTTTCGGCATTGGGTTCGGTGATCCGTTGTCCCTTGCGCAGATCACGGACGGCGTCGGCAATGCGCTCTTTGGTCACACCTGCTTCGCGCAAAATATTGGCGCTTGGGGTGTTGCGTTCACTGGCAATCGCCAGAAAAATATGCTCGGTGCCGACATATTCATCCTTCATCTTGCCGGCTTCTTCTTGCGCCACATCCATTACCCGCTTCAGCCGCGGCGTGATAAAAACTTGGGCAGTCGGTGCGTTACCGCCAAAAGCATTATTCCCCGACTTGGGCGCGCTTTCAAGCACAGTCTCCAACTTGCGGACAATAATCTCCACATTCGCTTCGGACTGTTTCAGAATCTGTGGGATCGTGCCATCTGCTTGTTGTGCCAGCGCCAAGAACATATGCTCGGTGTCAACTTGCGTATGTTTATACAGTTGCAAGATTTCATAGGCCCGCATGGCGGCTTCTTGCGCTTTTTCAGTAAATCGATCAAATCGCATCATAAGGTTTACTATTCCCTCTTTGCTGTGCTTACGTCTTGGCGGACGATTCAGGTTATGTAATTCATGTGAAACGATAAACGCACACGGGTTGAATCATTTTGCCACTGTCCGCATCTCTATACACGAGTAGTTATGGTCTAGTTATATCATGAAAGACGTAAAAAAGGGTAGGTCAGATTCCCAATAAGCGCTTTGCTAACGTAAGACAAACGGCCCTGCAACAAAATATTAACACAGCAGGAAAGCGAGCTTTAGCGGTACGCAGGGTCAAGTGAAACCACACACGCGACGACACTGAGTATCCAGCGTGTCCACTCAATAGCGCGTCAGCGCGCCGATCTTGCCAGCAGCAGCCAGATCAGGGTGTGACTCGAGGATGGTGACGCCAATGCCTTGTGCCATAGCGCGCCGCAACACGCTGTCCACGCCATCAGGCAAACTCTGGACTTTGCCACTTGCCAATTCGCTCTGCTCATTTAATTCTAACAAGATATAGCCAGAATCCACAAAGCGATAAGCGGGCTGCACATAATCCGCCAAAACCACCACATGCGATGCACGCCCAGATTGAACAGCCGTCAACGTTTCGGCCAGGCCAAGAACTGCGTTACCGCCTTTACGGGCAGCTGTCACCACCTGTGTCGCCAGCGTATTCGCTTCAATGTCAGCGGCTTTCTGCACTAACTTTAAAGCCTCATCGCGGATTTCGTTGGGGACAGCGTTCGTACCAGCGTTGATCTGGCCGACAACGATTGAGCGCAAGCGATGGCTAAGCAATTCTTTGAAACGGGCCACATTTTTTTCGGTGCCCGCCAAAATCAGACGCCGGGTTTCTGTCTCGCGATAAAAGGTTTCGGCCAATTCGGCGGCGTCTTGCAGATTTTGGCGCGCTTGCTGCGCTTCTTGGCGTTGATATTGCTGGGAAGACCAACCGCCAGCGCGGTGCAACTTAATTTCTTCCCCAAAATAGCCCTCTACACTTTCCAAATCACCCATGTGAAACAGATAGAGGCGCGCACCTTCCTGATCCACATGAATCACACCATAGCGTTCATAGGTATCGAGCAACTTCGCCAGTGGCCGCACATAGGGGCGGTAGAAGACGAAAACTTTGTCTTCGAGCGGGGCTTGAAAACTGTGCGCCCACCAGAAATTGACGGCAGCACAACTAAACATGGCAATGCTACGCCCCTGGCGATTATACCCCATTTCGATATAGTTTTGGATACGCTCCAGATCGGCTTTGTCAGCTTTGTGCGCTTGATTGAGCAGATTACGTAGGGCCAGTCGATAGCTATCGACAGTACGCCGTTGCGGATCAACATGGAGATAGACGCTGAGGACGGGATGTTCGTGATTCTCAAATTCAACAACTTGTTGGATATCGAACTTACTAAGCATGGGAACCTCCTAGACCTTGCGTTTCGCTATCACAATTGTTTGATGATTTTTTGTGGGGTTAGCTTACAAAAATCAACTTATCACTTACTATGAGGCTTGTCAAGCACGCTGCATTACCATCGGGTTTGCCAATTTGAAGCCAAAAAGTTTTGACAAGTAGTGAACGCTTCAATCTTTTCCGCAGTCAGACAAAGATAAAGTCTTTACTACACGTAAATTCCTCAAATTCGCGGTCAGTGGATACTTTTCAAAGGGAGCTACAATCGTGATTCTGCACAGACAACGATTTCCAATCGGTTTTTACCAACGTTTTCACCCAAAAATCGCCAATTCTATTTGTGCAAATTGTCGGTTGCGTTGGCTACCCGTTTTGACTATACTAGGCAACAGTTGAGATGAAGCGCAAGATAATGAAGATGTTTCTCTGATAGCAAAAACCCTTTCTCTCAACATTGGCAAAGTTGCTTGGGGAGCCAACTTTGCTTGTAGTACCGCACGATGGTTACTCTCCTTTGGTTCCTCCCTTCCTCCTCCGAGCCCACTGACGCCTGGCACAACGTCGGTGGGCTCACTTTTTCTACCCCCAGCACACAAAATTTAGCCCACGGTAACGAGTAGCCGAAATGTAACGATTACGACAACGTTAAATTTCATCACCTGCTGCTCTGAATGAATTTAACGTTGTCGTACGATTCAGCCGGGAATGCCGCCATTCCTGGCGGCATTCCCGGTGGTAAAAGCCTGTGTCTGAATCGTTACCGTTTACACGATAGAGAAGTTGCGCAGATTCTGGGTGAAAGTATTCCGGGAAAAGGCCAGCATCACACCCAGCATAGAAAATTCGTGTGGCCCTTTCCCGGAATGCAGCATGGATATTGATTTCTTTGCAACAGCCTTAGAAAAATCGCCACGCAGACTCAGAAATCAACATCAAACTTCTGGAAGCGGCGGTTCAAGCGCACTAATTCTTTGACCAGGCGCACCGTCTCTTCGGGATCGCGCCCGGCAATGCGCTCGACTTTACAGCCATGCTTGGCCAAAATGGCTTCACTCGCCGCGCTGATACTGGCTTCGCCACCGATGATCGTGACATATTCGGCATACTTGGCATCTTCCATACTAAAACCGACCGTCGGTTGAAAGCGCTCAACATAATCGAGTACATCGGTAATGGTATAGCCGCCCAGATCGCGCCATTGTTGCTGTCCCAACAGCAGATAATGCCGAATATTTTTTACACCAATGCCCGTTTGCACCTGTTCAATCCGCTCAAAGAGCAGGTCGCGCCAGCGATTCCCCGCGTTCCATTCACTGCCGGGACAGACAGTCGTATTCTCTGGAAATTCCCGGTGCCCCCATACGCGCGCCATAGGCATATGCAATTCCTGCATCAGCCACGCGATCAGGTGGGCGCCCGAACGCAATTGAGCAGAAGTCGGAATGCGCCCATTCATAAAGCTACCGGCCAAGACCACGCCAACGGTATAGGCGTTATGACGATAGACATGATAGCTGACAGTTTCCAACTGATTGACCTGCTCAACGGTGCCGTCGGCATGAATAAAATAGTGATAGCCAATGCCCGGCCATGCGTCTTTGCCCCGCCCGGCATCGGCAGCCACATGCATTTCGGCAATGCGCAGCGGCCCTAGCGCAGGCGGCGCGGCAGTATGATGCACAGCAATATGCGAAATCTGACTCAAGGAACGTCGTTCGTAGCGCAGGTTAGGGTGCTTGGGCAATTGATCGATGATCGCGCGCAGCGATGGCTTGGGGATCACATAATTTTTATTGGTTTGCAGCTTTTCTTGCAGTTCCCCCTGCAGCCGGTGGTTTTCACTCTCTAGGCGTGCTTTTTGGCGTTCAAAGAGCGAATAGCGCTGCTGTAAATCTTCCAACGCTTGTTCAACTTCAATCAGGCGCACACGCAGCGCATTTTCAACCGCAATGGGATTGATTTCACCCGTGGCGCGGCGCACAGATGCCAACAACTGCTGCTTCCAGCCTTGATCGCCCAGCCATTGATCGCCCGGTGAGGCATGTTCAATAAACTCGCGCAAGCCTTGCACACGCTCGATCGACAGCGTGGGAAAGCGATCGATGAGCCACGCAATCAATTGTCCCCCGGCATAGATCTGCTCCTCGCTTGGTAATGTGGCATGAAACTCGCCGGCAAAGGCAATGTTGATCGCGTTGGCCAGATAGACCTGATTGGTTTCCACCACTTCGTCCAGTGGATGAAAATGAAAGATGTGTCCTTTTTCATCAATGCCAAAGTCATAGAGAATGCCTGGCCAGTCCGCGCGATGCGCTTCGGCAATCTCGGCCCAGGGCACGGTCGGCGCGACGCCCGTGTGATTGATGACAATATGTTGCACCTTGGCGGGCGGGCGCGGCATGTACCGTTGGGCATCGCTCGGCAATTCGTAGATCAAGTTCTGCACATAGAGCCGGCTATCGGCAAACTCAGACTGTGCGGCTAATTGACGTTGTAGGGCTGCGATTTCATTTTGCAATTCCTCATTGGATTGGCGCAGCTTTGCCTGTTCTTCTTCGGCTTGCCGCAAGGTGACCTGGAGGTCACTATTCTGTACGGTCAGATCCGAGGTCGTCTGCTGTAATAGATGAAATTGTGCATCGTCTTCCACGGTGGGTGCAGCCATCAGGGCCGCCAAATGCAGCCGTACCTGATGGGTCACGACCTGCTTCCACATGGGCCCGGCATAAAATGTGTCACCGGGGCTGTCGGTATGGAGCAGTTCGCCCAGCCCCACAATCTTATCAGGTGATAGACCCAAGTTATGCGCCAGCCACGCACAGAGCCGTCCAGTCGCGTCCAACTGTGGCAGCGGCGGGGCCTCTGCCCGAAAGTTGCCCGTCAAGCAAACATTCACCCCGGCCTCGGACCAGGGCTGATTCGGCTGCGCGACTTCTTCCAGTTGACTTACCCGAAACACGTCACCGTTGCGCGTCACCACAAATTGATAGGCAATGCCTGGGTAGCCATGTTGGAGGTGGGTTTGGGCAATGCGCTCTAAACTCAAGTTGGGTGATGCGCCGGTGTGGCTGATGACAATCTGCTGGATTTGGCTCATGCTGCGCCGAGCATAGGGCGCGCGCCGCGGCAGGCGCGCCGAGATATCGGCAAAGAGTGGCACGGGCAGCAGCAATTCGGACTTGCCATCTGCCGTCGCCGCACGCGGCGGCGCTTCCACCGTGATCCAGCGGGTCAAAACCGGCGATTGTTGATCTTTGAACCAGGTCACCCCCTCCTGCACCAGATCGAGTTCCAGGGTATAATTGCCCGCATCATAGGGCAGGGCAAGGCGCGCATCTAGCACCACGGTTTCGCCGGGGTTCACATCTTGGGGAATATCTGTACGCAGATCGCGGTCGGCAGGGATGGTCAGACGGCGTCGATTGCGATAGTAGTGATAACCCAGGCGGAAGGGATTGCCGCCACCCCAGCGCCAGACCAGAACGCCACTGTTGCGCAACGTCAGTGCAATCGTAACCGTTTCGCCAGCCAGCAACGCTTCCGGAAATTGATCGTTTACCCAGTCCACGCGGTAATTGGGGATCTCTGCACGCTCGGGGCGCGGGGGGGGAGCAGACGGCGCGCGCTTGCTTGCCACGGTGGCTTCTTGCGCGCCTTGCCAGCGATAGCCATGCTCGATGGCACGCTGAAAGTCGCTGACGACGCCCGATTTGCCATCAATATACCATTTATCCATACGCGGCCAGCGATAGAGCACCAACGCCCGAATCAGTTGGCGCGGGGCATTGCGCATACCCTCGGCAAGGCCATCCAAGCGCCCTTGCTGGTTCCACGCATCGACTTCGGCATAGGCGCGCTGCACCCAGCCGCTGTTTTCATCCAGCCAAGGTGTGGTCTGATCGGTCTCAGTGATATAGGCTGGCAGATGGCGCATGGATTGGGGTACCACGGCCATGAAATCGCGATAGGCACGAAATTCGCGATGATAGGTTTGAAAGGGGGGCGGTAACAAGGTCTCATCCGCAATGAGCGCAGGATCAGCACCGTGGGTATAGGTGTGCAGGGCAAAGCCATCACAATGCTTGGGGCCCAACAGCGTCAGAATATCGCGGAAATATTGCACCCAATCGCCGTTGGCATTGCCTTCATAGATTGTCTGGGTATTCCAGGGTGCCACCGCGCCCACCAACACCTGATCATGCTCATGGCCGGGCAGGCGATGAATCGCCTCGCGGCATAGTTGATAGCAGCGGGCATAGCGTTCGGGGGTAATCGTTTCACCGGGATTCACAATCGCGGCGCGGGTGGTACGAATCTCCGCCGAGTGATCGGGCAAGACATTAAAGCGCACCGCCAGGCCGTGGCGCAAGGGATCGGCATTTTCGGCGGGGCCGTCGCGGTGGCTATTGTGGCGCGACCAGTCGATTTGGATACCGGGGCGTTCGACGGCATAATTCATTTCATTGCCAATCACCCAAATCTTGCAGCCGCGACTTACGGCCACAAAGTTGGCAATACGGCGGGCAAAATTCTCATAGTGACTGCTGTGGGGAAGGGTGCCATCGGGTTCATAGCCATGATTCAGGCGACAGATCACCCCAAGGCCCTGGTTGCTAAAGGTTGTAAAATCAATTCCACTGCGATCTTCGGGATCATGCCCAATCGCTTCGGTAAAAAGCACCCACCCACGCGCCACTGGTTCATCAGTTGTCGTACCGGCAGGATCTGCCAGATACGTTTCGCCGCCGGGTTCATGGATGCCATAAATGTACGCAGAGTCAATCAACGATCGTGGCATGCAAAACTCATCTACAATTCTTCGGAAAATAACAGTAGCAGGCAAACAGTTGATCAGCGCGGTAGCGTCTGATCAACTGTTTACTTGCTCGACAATTCACTTAGGACAGTAGAAAGAATCAAGTATCCAGTAGGGGCGGCTTGCAGCCGCCCGTTCGCAGCGAGCCAAACGCGGGGCGGCTGCAAGCCGCCCCTACGCATGATTTTGTTGGGCAAGCGCTG
>DAOTTR010000485.1:0-14966 GCA_034437715.1 Caldilineaceae bacterium
TCCCTTGTCGGACGAAGCCGGGTCTGGTGCGTGAGAGACGCGCTTATGGGAAATGAGCAATGGGAAAGGTTGTCAGCGCAACATACGTGATGATAAAGTAAGGCTATTGTAACGGAAAATGCCCAGAAAAACAAGCCCCATTTTTGCGAAGGGTGCAATTCAGCAACCCACCACGCCAGGGTGGATCATTCTATAAGAAACCACCTCAGTTTCTTAGTAATTTGGGGGTAAATTTTAGCACGCGCGCACTTTCCCCAAACTGGATGACACCCTTTTGCGAAAACGGATGGAGAAGGGTGTCTCAATGCCGCAATGACGGTGGTGATTTCTTCAATGATTACACACAGTTCTCCTCACAGATTTTACTTTGCGGCGTCGGCGCGGTACAATACTCTTTATGCCTTTTGTTCTACATGGTGCCTGGTTGCGCGCTGAAGGACCCTTTCCTGATGGTTCTTTTTTTCTATGGGGCGAAGATAGCACGCTCCAAGAAGGAGTAGAATCGATCGAATCACCGCTTGGTACAGGGGGCGAAGTGCGCCGTCACCAAGAGGTACGTGCGCGCACCACCAAACCACTTTCTCATCCTGCACAGATGTCGGCAGGTGAATTACGCCTGCATTTATTAGAACTTTTTCCCTTGCTAACAGCCAAAGCCTTGAAGTTAACCAGCACCAGTGTCTGGTTGCCCACAGCGCAGGCCGCACCACTCAGCCACGGGCAGATTTTGCAACACCAACTGGCCGGGGCGAGTTTTGCCAATGGCAATCAGCAAGCGGTTCACCTACAGGCGTGGCAGATTACAGGGTTAGCGCTTGCGCCCTTTATGGCGTTGCGCGTCCTCTGCCATCTTGATGCGCAAACCACCGATGAGCGGCCGGGTCAACGCCTTTTTACCCCCATGCGTTTGGGCAACGATCTGCTCTTCTGGAGCAACGCCGCCAAATTTACGCTGCAACTCCTGGCAAGTCAACATTATCTGCCCACATTGCGCCCACACACGGCCAATCAATTGCGCGCCGCTTGGCAACCCTTTCTCTCTGATCCACAGATGGAACGCCAATTTGAACAGTTGACCGAATCGATGCCACCTGTCTGCCGGGCCTATCAACTGGCCACACTGCGTGAAGCCCCGCCCGCCACAGAGTTGCTCAACAGCTTTGTCAGCACCTTTCTGGATAGCGCTGTGCGCCAGTGGAGTGCAAGCCAGATCACAGGGATACCGGTTGCCGCGGGTCAAGGTTATCAATGGCTGTCGGGGCTGGTAACCACCGACTCTTTTCTGCACTTGCCGCCACAGACCGCCTTTCAACTCTATCAACATTGGCGCAGTTGGAGCGACCAGTTACACGCCCTGCACCACGCGCATGTGCGCGTCTGCTTTCAATTGGAAGCGCCGACAGACGCACCCTCGCCCGCGCTTCACCGGCAGACGCCCACCTGGACATTGCACTATTATTTGCAAGCCCGCAACAATCTGGATCTGCGCTTGGCGGCGACAGAGATCTGGCGTACCCAGCAACAGCATGTCCAGCTTGGCGCACGCACGCTCGATCAACCACAAGAACGGCTATTGGCTGGTCTCCAAGTTGCAGCACGCCTGTCCGCACCGATTGCACGAAGTCTCCAGACCCCCAAACCCGAAAGTGCGCACCTAACCACCGAAGAGGCCCATCAATTTCTGCGCGAAACGGCCCCCATGCTGGAGAGCAGTGGCTTTGGCGTCATGCTGCCCGACTGGTGGCAGACCAATCAGCGCGCCCGCTTGGGGTTGCGGCTGCGGCTCCAGGGTAACGAGGCCAATAATACCGATCTCAACAACGAGGAGCCGCGCCAAGATGCACAACCCAATCGCCGGCAACGCCTCGACCCGATCCGCTATGATTGGGAGCTGATGTTGGGCAATCGCGTGCTGAGCGAGGTGGAGTTTGAGCGCCTGGCCGCGATTCACTCACCGCTGGTCAAGCTCAATGGGCAGTGGGTGGAACTTGACCCCAGCCAAATTCAGATTGCCCAGCGCTTTCTGGACCAGCAGCGGCCAGGGGGCCTTGTCAACTTTTTGCGCGCATTGCGCATTGCCCAGACCCATCGCACCCTCGCCGAACCAGCGACGGCGTTCGCCGATCAGCGCGCCGCTCAACCCGGCGAATCGCCCATGGACAATGACGTGCCGGGCCAGGGTGATTCTGTCCATGCGCTAGCCAGTCTGCTATCTGATGATATGGCGGCGCTGTTGCCCGTGGTGAGTGTAGATGTAGAGGGTTGGCTGGCGACTGCCCTTGAACAACTCAATCATCATCAGCCCTTTACGGCTTTGGCCGAACCAGCGGATTTTATTGGCGAGTTGCGGCCCTACCAGCAGCGCGGCGTCGGCTGGCTGGTTTATTTGCGCGGCTTGGGCATTGGTGCCTGTCTCGCCGATGACATGGGGCTGGGCAAAACGGTGCAATCGATTGCGCTCTTGTTATATGTGCGCGAGTTTCTGGGCGAGACAGCGCCAGCATTATTGATCTGCCCCACTAGCGTGGTCGCCAATTGGCGGCGCGAAGTGGAACGGTTTGCACCGAAGCTACGGGTGCTCGTGCATCATGGCAACACTCGTCTGGGGAGCGAGGCCTTCCTGGAAGGGGCGCAGCAGTACGATCTGATCGTCACCAGCTATGGCACCGCGCGCCGCGATATTGACTTTCTTTCGAGCATTACCTGGAGCGATCTGATTCTCGACGAGGCGCAAAATATTAAAAACCCCACGGCCAAACAGACCCAGGCGGCCATGCAACTGAATGCCCACAATCGTATTGCGCTGACGGGAACGCCAGTTGAGAATCGGCTCTCCGAGCTCTGGAGTATTATGGAATTTCTCAATCCTGGTTATCTAGAATATTATGAGTTATTCCGCCGACGTTATATCATTCCCGTAGAACGCTATAATGATGAAACGCAGGCCAAAGAGTTGCGCAAATTGGTCCAACCCTTCTTGCTGCGCCGGTTGAAATCTGATCCAGCGATTATTGCCGACCTGCCCGAAAAGAACGAGATGGTCGTCTACTGTTCTTTGACCCAAGAACAAGCCGACCTCTATGAGAAAGTTGTCAGTGATACGCTGGCCGCCCTGGATCGCAGCGAAGGCATGCAACGCCGTGGCATTGTGCTGGGCCTGTTGACCAAACTCAAGCAGATCTGCAATCACCCGGCGCATTTCCTGAAGCAACCGGGGCCATTGCCAGGACGCAGCGGCAAACTAAATCGGTTAACCGAAATGTTAGAGGAAGTCATCGCTGTGGGCGATTCGGCGCTGGTCTTTACCCAGTTTGTCGAGATGGGGCAACTGCTGCAAAAATATTTAATCGAAACCTTTAAGGTGGAGACGCTTTTCTTGCACGGCAGAACACCCGCCATTCAACGCGAACGGATGGTCGTCTCGTTTCAAGAGTCCGAAAGTCCCATCATTTTTATCCTGAGTTTGCGCGCGGGCGGGGCCGGGTTAAACTTAACCCATGCCAATCATGTCTTCCACTTTGATCGCTGGTGGAATCCTGCTGTCGAGAACCAAGCGACCGATCGGGCCTTTCGGATTGGTCAACGGCGCGATGTGCAAGTACACAAATTTGTGGTTGCCGGTACGTTGGAAGAACATATTCATCAATTGCTGGAAGACAAACGCACCTTATCCGAAGTCATTGTGGGCAGTGGCGAACATTGGCTGACCGAATTGAGTACAGACCAGTTGCGCGACCTTTTGCTGCTGCATCGCGATCTAGCAGAGGAAGAATAAATGCATGGCAAAAGTCATCAACGCGCATCAATGGTCAAGCGCGTGGACGCTGAAACTGGAACGATTGGGCTTGCTGAAGCGGGGCGCAACCAGTACGGCGAGTCGCCAGCGCCCACGCATCAAGCGCATTGAAGCGCTGACGGGGCGTGTCCATGCCGAAGTGCAAGAGCCGACCAAGGGCAACTGTCAAGTCACGCTCAAATTTGCCCCCTTACCAGAGCGCGCCTGGATTCAGTTGGTAGAAAGTATAGAAAACCAGCTCCAGAACAACGCCCAACGCAATGTTGACGAACTGTTGCGCGAGGCGGGCCCTTTCTTTAGCGAAGTTAGTGCGCTGCTCTTGCCGGGGCAAGCGGATGACCTGCAACTGGAATGCAGTTGCGGTGGGGGCAAGACAACACCCTGCCCCGCCTGCGAAATGGTCTATCGCCAGGTGGGGGCCATGTTGGATGAGGAGCCGATCTTGCTGTTGCGTCTGCGCGGGCGCGAATGGCAAGCCTTGCAACAGGCATTGCGAGCGCGCCGCACCGTCGATTATCTGGGTGGGTTGCCCTCTGCCGCTGCGCTGCCCACTGATACTACGAATGGTAATATGGCACATGCAGTGCAGACCGACCAGGCCGCCAGCAACGGCGAAAGCCTGGAACAGGGCATTGATCACTTTTGGGGATCGCGCAAAGCGCTAGAATCCTTGCACTACTATATTGCGCCGCCGATCATCGAGCTTGCCTTGCTACGCCGCTTGGGCCCGCTGCCAGCTACGCTCAGTGAGCCTACAATGAATGGCTTGCCAGAGCCGGGTGACCGAGCGTTACACGAACAGGATCTCTACCAGGAAATGGCAAAGATTTATCGGCAGGTGACCATCCAGGCCCAGGCACTCGCCTATTCATTGGATGCAACAGAGCAAACCAACGGAAGTGAGAACCGCGAGCCGGAAGACCACTAGCGCCTATGTCCCCAATCATTCGCATCCATCCTATCTATCGTTGGTTGGCTCTGGGCTGCCTCGTGCTGACAGGGCTACTGGGCTGGAGTTTGCGGCAAGGTCTGCGGGGGGATGAGCTCTTCTTTTTTCTGACGATTGCCGCGATCACGGTGTGGTTTGGCCATACGCTGTGCAGTCAGATACGGCTGAACGAACGCTCGATTGTCTTGCAGACCCCTTTGCGCGGTGTTCAAGAGGTTGAGTTTCGCCAATTGGTGAGCGTTATGGAGACAGGTCGCTTTATGAAATCACTGTCGCTGCTCTATTATGCCCGGCAGTCCGATGGCCTGCTGGATTTGGATCAGGTGCATCACCTTTTATTACCGGCTGTCGTCGATCAAGAAAATTTATTGACGACCCTTTTGGCGCGCATACCACAATGATACAGGTACTCTCACCTTCCCTGGTCATCCGTCAGTTGCGCGTGGATGAAGTGTCCCATGTTGGCGCTGCGATCAACCACCTGTTGTGCAACACGCCCTACAGCACAGCGATGGAAGAGACGGATCTCAAGGATCAATTGCTGCATTCTCAACCAGCGACGCTCTATCAGGCGCGCTGGCAGCGTCACTTGCGGCTCTGTGCTTGGCGCGCTGGCGAGCTAGAGGGCTTTTTGGATGCCGCCACCGGTTTCGATCAAGATAGTCTGGACCTGCCCGACTATCGCCCGATTGGGCTCATCCGCTTTCTGGTTTTGCCCACCAAGCCCGAATTAACCAACGAAGTCGCCACGGCACTGCTCCAGGCAGCCGAGCAGTTCTGGCGTAGCGCCGGGATTGGCTATGTCAAAGCCTTTCACATGAGCACTGGTTATCCCGCCTTTCAAGCTGGGCTGGGGGTGCTGCCGGGTGATTGGACGACGCACATGCGCATCTTCACCGGGGCCGACTTCCAGCTCCAGGAGCGCTTTTATGGCTTTCGCCGGGCACTCGATCAGCCTATGGAAGAGGTGACGCCGCTGGCGCAACTCAGCATTGTGCAGCGGGGCAAGTTGAATGACCGGCATTATCAAGTCTATCGCCAGACCGAATGGATTGGCGCGGCGCGCGTCACCGGTCTCCACATCGAAGAAGAGAAGCGCACCGTGCGCATTGCCAATTTGGTCGATCTGCGCGTCGCCCCCGAATGGCGACGCATGCACATTGGTCGGTGGCTACTGCGCCGCGTGATCAATGATTCGATCACCCAGGGCTATCACCAGATGCTAGTACATGCCCCACACCGCGCCCATGCCGCGATCAACTTGCTCAATCAGTTGGGCTTTCAAGAGGAGAATTACCGCGGCTATACCCTGGAGAAAGCGCTGACCCGGTAAGATGCACGTTTTATTTGTTACTGGCGAATATCCACCGCTGCGTGGCGGGGTTGGCGCGTATACCGCTGAGTTGGCACACGCACTGGTGGCAACTGGTTGCCAAGTCAGCGTGCTCACCTCCCGTCAAGCGCAACCTGCTCGCCAGTCTACGGATGCAGTTAGGGTACACGCCCTGGTCGAGCGTTGGGATTGGCGCATCTGGCACCAAGCTGCCCGGCTTGCCCAACAAATTGGAGCCACTTGGCTGCATGTCCAATATCAAACTGCGGCCTTTGCCATGCACCCGGCCATCAATCTTGCGCCAGACTATTGGCGGCGCGGCCAACCGTTTCGGGTGGCGTGGACCTATCACGATCTACTCGTGCCCTATCTCTTTCCCAAAGCTGGGGCCCACTTGCGCCGCTGGATCACCGAACGCCCTGCCCACACCAGCCACTTGGTCATTGCCACGAATGAAGATGATCACCAAGCGTTAGCCGCGCGTGCGCTGACCGCGCCTTTGGTCAAAATTCCGATTGGCAGCAACATTCACGTCCATGCGATCACATCCGATGAACGCACTTTTTTACGCGCCCAACGCGGCTATGAGGCAACCACCCTCGTGCTCGGCTATTTTGGTTTCCTGAACCGCAGCAAGGGTGGCCTCACACTGATCCAAACGCTGTATGAACTGGTGCAACAAGGCCTTGACGCCCATCTGCTCATGATTGGCGAGCGCGTGGGGGCGAGTGACCCGACCAACCATGCCTATTTGCAGGCGGTCGAGGCACTGATTGGCGAGTTGCATCTGGGAAAGCGGGTGCAATGGACCGGTCATCTGGCAGATACGGAAGTCAGTCACGCCTTGCAGATGGTGGATCTGCTGTTGATGCCCTATTTGGATGGGGCCAGTTTGCGCCGTGGCACATTGATGGCGGGTTTGGCCCACAGTTGCGCGATTATAACGACAACCCCGCAAAGCCCACTGCCCGAACTGGTGCATGGCCGCGATCTGCTCTATGTGCCGCCCGAAGATGCCAAGGCCGCGGCGCAGGCAATTGTTCAGGTGATGCAGCAGCCAACCTTGCACGCCCGATTGACGGCCAATGCCCGCCGCCAAAGTGAACAATTCACCTGGACGACGATTGCCCAGCAACATGTTGCGTACTATGAAAATCCACTGACAGCAGCAATGACGACACAGCAATGATGACAGCGCAATGACAACCCAATCCGTCCATCCGCCCCGCCGACAACGCATTCGCCACCTACCTACCCGCATCCGTGAGTGGCGCTGGCTATGGTGGCTCGCGTTGACAATCTTGGCGCTGCCAATCTTGCGCATCTTTACGGTCGAAGGCTTACCGCGCTCGATTGATGGCGGTCTACACTTGCTGCGACTGAGCGTGCTGGATTATCACTTACGGCAGGGCATGCTTCTACCGCGCTGGACGCCTTCGCTGATGTTGGGCTATGGCTATCCACTCTACAATTTTTATGGCCCAGGCAGCTATTATCTGGCCGAGATTCTGCACCTGTTGGGCATGAGTCTCTACGCAGCCTTTGCTAGTGCTTTTGGGTTGCTGATTTTGGCAGCGGGCTATGGCATGTTTCTGCTGGCCGACGATATTTTTGGCCGGGATGGTCAGGGACGGCGGCAGCGTTGGGCCGCCTTTGTGGCCGCCACTGCCTATATGTATGGCCCCTACCTGCTCATCAATGTTTATCAGCGTGGTGCCCTGGCCGAAACCATGGCGCAGGCGCTATTGCCCTGGATCTTTTGGGGCGTACGCCGGCTCTGTTATGCGCGCCAGCCAGAACGCTATCTGCTGCTCACCAGCCTTACGCTGGGTGGTTTGGCAATTACACACAACATTACCTTATTATTTTTGCCCCCGGTGCTGTTGATCTATCTCGGCTGGCACTGGCGACAAACGGGCTTTAGCCGTGAACGCTTTCTCTGGTTGGCGGGTAGCCTGCTGCTAGCTATGGGACTCAGTGCCTTTTTCTGGTTGCCCCTGCTGGCCGAACGGCATGATCTGGCGGACACGGCGTATGCCATCGCCCGGCAAATCTGGTTGCCGGGCAGCGCCTGGCGTTGGCATAATTTTCTCGATACCCACTTCTTCTATCAACAGAGCTTTTTCCGCCCGGTCCGCTTGGGCATTGTACAACTCGTTTTGGCTGTGTTGGGTTTTGTATTGGCCCGTCGGCGCGATGGCGAGTGGCTCTTCTGGCTGGGCGTAGCCCTGATCAGCGGCGCGCTGATGGGGGCCTGGGCACTGCCCATCTGGCTAAGCAACGATATTCTGCCGGTAGCCCAGTTTACCTGGCGTCTGCTGTCAATTCTCTCCTTTCCGCTGGCCCTCTTTGTGGGGGGTGCAGCACTCTGGCACAATCGCTGGGCACAGGCATTCAGTGGAATTGCTTTGGTTGCGCTAGTGGTAGTGGCCCAAGTTCCCCGATTGGGGTGGATGGACGTTTTTGCTGCCGAAGGAGCCATGCTTTCGGCACCTGTCTTTGCCCAAGTTGAGATTGACAAAGGCGTGGTTACTGGGGGCGAGGGCAACAGTTCTCTGCAAGAATTTCGCCCCCGCTGGGCCGACGAATCGCTCGTCTTGCTGCCCGAAACAGTCACCCCGACAGCCGCAGTGGAAATCCGTATAGAAGCGGCTAATGATTTTGATCTGCTGGCAACGGTCAGCACCACGGTCGCAACCCCTTTGCGCTTTACCACCTTTTATTTTCCTGGCTGGCAAATTACAGTGGATGACCAAGTGGTCGAGGGGTATCCCAGCACCAACCTGGGCTTGCTCACAGTGGATCTGCCCATTGGGACACACAGCGTAGAAGTTCTTTGGGTGGGCACCGATCTACAACACTGGGCCAGCCGCATCAGCCTCGCCAGTCTGTTGCTCTTGCTGGTGCTTTGTCTTTGGCGACCGCGCTTGCGGCGCGCGAGCTGGTTGCCTTTGTTGTTGCTGGCGCTAGCGTTGGGCACGATCTTCTGGCCGCGCCCCACTACCAGCATGATCGCGCCTGCCCAACCCTTTGCGACGGAGCAACTCACGCTCACCGGCTATCGCACTGCGCAGCCAGAAGCGGGTTATCTCTATCTCTATCCCTACTGGTATGTGCGCCAATCACCCGCACCGGCATTCCGTTTGCATTGGCAACTATTAAATGAACAAGGTGATTTGGTCAGCGAGATTAGCGCACAACCCTATTTCAATACGGCGTCTGCCGAAAACTGGCCGCCGGGCACCCTGGTCGATGATGCCTATCGCTTGCCCTTGCCCGGTGGCATGGCGGCGGGTACCTATCAAATCCGCGGGCGTATTGCAACCGATCTGGATGCGCCCGAAGCATGGCACGCGCTTGGTCAGGTGGATTTGGCCCAGGCCCCCGCCAACACAGAGCCGACCTATCCACTTGACCTACATTTTGAACAAGGTTTCGATTTGATCGGCTATGATCTCAGCGCAGATCGCCAGCCTGTTACGATTCCAGAGGACAAACCGTTGGCGGTATATGCGGGCCAATATTTGCGCTACACCCTTTATTGGAAAGCTACGCAACCCCCGCCGGAGAATTACCACGGCTTTATCCATTTGACGGACCAGTTGGGTAAGCCGCTGGTGCAAGAGGATCAAATGCCGGGGCCGTTGCTCCACCCACCGCTGCTGTGGGACAATTATCGTCCGCAAAGCGACACCTATTTGTTGCGCATTCCACCTCAGGCACCCAGTGGCCTCTACTGGCCCAAGGTGGGGCTCTACGAGTTTGAGACGTTGAACCGGCTGGCTCTCGTCGATACGGCTGGCGACGCCCAACTGCCGCCGATCAAGATCGTCGGCGCGACCACAACCACGCCGCAACAGCCGCTGGCAGCCCAATTTGGTGACATTGCCCAATTCATGGGGTATACTTTGCAGGCACCAGCCGGGGCGATCAAAGCGGGGACACAGTTGGACTTAACACTTCATTACCGCAGTACAGGCCAAACCGAGCGCAACTACACGCGCTTTGTCCAGCTTTATGCGCCGGACTTGGGCATGGCCGATCAGCAAGATGGCCCGCCGCAAGGGGGCAACAATCCCACCTGGGCTTGGTTGCCAGACGAGGTGATCAGCGACCCCGTGACATTGCAGATCGCCGCCGATGCCCAGCCGGGTGCCTACGATCTCTATGTCGGCTTCTATGACGCGGCAGATGGCGTGCGCCTACCGGTCCAGGATCAGGCCGGTCAGCCCATACCCGAAGCGTGGCTGAAGCTGACAACCATTCAAGTACACGCAGAATGAGCGAACAATCAATGCTTGATAAAACAGCGAGCTCTGCCCGCTCGATGGCTTGGCTCCTATGCCTGATTTTGCTGCTGGCCTTTGCCGTGCGCGCCTATCATCTCGCCTACCAGAGCTTCTGGAGCGACGAGGGCATCAGCCTGCGACGCAGTGCCCAACCGCTGGCCGATCTGCTCGCGACCATGCCCATCGAACATTTGCCGGGTTATTTTCTGCTCTTGCACGCCTGGCTGCCATGGACGGGCGAAGAGGATTTTGCCATCCGCTTTCTCTCGCTCTGGCCCAGCGTGCTCAGTGTGGTGCTGGTTTATCGCTTGGCTGCCGATTGGGGTAATCGCCGCGTGGGACTGGTGGCGGCGTTGCTGCTGGCGACCAGTGCCTTTCAAGTGTGGTATGCCCAAGAAGCGCGCACCTATAGTTGGCTGCTGGCGGCCAGCCTGCTCGCGACCTGGCTGTTTTGGCGGCTGCTCACACGTCACAAAACGCAGGCGATAGTTTACCTTGCTGGCTACATCCTGGCAACCACGTTAACCGTTTATCTGCACTATTACGGCTTTCTCACCCCCCTGGCGCATACCGTCTTTGTCTTGCTCTGGACACTTTGGCGGCGCGACTGGCGCTTTTTGGGCTGGTGGACGCTGGGCGGCGGGGTGACGGCACTGCTCTTTGCGCCGTGGTTTGCCCACGCGCTGCAAATTTTTAATTTCAGCGGTTGGCGCGATCCCATTGATCCCAGCACGATTCCCTGGCAGATCCTGACCGCCTACACCGTCGGCCAGACGCTGATCAATGGGTGGCAGGCGTGGTTGCCCTGGCTGTACTTGGGGCTGATGCTAGTCGGCGCGTTGCTATGGTTGCAATGGCGACCGGCGGCGGGACTCTTTTTGTTGACTTGTGTGCTGGCACCGCTGGCAATTGTCGGTGGCTTGACGCTGCGCAATCCAGATTTCCACGAACGCTACACCATGACCGTCAGTGCGCCGCTTTTGCTCCTGGCTGCCGCACCGTTGGCCGTGTTGAGTCGCCCGGTACTAGGTTGGCTGACCACACGTCGCTGGTTGGCGGGGATTGTTGCAACCCTGGTGACGGCACTGTTGCTGCTCCTGTTGACCGGCAATGCACGAGCCTTGCAGGAATTTTACAACAATCCACTTTTTCATAAACCCGATTTTCGCGCCACGGCCCAACAGATTGAAACCTTTGCCCAACCGGGCGATATTGTGGTGGTCGATGGGCCAGACCCGAACATTGTTTTTTTGCATTACTTTGATCAAGATTACCCTGTGCATGACCTGCGCTTTCTGCTGCCAGCCGATGACGCCGAAGTGGATCGTGCGCTCACCGAGATCACGGCCAATGCGACGCGTGTCTGGGAAGTGCTCTACTTTCATGAACCGAGCCGCGTGCAAGCATGGTTGGCGCGCCACGCCTGGACAGCCCCGCCCACCGATCAAAATGGCATTCGCTTGACGCTCTATGGCTTGCCCGATCCGTCGCTGGGCGCACAAACGTTGAATCTACCGGTCGGCCCGGCGCTGGTATTGACCAAGGCCATGCTCCCCGCCGAACCGCTCCATCCCGGCGATCTGCTGCGTGTGAGCACCCATTGGATGGTCACCGCGCCGCCGCCCGATTACAAATTCAGCCTGCGCCTGCAAATGATGGATGGTCAAATTATCACCGCCCAGGACTATGCACCGCACAACTGGTTTACGCCCACCCCCACTTGGCCCGTCGGGCAGGCGATGATCGAGCGGCGTGCGTTCCATTTACCGGCGAATTTTGCCCCTGGCACCTATCAGATTACACTACGGCTCTATGAACCAGCGACCGGCGCAGTGGCCGAGACGCCACTGGGGCAGGATATTCTGCTGGGTGTGGTTACCGTAGGAGAATAGCATACGTGATGTCACAATCCCTGTCACAACCTGGGACCCAACCGCGTCACCGCTGGCTCGTGCTGGTGTTGACTTTGCTGGCGTTTGCCCGCGTCGTCTACCGGCTGGATGGCAACAACCTCTGGTGGGATGAAAGTTTGAGTTTGCAGCGCGCCGAACAAGCGTGGTTGCCCCTGTTGCGCGGCGATCTGGTCATGCGCGACGCTTTTTCCACCCTGACCACCACTGATCAACATCCCTTCTTCTTTTTTGCCTTGCTGGGGTTGCTTATTCGCGGCGCGGGCATCAGCGAAATTGTGCTGCGCTACCCGTCGGTCATGGGCGCGACGTTGCTTGTGCCCATCATCTGGGTATTGAGCCGCCTCTTGACCCGGCGCGACATCCTGCCTTCCACCACCGCAACTTGGGCGATTGGCTTTGCGGCCCTTCATCCCTTCTTGCTCTGGTTTGGGCAAGAAGCACGACCCTATGCGCTGTGGGCCATGTTGGGCGTGTTGAGTACTTATCTGCTGCTGCGTTGCACCGAGCAACCACAGCCCACACGCGGCTTGATCATCGGCTACATGGCCGTGACCCTGATGTTTTTGACAACCCACTATTATGCCGTCTTTTGGCTGCCCCTGCACGCGCTGGTGCTCTATCGCTGGCTGGCCACGCGCAACCGGCGATTGGCGGTTGGCATCGCGCTGGCGCTGTTGCTGGGTGGCGTGGCGATCGGGCTCCTTGTGGCGTGGCGTATTTTGCAGCAAGGGGGCGGCGGCAACTTCCCCGAAATCACCCTGGGCAACCTGATTCCCGACCTCCTCAATGCCTATACACTGGGTCTGAGTGTCAAATTGCATGATCCTGTACACTGGCTGGGTTGGCTCTTTGGGCTGCTGGCACTCGTGGGCGCAGGCTGGGGGTTGCGCTCGCGCCAGGCGCTGGTCAACGGTGGCTGGCTCTTGCCCGCGGCATTGCTCTTGCCCATCCTGCTGATTCTGGCCCTCAACACCATTCAGCCAGCCTACATGAATGCGCGCCACCTGACCCTCTTGACCGGCGCGTTGATTGTGCTGGTGGGCGGCGGGCTGGCGGTGCTCTGGCGCTATCAACGTTGGGTGACCGGCGTGGTGGCAACCGTGCTGGTGGCGGGATTGGTCTATAGCACGGTCAACTATTTCACACGCCCCGAATTTGGCAAAGATCACTATGCCGAGATGGGGGCTTATCTGCGCGAGCATCTGCTGCCCGGCGATCTGCTGCTCATCGACCCGGCCTTTTCGGCGCGCATCTTTCGCTACTATCTGCCCTTTGATCGTATCGAGAATGCCGCACAACAAGGGCGCGTCAGTGGGGTTGCCACGGTGCCGCTGCTCTTTGACGATTGGGAGAAAACCTATGCCTATCTGCAAACACTGCCGCCCAACTATCAGCGCATCTGGTTGGCACAATCGGGCTCCTACCCGTTTCCCGATCCAGAGAGTTTGGTCAAGGTGTGGTTGCAGGAGAATACGGTCTGGCCGCTGCGCGACGTACACTTTTACAGCCCCAATGCCTTCCTCAATTTGCAACTCTTCCTGACCCAACCGCCCAACTTTGAAGGCATGGAGCCACCGGCACAGACACGTGTCAACGTGCGCTTTGGCGCGGAGATGCGGCTGGTGGGCTATGACAGCGCCCCTGGACTAACACCAGAGAGCGCCTTGCCCGTCACCCTCTATTGGCAAGTAGAACGCAAGCCCGAACTGCGCTATAAATATATTTTGCAACTGATCGAAACCCAGCCCGATGGCAGCCCACGCGTCATCAGTCAACTGGAGCAGGAACCCTACAACGGTGCCATCCCTACCATCTGGTGGGACCCCGGCAAGACGATTGTGGAATACACCAATGTGCCGCCCGTCACCTCACCGTTAATTGCCGGTGAACCCGGTCGCTATCAACTGGCCGTGCAACTTTACTACGCCGATTCGCTGGAAAAAGTGCCCGTGCAAGCAACCGACGATCGCCCCGTTTCGGCTGATGGGTATATCGTCTACTTGTCTTTTGCGTTGCCCCAGTAGCGAGCAGAAGTTGTCTCATTAGATAGATTGCTTAGTCTTTTGGGTAGAGGCGGCATCTCCTGCTCGACAGCGAGCTAGGTCAGAAAGACTTCGATTTCCGGCACATTCATCGTCTCTGGGTGTCACGTCTGGTGGAAGAGGGTATAGCGCTTATCCAACTGACATAGGCTTGCTCTGCGCGCCCAGAGGGCTCCCGAATAATGCTTGAGGCGAAGGCAATACGGAGACGATCGAGCAATTTGGGTGGTTGTGCAGGTGGTTGCGGTGGCGCTGTGGGTTTTGCCCTGTTGTTTTCCCGATCGCGACGGGTCGTTGCGCATCAGGTGAGATACCGCAAAATTGATGCTTGATTTTCTGCTAGTTTTCGTATATGATTTGGGCGTACCTTACGGTGCATGCAAACTCTTCTGCCTATTCTATTCGCGCCAACCATTCTATGTAAACCGACAAAAACACGATCTAGCGAGAACATTCGATCTAGTTCATTCGCGCGAACGGTTCTAGCTAGCACGGATGGGTGGACAGAGGCAGAAGGATCTAGCTAGAAGGTTCTATCTAGTGATATGTTGAACGAAAGGCGGGAAGGGAGTCACGGGGGGTGGAGAGAGGAGTCAGGGGAAGGAGCGGGAGAAAAGAGGAAGGATGAAGGTAGGGGAAGAGCA
>DAOTTR010000486.1:0-2398 GCA_034437715.1 Caldilineaceae bacterium
CCCAAGCAAGCCGCAGCTAGCACCTGGCAGACCAACGATGCCGACATGGGCTATACGATTCTGGGACGCCTACAACTGCCTGCTGGTGGCACAGCCGACGTGCTCTTTCAAGCCTCAGAAATGGCGGCGGGCCGTTATCCAAACTCGTTGGCTTTTTATGGCAGCAAAGGCTCACTCCATTTGGCCGGAGCTTTCTTTTCAGAAACCATCGAGCATTTCGACCGCAGCCAGCAGCATTGGCAGGAGATGCAGATTCCCGACGAAGTGAGTCAGTTGCTTGCCTGGACGGAGGATCCGGTACAGAGTGCCTGGCATCAACTCATGCGCGAATTTGTCGCCGATGTGCGCGGTGAGGGATACAGCGGATACCCAACCTTCCACGATGGCTGGCTGGCGAATACGATCATCGACAGCGTGCGCAGTGGGCAGGGGTGGGCAGCCCTAGCGGAGGGAGCAGATGAGCTGGGCTAAGCGCGTGCCGAACGCATTGCTCATTATCGCCATTGGTAGCGTGGTCGTCAGTTGCGTGTCACCCGTGTCCACGGCTGATCAGGCGGCTAAAGTTAACCAGGAGGCAGTCGCTCAAGGCAAAGAACTCTACCATACCCTGGCTTGTGATAGCTGTCACGGTTTGGATGCAGTCGGTTCTAGCGCTACCTATGCGCCGACGCATAACCATCTGCGCACCACTGCCGAAGCACGGATCCAGTCACCTGACTATACCGGCAAGACGACAAGCGCGGCGGCGTACATTCGTGAAAGTATTGTCGATCCAAAGGTATACGGGGTCGCCGGGTACGAACATCTCCGTTTTACGATGCCGTCGTTTGCTCACCTGAGCGAGCGCGAAGTGAATGCGCTCGCACAATTTTTGTTACAGCAACAGTAGTCAATTGATACAAAGGAGTCTATATGCAACGTTTTCTACGAATGGGATGGATCGCCACAGCAGCGCTCCCCCTCACCCTGCTCATCAGTGCCTGCCAACCAATCAGCCCATCGACACCCAGCGCATCTTCTAGTCCGGCGGTGGAACAAAAAGGGCTCGCATCCGAAGCGGGCGGATCGGTGGCCGCCGATTGGATGCCGCCACCACTGTCGCCCAATGCTGCCGTTTTTTATGACGGTCTGGCGTACCCGCGTAGCTTGAAGTTCGATGCCGACGGTAATCTCTATGTCGCCGAAGCTGGCAACGCCGGTGAGGAGAAGATCGCAGCCGACACCTGCCCCGACTTCGAGTCGGCCTTTATGCCGTATTTCATGGGCAACAGCAGCCGCGTCTCACGCATCACGCCGGACGGCAAGCGGACGACCGTTATCGACGCCATCCCCTCTGCTCGTGATCCCTACGACTGGACCTACGGTGCCGCGGATGTTGCGCTGATGGATAATACCGTCTATGCCTTGTTTCAAGCCGGCGGTTGTTCACGGGCGCAAGATGCGCTGCCCAATGGCATTCTGCGTGGCAACCCAGACGGCACCTGGAGCAGTTTCGCTGACCTCAGCGCCATCTTGCGCGCCAACTGGCCCCCCAAACCAACGATGGATGATGACATGGAGCCGGATGGTATGCCCTACGGGTTGATTGCCGTTGACGACAAGTTTTACATTGTGGAGACCAATCATGGTGGCTTGTACGAAGTCAGCCACGAAGGGCAGGTGACCAAACTAGTTGACTTCACGGCGCTCTTTGGTCACATTGCTCCGACTGTCCTTACCTACCATGATGGCAACCTCTACGTCGGCAATATTAACGCATTGCCAACCGTGGTCGGTGCCGCCAAAGTTTTTAAGGTGTCACCAGCTGGCAAAGTTGAAATATTTGCGGAGGGGTTTACCAACATCTTGGGGTTGGCTTTTGATGAGCAAGGTCGGCTTTATGTGTTGCAAATGTCCAACGGCGAAACCGAAATTCCAGCACTGGGCACAGGCCGTGTGGTGCGCTTGAATAGCGACGGCTTGCGCGATGTGATGGCCACAGGACTCTCCTATCCGGCGGGTATGGCGATTGGCGCGGACGGTGCGCTTTATGTTTCGCAATACAGTTACGATTTAGAGCCAGGGCGAGCGCATGCAGGGATGGGGCAAATCTTGCGCATTGATGTGAGTGAGCCGTTGGCAACAAAGCGTTGATCAACACAGCGTTGATGGTTGGATTTGCACCAGGTTCATTTGAATCTGGTGCGGAAGAGAAGGGGGCAATCCATTCTTCGGGAATCTGAAAGAGAATCTTGGTGGGCAGCTCGAATAAATGGTCTGGATGAATGCAACGTGGGTGAAATTGTGCTGCCGGAAAAGCCGAAAAAGTACTGGGACTTTCGTTTATCTCAGTATACATCTCAACGACGCCAGTAAAAGTACACAACTGGCAGGTAATGAGCGCAACTTGCAACAACTG
>DAOTTR010000487.1:0-2920 GCA_034437715.1 Caldilineaceae bacterium
ACGAATGCGGCGGGCGAAGGGTTAAAGATCGAGGGTGTGTCGGCCCTGTTCAACATTAGCGCGCATCATTTTACCGCCGCAGATTTAACCAATGCCCGTCACACCTACGAATTGCCGCGGCGCAATGAAATTACCGTCCACCTGGACCACGTCCAGAGTGGCCTGGGCAATGCCAGTTGTGGGCCGGGCGTATTGCCTCAGTATATGGTCAAGCCGCAGCCCTATCAGTTTAGCATCCGCATGCTGCCTGTGAGCCGGGGTAGGTAGGATAATAGTAATGCACACTGGTTTTAATGTGATATAATTCTATCTGATAGCAAGCAGAAAACTACGGCAAAATGCCATATGAAATCGAGTACTCGCCAGAAACCGAAGCACATTTTCGAGCCTTAACAGCGCGTCAGCAATCGATCATTTTAGACACTGTCGATCAACAATTAACGCATCAGCCACAACTCGAAACCCGCAATCGTAAACCGATGCGCCCGAATCCAGTTGCACCCTGGGAGTTACGGATTGGGACACTCCGTGTTTATTACGATATTGAAGATGGACCCGAACCAAAAGTATTAATCCGAGCCGTCGGGGTTAAACTTCGCAACCGGGTTCGGGTTGGCAGAGAGGAGATAGAATTATGACAGTGCGTACGATAGACATTACAGAAGCAACTAACCCATTGGCGCAGTATGCCCAACAAGTTGAAGCTGGGCCGCTGGTTGTCACAATCGACGGTCAGCCTGTGGCGGTGGTGATGGCATTTGCCAACATGAATTTAGAAACGATTGCGCTAAGCAACCATCCCCAATTTCTTGCCATCATTGAAAGATCGCGGCGACGACAACAACAAGAAGGTGGATTATCAAGCGACGAAATGCGCAAGCGTTTAGCGGCAAAACCAGCTAGCAAAAAGCGATAAGATCGAAAGGGTTAATATGTCTGAAAAATTTCGTTGGGGAATTCTGGGTGGCGGCAACATAGCCCGCAAATTTGCCACCGGCGTCAAGGCGCTCGATGACGCCGAATTGGTGGCGATTGGTTCGCGCACCCAGGCCAACGCTGATAAGTTTGGCGACGAGTTTGGCATTCCCCATCGCCACGCCAGCTACGAAGCGCTGGCAGCCGACCCCCATGTGGATGCGATCTATGTGGCCACACCACACCCGATGCACAAGGAAAATACGCTGCTCTGCCTGCGCGGCGGCAAACATGTGTTGTGCGAAAAGCCATTTACGATCAACGCCGCCGAGACCGAAGTTATCATTCAAGAAGCACGCCAACGTCAGCTTTTTCTGATGGAAGCGATGTGGACGCGCTTTACGCCAATTGTGCAAGAGGCGCATCGTTTGGTCAAAGCAGGGACAATTGGTGCCGTGCGCATGATCACCGCCGACTTTGGCTATCGCGCCGGTTTCCGCGCCGAAAGCCGCACCTTTGACCCGGCCCTGGGTGGCGGCGCGCTGCTCGACGTGGGCATCTATCCGCTCTCGCTGGCCGCCATGTTCCTCGGCACGCCAGATCGGATCGCCGGCCTGGCCGAACTGGGCCAAACCGGGGTCGATGAACAATCGGCCTTTATCTTAGGCTACCCACAGGGTCAACTAGCCGTGCTCTCCACCGCCGTACGCACGAACACGCCCCACGACGCGGTGATTATGGGCGAAAATGGCATGATCCGGATTCATCCACCCTTTTGGATCCCGAAGAAGATGACATTGACCGTTTCCGGCCAACCAACGCAGGAGATTGAGCTGCCTTACACAGCTAACGGCTATAACTACGAAGCCGCCGAAGTGGCCAACTGTGTGCGCGCTGGCAAGCTGGAAAGTGAAATCATGCCGCTCGACGAAAGTTTATCCATTATGCAGACAATGGATGCGATCCGCGCCCAGTGGGGCATGAAATATCCAATGGAGTAATGTAGTATAATGGGCTTATGCTCAGGCGAAGCACGCTTTCCATAGGCAGGAGGTAAAATCATGAGCGACAGTATGATCGTAGAGCGCCCCACGGCGGCGGCTGACCAAACAAACGGTGTCCAGCTTGACCCGTTTGCGTATGGTTGGCGCGAGGTGCAGCGCACGCTATCCACGGGGGCGACAAAACGCGAGCGCATTCCCTTAACCTTACATGATATCCTGCACCCGCAAGTGGGAGATTTTCACGTGCATACCGACGAGCATGAGCGCTTCTGCATCTATCTTTATAACATTCTTAGCATGGTGCTGGCCAATGATCCGTCGGCCGTGGTCTTGCACGACACACGCGTCGCTTGGGAGCATCCAGAAATTGCGCCGCATGGACCGGATATCGCCGTCATTTTTAACGTCCACCGGCGCAGCAACTGGAGCACCTTCGACTGCGCCGAGGAAGGCACAAAACCGACCCTCATTATCGAAATCACTTCGCCCAAAACGCGCACGGTTGACCTGGAAGACAAGGTTGATGAGTATGAGCAGGTTGGCGTTGGGTTCTACGTGATTGTCGATATCCGCCAGCGTGGCAAAGGTGAAGTGCGCGAATTGGCGGGTCGCCGACTTACCCCAGAAGGTTATGTGTTGATGGTCGCCAATCAGCAAGGCTGGCTCTGGTTGGAACCAGTCCAGCTTTGGCTCAGTATCCGCGGCACCGAACTCGCTTGCTAC
The DNA here is from genome assembly GCA_034437715.1 of Caldilineaceae bacterium. Classification (GTDB taxonomy): domain Bacteria; phylum Chloroflexota; class Anaerolineae; order Caldilineales; family Caldilineaceae; genus JAHBVH01. The sequence goes on from DAOTTR010000487.1 coordinate 2,643, forward strand.
GATAAAAATGGCATCTATATCGAAGGTCACCTTGCTGCGGTTGCTGCTCGCGCCGCGGCGGCGGAGGCGCGAGCACAGGCAGAAGCACAAACCCGCCGCGCCCTAGAAGCACGTCTGCACGAAGCGGAAGCGGAACTACGCCGCTTGCGTACCCCAAACAATCAATAAATTGCGTCCATGATCTATCAATCTACACCACCTATTTACAGCGCCCGTTCCGACCAGGAACGGATCGACCGTTTGCTGACGCGGCTACGCCAGAGCTACACGGGCGACCC
>DAOTTR010000488.1:0-6359 GCA_034437715.1 Caldilineaceae bacterium
CGCTTGCCAAACAAAATCATGCGTAGGGGTGGCCTCGCAGCCGGCCCGCGTTTGGCTCGCTGCGAACGGGCGGCTGCAAGCCGCCCCTACTGGATACTTATTTCTTTCTACTGTCCTTAGGGTCTGTCCAGAAATAAAATAGTGAATTTACGTGATGTTACCCAAGTAAATCTGTCTAAAATCATCCATGTTATTCTTGGACAGACACTTAGCAGCATTTATGCGGTTGCCCCGCCCCGCTAGTCGTGGCAACCATGGCCGTGGGCGTATGGCCCCGTTCGATTAACGCCCGTTGATTTTCGCCCATTTCGATCCACGGCATGGGCGCATCGTAGCTAGCACGCACGGCTTCGCGCCCATTGATAATGGTCAGCGTATTCGTGAGCAACTGCTTGCCCTGGCGTGGCTGCATGTGAATGTCATAGAAGGTAAAGTCCCCCTCTTCAATCTTCCACAGCGCGACATCGGCCAACGCGCCAGGGCGCAGGGTGCCAATTTCCTGCTGCATCCCCATGACCTCGGCGGGGCGAATGGTGGCAGCGGCAATCACCGCTTCCAATGACATGCCCAATGCTAGGAACTTACTGAGACAGGTGGGCAGATCAAAGAGTGGGCCGTGGATGCTGAATTGGTGAATGTCCGACGAGATCACATGCGGTAGATAACCGGCGTCGATCAGCGACGCGCCGGTCTCAAAGGAGAATGAGCCTGCACCATGCCCAATATCCATGACCACACCCATGTCCCATGCGCGCTTGGCGGCTTCGAGTAGCTTGCCACCCTGGTCGATAATCCGCATGGATTGGCCGGTAAAACAGTGCGTCAAGATGTCGCCGGGGCGTAACAATTCCAGCACTTCGATTAATTCGGGCGGGCCTTTGCCAATGTGGGCCATCAGCGGCATCGAGCAACGCTCGGCGGCGATCCGCCCGCGCCGGAGACCCTCGACGCCCGTCCCACTGGTTGTGCTGCTGTCAATGCGCACTTTTACGCCCAAGATCAGATCGCGGTTGAGATCGATCAGCTTGCAGCAGAGATCCACATCCATATAATTGAGATTGGCCAGCTCCCAAGTCGAAGCTGTCAACCCAATCGACGAGATGTTGAGCAGCGCATAAATGCGCGCATCCGCCGGTTTGACAATAAATTCGCGGAAGCCCGGAAAGTTATACGCGCCTGCCGAACCAACATCGAGCCACGTCGTGACACCGGTGCGTGCCGCCACGGGATCGGCGCGGATCCCCCAACAGGTTGCACTATGGTAGACATGCGTGTGCAGATCAACCAACCCTGGCGTGATGGTTTGCCCGGTTGCGTCGATTACACGGGCGGCTGACTCTGCCGAAAGATTGGCCTCCACCACAGCAATACGATTGCGTTTAATGGCGACGTCCAACCGTCCTCGGTAGCCGCCACCCGGATCAACTACCTCACCACCTTTAATGAGTAAATCAAATTGCATGGTTCATCTATCTAGGTTTTATACCAATGGATAACTTGAGATTTATTGGTTGCTAGTGTATCCTAGCTTTTCTTGGAAAGCAAACCCATTTTTCCTTCCCCTGATTGACCCATTGTATAGCCCGTTATATTGACAATTGCGGTATCTTGTTGGCATCACCGCTAGTGCTCTACCAAAAAATCCCCTATAATAAAAAGCATGATTGCAATCATATTCACTGATAAAATTATTCCATGGCAAGGAACCGACCATGCATAGGATTACTGCTAGCACACCCTGCTTCCCCCCACCCACCTGGGCGATCCTAGAACGCAAGCTGATCGATCTAATGAACCAATCGACCGCGCCTTTCCTGGCGCATTACGTGCGCGCGGATGGCGAACTCATCTGGCGCGAGGGCGGCACTGGCTCACGCGACGGGGCTGATGACTTCTACGAAAGTGCCTTTAACTGGCCGCTCTTTTATCTGTTGGGCGGCGGCGATCATCTGCTGCAAGAGGGGCAACGCATCTGGGATGGTGTCACCCGCCAATTGACGCGCGCCGGCATGGTGCATAAAGAGTACGAATTGGGTTACGATCAATTTCACCAGGGCGAAAGTTATATCTATTTTTACTTTCTCTGCTTGGCCGATCCGACCAATCCTGTGAACTTGGCACGGGCGCGGCGCTTTGCCGGTCTGTACATGAACGAAGATGCCGACGCGCCGAATTATGATCCCGAACACAAAATTATCCGCGCCGCACACAATGGCAGCGGTGGCCCGCGCTGGGGCTTTAGCGATGGCGAAGAACCGAGCTATGGCTGGGGCGCATCCATGCGTACCTATGGCTTGCCCTTCCATGATCTTGCGGGCATTGAACACTATGACGATCTGAAAGATCCGAGCAAGGCGCGCCAGATGGGCCAAGCCATGCATGAGCGCATGGGTAAAGGGGATGTGGCCGGTAACCTGATTGTGACCAGTCTGGTTGCCAATGCCTATCTGATGACCGGCGACCCCAAATATCGCGACTGGATCACCGAATATGTCGACGCGTGGATCGCGCGTGCGCAAGCCAATGGTGGACTCTTGCCCGACAATGTGGGCATCTCCGGCCAGGTGGGCGAAGCGATGAATGGTCAATGGTATGGCGGGCTCTATGGCTGGACGTGGCCGCATGGCTATTACAACATTGGCATGGCCGCCACGGTGGCGGGGATCAATGCCTTTTTGCTCACCGGCAATGCCGATTACTTGGATCTGCCGCGCACGCAATTTGATCGCATTTGGGCATTGGGGGAAGAACGCGATGTGCGCGAATTGGAGATGAGCCTGGGCCATCATTGGTTGGGCGCGTTTGCTGGCCAGGAAGATGACTACCAGATGTTTGTGGCCCCCTATCGCTACGGCGATCATGGCTGGTTTGACTATCAACCGCTCTCGCCTGTCTATCCGACAGCGCTCTGGAATATCTCCATGTCCGAGGCAGATTGGTTGCGCATTGAAGCGTTGCGCGCCGTCGAGAAATATGATTGGCGCACGGTTGTGCCCTATCGCAACAAGGAAGATGGCGGCCATGAACAACCCTGGCTGCGCTTTTTGGCTGGTGACAACCCCACCTATCCCGAAGAGATGTTGCGCGCCACCTATGGCATGGTCATGCGCCGCTTGGCCTTGATTGCCCAAGATGAGGCCGATCTGAACCAAGTCTATATTCATCATTGGCAAGAACACAACCCCGTGATCTGTGAGGCGCTGGTACAACTGACCTTGGGCGCGCCGCAGATTATTTATAACGGCGGATTGTTGCATTGTCGCGTGCGCTATTTCGATGCCGACCGCCAACGCCCTGGCTTGCCCGACGATGTGGCCGCGCTCGTCGAGCAACTGACCGCAGAGCAGACGGTTGTGAAGCTGGTAAACCTGAGCTCCTTTGTCCAACGCCAGGTGATTGTCCAAGCGGGTGGCTTTGGCGAACACCGCTTCGAGGCAGTTACTTACGATGTGTGTACCAGCGACTATCCCGGTTCTAACAAAACCTATGCACCACCGCCCATCACTACGCGCAGCGAAACTGTCGATCTGGCCGACCGCCATCTACTGGTGATGTTGCCACCTGGTACACAAATCACCCTAACCCTAGCCGTCAAACGTTATGTAAATCAACCGACCTATGACTTACCCTGATAACTGGGATCTGCATATACAGCACGGCCACTGGCTACAGCTTTATCTGTACGGCCAAAGTGTTAGTTGCGGATCACGGAATATACGTACTTGCTCGCCCATGGTTCAGATGGTAGGAACGCCGTCAATGACAAAGCCGTTTCCGGTTTAGATGCACAAAAATCGGATAGGTCGCGCTAATACTATTGAAGCCAAAGGGAGGTCGGGTATGAAAAACTATGTAACCCAAATTTTCTTGTTTTGCGTAGCCACTGTTTCGCTCTATATCATTATTCAGATCGCCAATCTGGCGGTGGCCCAACCACGTGGCGAGTCCATGGCCAATCGTATGCTGCCCGTTGGATATGCCTATGCCACGGCGACGCCACCCATGCAGAATCTCCCTGTGCGGCTAGAGACGACGCGCACAGTCGCTGAATCGCTAGCCATGCTTGCTTCGCCCACCGTGGCTGAACCTTCGCCTACGGTACCATCGCCAACGCCAACCGCCATGCTGGTGCCAACCCAGACGCCGGTCCCCTTGTTAAAGCTGACGCCGATTGGGGAAAGCGTTGTAGCGAGTAGCGCGCCTCTCCAGGCAGTACAAGCCGCCGCGATGGACAGTGCGCCGCCCGTTGCCAACGCGCTAGCCACGACTGATGTCGTGGAACCAGCCGTCCAGGCAGCCGTAGCCGGTTGCGCGCCAACCTCTACCAATGGCTATACCTTGATCCCCATGGAAGTGGCCGATGCCCAGCGGCCGGATAGCCAGCATGGAGATCTAAATCTGGGTTTGCGTGGCTATCAACCCAGCGGCGCTGCCAGCGAGTTTGTGAGCTATAATGGTGATCCGGATGCTGGCGCACCCCAGTGGGCTGGTCTATTTGCCGATCAGCGCCGCGCCGCCATTAGTAGTGTCTACCAGGTGCGCGATTGGCGTTGGGACTGTGGTGCACATGGCTGCGCCGCCGATTGGCTGACGAATTATGATGTCACGCTGATGGGGGTGGCCACGGCTCCCGGTGAAGTTATCTCTGTGCCATCGCGCGGACCCGAAATCTATGGCGGTGGGTACATTGCTGTCGTTCTTTATGCCGAAGCCACGCGCCTGACCGTTGCCTATACACGCGATGGCACGGTTGCCCACGGCTACGCTGCCCATCTGGAAAATTTCTGTGTCGATCCAAATCTGCTGGCGCAATACCGTGCGGGCAACGCCGGTGGTCGCCATGCATTGCCCGGATTGCACAACGGCCAAGCCGTCGGCACGGCCAGCAGTGGCGAACTCTTGGTCGCGATTCGCGACCGCGGCATGTTTATGGATCCACGCTCGGCGCGCGATTGGGCACGCTAAGATTTTTGCGAGAACGCTGAAACGTAGCGTAAAAAGACTTAAAGAAAGTAGGCGAACGCATAGCACGCAAGTTAGTAAAACGGCAGACGATCAAGTAGATCATGTTAGGTTTGCAGAACGATGGTGCAGCGCTGTATATCCGTGTATCATGGCTGAGAGGTTCAATGATCGCAGTGTGACCACGGTGGCCAGTGGCACGCGTCAACCGTCCGCACCATCCTGGGTAATGGCTTCTATGCTGGGCTCAGCCGTGGGGCAGCGTTGAAGTTGAAGGCTCACACCCAGCCATTGTCAGCCTTGATCTGTACGAACAAGCACACAGCCGCCTGGGCGTTCTCAAGCCGGGGCGCATTCCTCTATAGCCCCGATACGAGATACCAAAATGATAGAATTATGGTAGGTTTTGCATAGGTCGAGATCATAAATTTATGCTAAGATAAAATTCTACTCTTCCTCTGCAAACCATTTCTATTGGAGGTATTATGTGGATCTATCAGAGATTCAAAGTAGATAAAATGAACAGTGACCGTATGACTCAAGAGCGTATAGGACAACAGATATTAAGATTTGTAAAGTGGCTATTCCCTTTAGCAATTGTATTTACGCTTGTGGGCTTGGTGAAACTAGACGCACAAGCATATCGTATCTGGATACGTGCTTATGCAGCTAACAACACAACCTATGAAAGGGATGCAAGCTACGACGCCATGGGGGCAGCTTGGATCTCTGATGCTGATACAGCAGTCAGTAACTGGAATACTTACTTTACCTTCAATCGCACTACTAGTGCAAACAAGCTTAGTGCAGTAGCGTTGGGCAGTAGTGCAGCATTGGGTGTTACAGATACATACGGTAATTCTGGCAATCCATACATGACTGGCTTTGATATGAGAATTAATACTAATAAAACCTGGCATGTAGGGACAGGTCCGCCACCAGTCAATAGTCGTAACTTACGTACGGTACTTCGTCATGAGTTTGGCCACGCGTTAGGGTTGAAGCATTCTGATAATACTGCTTTTTTGATGCATTGTTGTCTTGCGCCAGTGACGGAAATCCCAGTTGATACTGATGCGGCCAATGGGGCAAACTTCTTATACAATCCTTTCAGTAGTCCCCCAATTCCAGAAGGGCCTGATCCTAATCATCTTGTAGGTTCGGGAGTTTATAATCAAACAAGTATTGACTTTGGCCACAAAGGAGCAGGTTGGACTTTAAGTAGCCCCTGGGCGCGTGCTTATACCCAGGATGTTGTCTATTCAAACGTTGACCGTTCTAGTAGATCCCGGCGTAAATAAGGTACCCTATTTTTACCATGCTGTACACGAGTAACGTGCCTGATTAACTGCCGTGGTATCTACGCCCAACTGTACTAGCTGCTTTTCCATGGTGAC
>DAOTTR010000489.1:0-26958 GCA_034437715.1 Caldilineaceae bacterium
AGTAGATCCCGGCGTAAATAAGGTACCCTATTTTTACCATGATGTACACGAGTAACGTGCCTGATTAACTGCCGTGGTATCTACGCCCAACTGTACTAGCGCGTTTGTAGCCAGCGTCATCTCCCACCTATAGACGATTATCCAACGTATCGACATGCCATTCACCTTTGCGTTTACCCTCTATAGCGGTTGTTGTAGCTGTAGCAAGCGGGGACAGTATTCTCGGCTTCAGGTGCAGCACGTTGTCTATCCCTGACAGGCCCAGGTGACTCACTGTCTCCGCTGACACAAGTGGATGATTCGGTGAGGAATAGCGGGTAACGCTGCAATAGGCTGACGGTTTTTGTTAGGTAGCCCCACACCATCGGATTACAACCGGTGGTGTTTTTATTTTCATCAAGCATTTCTCGCAAAAAGGAGATCGATCATGAGTACTGTGCTAAAGGAAGTACTGGCCGCCAATGCCGACTATGCCAAGAATTTTGGCGATAAAGCGAATTTGCCCATGCCACCAGGGCGCAGCTTTGCGATCTTGACCTGCATGGACGCGCGCCTCGATCCAGCCCACTATGCTGGCTTGGCCGAGGGCGACGCGCATGTGATCCGCAATGCCGGTGGACGCGCGAGCGATGACGCGATTCGCTCGTTGGTGATCTCGTACAAGTTGCTGGGCACACGTGAATGGTTTGTGGTGCATCATACCAATTGTGGCATGGAAACCTTTACCGATGACATTATGCGCGATCTGCTGGCGAGTAGTCTAGAAACCGCGACGATTGACGCCAGCGGCTGGCACGACATCGGCGCGGGCCCCGGCTCGACTGAAGGCCACTTCATCGATTGGCTGACGATCAAGGATCAAAGCGTCAGTGTCACGGCGGATGTGCAACGCATTCGCAATCACCCGCTTGTCCCCGCCACGATTCCGATTTATGGCTATATCTATGATGTCAAGACGGGCAAGCTGATAGAAGTGCCAGAAGCGACAGCCGCGGGGAAAGCCTAACACGCAGCCAGCATACGCCGGACGAGAGCGTTAGGGTCTTGCAGACTCTAACGCTATTCCAAAAAAATAATGATCCAGTACGGGCATGAGGTGTGGCGGAAAGAGAGCTTGTGTACACCCATCGTTTTATTCCGCCACACCTCGTGCCCCTACCTGAATTGGATCGTCTAAATTTTGGAATAGCCTAACGCTCTGTGCTTTCCGCCTTTTCTCCCGGATTTCGCCACCTGACATGCCAGCCTATCCAATGTATAATAGGGCTGTGTCTTGCCAAAAACGGTGCTGCACCTAGCTCGACAGCCCTGTTCCACAGTCCATCCAAGCCCAAGGAGAACCCATGCAAATTACCCATGTCCGCGTATTCAAGCTGACCGGCACGATTGAGCAGGAAGGCGAGTTCTGGGAGGAACGCCTGATCCGCCCGATTGATATCTATCCCGAACACAAAGCCGAAGGCGTCAGTTGGATCGCGCCGCTGAGTCCTGGCAAATATCACAATACGGCCTATTTTATACGCATCGAGACCGATAGTGGCGTCTATGGCATTGGCGGCCCGATCTCGGAAGATCAAGTTTATTTTGTCGGCAAACAACTGGCACCCTTGCTGATCGGCAACGATCCGCTGGCCATCGAACGCCTGTGGGATCGCATGTATCGCGCCATGGTGCATGGGCGCAAGGGCGTGGTCATGCAGGCGATCAGCGCCATCGATTGTGCCCTGTGGGACTTGAAAGGCAAACATTTCAACGCACCAGTCTATCAATTGCTGGGCGGTCCAACGCGCACCGAAATTCCGGCCTATGCCAGTATGCTTGGCTTCTCGCTCGATCCAGAACTGGTGCAGGAACGGGTACAAATGGCGGTGCAGGCAGGCTACCGCGCCACCAAGTGGTTTTTCCGCGATGGCCCCACCGATGGCATCGCCGGCATACAGCGCAATCTACGCTTGGTGCGCACCCTGCGCGATGCGGTCGGGCCGGATGTGGACATTATGCTCGACGCGTGGATGAGTTGGGATGTGCCCTATGCAATCCAAATGGCGGCGCGCTTGGAAGAGTATATGCCGCGCTGGCTGGAAGAGCCAGTGCTGCCCGACAAGATCGCACAATATGCCGAAATTCGCCGCAATGTGCGCATTCCCATTTCTGGCGGCGAACATGAATATACGCGTTGGGGAGCCAAAGCCTTGCTCGACGCTGGTGCTTGCGATGTCTATCAACAGGACATCTACTGGGCGGGCGGCATCTCCGAAACTATGAAGATTATTGCGCTGGCCTCGGCCTATGATATGCCGGTGATTCCCCACGGCCACTCGACGCCCGCCTCGGCTCATGTGATCGCAGCCTGGCCGGCCACCACCTGTCCGCTGCTGGAATATTTGATCAAATGGAATACAATTCATCAACACTTCCTCAAGACGCCGCTGCAACCGATCAATGGCGTCGTCACCCTGCCCACCACCCCCGGCCTCGGCATGGAACTCGACGAAGATAAGATGGAAACCAAGGAAGAGGTTGCTTTTTAAATCAAGACACGCGCGAGAGCAGACACGAGACATCAGACACGAGACACGATCACACTTGAGTCAAATGCAGTTGTTGTGTATGATTACGCTGGAAGCTTGTCCGGTCAAGTTCGATTCGGTATCGAGCTATAGTGAAATCAAATTGAAATGACGAATTTTGCTGATACGTATGTCAGACTTAAAACCGGCCTATGATACAACCGTGATCAGCGTGCCGGGGACTGACTAGGAAAAGTTCGCAGTTCAGATCTACGGTTGGTCAGTCCCCGGCATGCTAGCGCGCAACGCCGGTTTTCAAATTGAACTCACGCTAAGATATCACCAGGTTTGAGGATTCTGCATGTTCCGTGATGGATGGCGCGCTGGCCTGCTCAGTGGGTTGGCAATCGTAATAGTGCTTTTGGCACTGATCGAAACTATTCTGCCGGGGAAAGCGGATGCGAATCTGCTGGTGAATGGCAATTTTGAGCACGGGTTTAGCTATCGCGATGGCTGTGGACATGTCGGCATTGGCTGGGGGTGCTTTACCAATGGCGGGCAAGCAGTCTACGGGTTTTACGATGAAGAGTGGGATCCGGTCGTGGCCGATGGCGAGCACAGCCAGTTGCTGGAAATCAACACCAAAGGCTTGGGCGCGGGCACAGATAATCGCTACGCGGGCATCTTCCAAACTGTGCGTGTGACCCCTGGCACCGTCTATCAGATCAGCGTACGCGGCATGATCCGCAGCACCACCTTGGAGGGCGAAAACCTCGATCCGTGGCGCTATCGCGTCGAGGTCGGGTGGACGCTGGGGCGGCGTGCCGACTGGCGCACGGTCACCAATTGGGTAGATGCCGGTTGGGATGTCTACGATAATCGGCTGGCCCCCGGCTCCTTTAATGACTTTCGCGCCAAGTTTACGGCCCAAGAGCCCTATGCCACGGTTTACATCCGTCTCTGGAAAAAGTGGGGCACCACAGGCGAAGAGATCGATGTGAACTTTGATAGCATTGCCTTGACCGCGACCACACGTGAGGGTGCAGTCGTCGCCACCTTTACATCGACCCCCACCGTGATCGTTTCACCGCTCCAACTGCCCTTCGGCACGCTTGTCACCGCGCTGCCCACGCCCAAATTTGTCAACCCAGATTCGCCACTGCCGCCCGATCCCAATAATATTCGTGACTGGCCGCGTATTTCGGCCAATCATGTGGCCTTCTCCTATCCTGGCGCATGGATTCCCACTGCCAACGAACTGGGCGGCAATGCCATTCTGGACGAATATCGCCTGGGCATTCCCAATCTGGTAGAAGAACAATTGCTCGGTTTTTACAACACGCCGTTTGGCGAACTGCAACCGCCCGATACGCTTTCGGTGAGCAAAGTGACCATCGGCGGCAAGCTGGGGGCCAAGTGGGTGCGTCAGGGCCCCACCTCGGTTGGCTATCAATATTGCAGCGAAGGGCTTGTGCCGCAAACAAGTTTCTGCGTACGCGTCACCGTACCCATCAACAACCCGACAATCGAGCTGCAACTTGACTATCTGGTGCAATCCATCAGTTTTTACTAACGACAGTAGAAAGAAATAAGTATCCAGTAGGGGCGGCTTGCCGCCGCCCGTTCGCAGCGAGCCAAACGCGGGGCGGCTTGCAGCCGCCCCTACGCATGATTTTGTTTGGCAAGCGCTGGATCCTTATTGCTTTGCAAGCGCCTAAGCCTATTTTGTAACGATTCAGCCAACGTTAAATTCGTGTTGAATGAATTCAACACCTGCGACGGCAAACGTGTTTAAACACGTTTTCTATCCCAGGCGCTGAATTCATTCAGCGCAGAAAGTGATGAAATTTAACGTTGTCGTACAATTCAGCCCTCCCACACCCAGTGGGTTCCCGCTCCCCGGTGCAGGGAGGGGTGAATCGTTACCCTATTTTTTGAAATCACCTTATCGACTAAAAAATCGACCGACAAAAATCGTCCTGAGGAGTCTACTATATGAGTATCACCGTTGACCCGATTCCAACTTCGCATCTGCGTTTCGGGCTAGCCCGGATCGATGTTACGCCGCCCGTTGGGATCTATCACCCCATGTGGGGCGCGGCCCGCCATCATCGCGCCACCGGTATCCATCGCCCCTTGACTGCCGAAGCGATGATCTTTGCGCCGCTGGACGACTCGCGCCAGCCGCTAGTCCATCTCCAGATCGATCATGTGGGCATGACCGCCGAGCACCAAGCCAGCTTGATCGAGATGATCAGCCAAGCCGTCGGGGTGCCAGCCGATCATGTCGTGACCACCTTTTCGCACAGCCATTCTTCCGGCAACTTTGCGCCCGATCGCGTGCATCTGCCCGGCGGCGAAATGATCGAAGCCTTTGTCAAGGAATTGAATGCCAAACTGGTAAGCGTGGCCACCCAAGCGATGACCACGCTCCAGGAAGCCGTGATCACCTATGGCGTGGGGCGCTGTAGCATGGCAACCAACCGCGACTATTGGGATGACGAGAGTGGCTTCTATGCCTGTGGTTACAATCCTGGTGTGCCCGCCGATGATACGTTGCTGGTGGCGCGCATTAACGACAGCCAGGGCACAGTCCTGGCAACGGTTGTAAACTATGCTTGTCATCCGACAACATTGGCCTGGGAAAACACCCTCATCAGTCCCGACTATATCGGTGCGCTACGCGAAGTAGTCGAAGAAGTAACTGGTGCACCTTGTGTCTTTGCGCTGGGGGTTTGTGGTGAACTTGGGCCACGCCAGAGCCATCACGGCAACATTGACATTGCCGATAGCAATGGGCGCAATGTTGGCTACGCGGCCCTGGCAACGCTAGCCACCCTGGACCCGCCTGCCGCCGACTTTGTCTACCAAGGGCCGGTCATTTCGGGGGCGACATTGGGCACCTGGGCGCATCGCCCACAAACCGCCGAACGGGTGCGCCAAACCGAGTTTTTCACCGGCGGCGCATACATGGTCGAATTGCCCCAGAAGCCGCTGCCCGATCCAGTCGATCTAGAAGCCGAAATGGAAGAATGGGGCACCAAGCAACAGGAAGCCGATCAACGGGGCGAAACCGTCGCCGCACGCGATTATGGGGCACGAGTGGAACGGGCGCGCCGCTGGATCATGCGCGTGCGCCACCTGATCGACCAGCCCACCTGTCCCTATCACTTTACCGTACACCGCTTGGGCGACGCCTTCTGGATCACGCTGGGCGGTGAACCCTATAGCGTGATCCAGACCGAGTTGCGCCAGCGCTTTCCCAAGCACCCGCTGATTGTGTCGCCCCTGGCTGGGGATTTTCAGATCGCCTATCTGCTACCGGCGGATCGCTATGGCAAAGGCTTGTATCAGGAAGAGCCATCGATTCTTGCGCCGGGCTGTCTGGAAATTCTGATCGAAGCCGTGGCCGAGCGCATTCAAGCGTTGCTGTAACCCATGCGCATTGCCATTCTAGCCGACATTCATGGCAACCTGCCCGCGTTCGAGGCGGTGCTGGCCCATGTACGCCAACAGGCACCCGATTTGATCGTCATCGCCGGCGATATTGTCGTCGGTGCGCCCGATTCGGCGGCCTGTTGGGGGTTGGCCCAGAGTCTGGACTGCCCGATTGTGCGCGGCAACCACGAACGCTATGTGAGTTTCTTTGGCACAGAGCAGGAAGAGGCAATCTGGCACACCGAGCAATTTTCACCTGTACAGTGGGGCGTGGCGCAATTCACCGCGGCAGAACGCGCCCAGATCGCGGCTTTACCACCGATGCTTCGCCTGCCCGAAGCACCCGATCTGCTCATCGTGCATGCGTCGGCGCGCTCGGATCGCGAGAACCTGCCGCCCTATACGCCCGATGCGCAGATCGCGGCTATGTTTCCCGCTGTGACCGAACAATGGATCGTGCGCGGCCATGATCACCTGGCGCGCACCCATGCCTGGCGCGACAAGGTGATTATCACCACCGGCGCGGTGGGGCTGCCCATGGATGGCAATCCGGCGGCGCAATATCTATTGTTGGATGCTACAGAGAAAGGTTGGCACACGCAACACCAAGCAGTCGCGTACGATCTAAGCGCAACCTTGGCAAGATTTGCCGTGACCAAGTATGTGGAACAGACAGGGGTCATGGGGTGTTTATTTCTGCGCGAGGCAGCGACAGCATCACCCCACTTTGTGCCTTTTCTGCGCCTCTACCAACAATGGTCAAGCGCTTCACCCAGCGACAGGGGTGAAGCGCTTGACCGCTACTTGAATCACTATTGAGGAGTTAACGGCGTGGGGCTATGGTACAACGCCCTCTGAACGGGGCTGAAGCGGCAACCATAGCCCGCTTGAGCGGGCGTTGTTTCTTAACCCTGTTGGCTTTAGCCCAGGGCGGCCAGCATAGATCAGCTTGCCCACACCAGGGGCATATAGTTATAGGACAATGGCTGTAGGCGTTTCGCTTCCAAGGCAGCTAGCCGCTGTGCTAATTCGGCCCGTTTATCCACATCGCTGCGTGACAACGATTTTGCCTTTGTCGCATGGGCCAGGTTATCGAGTTCATCGGGATCGACTGGGTTACCTTGCCCATCGCGCAAGTGGTACATCTCATATTGCTCTGGCTCGACACCGGTTGGATCAAAGTAACGGGCATACTTCCACTCGCCGTCCAGATCGTTGGCAATAATACAACGAATGTAATAGGGATAAGCGACTAAAGGTTGCCCCTGCGGCGTCGTGGGGATGCCATTGATCTGCCCGATTTGATCATCATCAAAAGTGAACAAAAGCTCATTTTGCACAGAGCCGGTGGGATCATCCACAATGGGCGTGAGATCGCGCCCATAAAAGAACCAGTGGTCGCGATCCGGCAAGAGGGCAAAAGAGGCGATGGTGGGCATCAAGTCAATCAATGAACCATACGCATCGGTCGTCTGTGGCGTTGGGAAGAGTTTGGGATTGTACACGATCAGCGGCACATTCAGCGTCTCTTCGTAGATATTGAACATCTTCTGGCGCAGGCCACCATGCGCCATGCCCATCTCGCCATGATCAGAGGTGTAGATGACTATCGTGTCGTCACGCACTTCTTCTGGGATGGCGTCCAGAATGCGCCCTACCTGGATATCGGCTTGCTTGATCAAGCCAGCGTAAAAGTTTACATATTCGCGCTTCTGCTGTGGCATGAGCACGGCCCCTAGGCCAAGCGCATAGACAGTGAGTGACTGGGCCTGGGAGCTAGGTTTTGTCGCCAGATCCTCCTCGACTGTCGGCGGCAAATCAATGCCAAGATTGAAGTCAAACCCCGTATAGTTCGCGCAGCCTGTTTCCTGGTCCACCGTATCCCACGTGAGCGGGTAGGCCAATACATCATGGGGATTGCCCAGCCCCACAATCAGCGCAAAGGGTTGTTGCTCAGTTATTGTCGCATTCTGGGTACCTAGAAAGGCAACGGCCTGATCCGTCGCCTGGCGATCCCAATCGGCACAACCACCGGCAAAATTCGCGACCCCTGCGTCATTCGCCATCGTCGTCGGCTGCCACCCAGCAAAACCCAAGGCCGCTGCATCCGCGGCGGTGGGTTCGCCACCATCGGCATGTTTCGTAATATGAAACTTGCCGCGATAGGCCACATTGTAGCTGGCAGCCGCCAATAGATGGCCCATGGTCTGAAAGGTCAAAGGCAATGGCGTCTCTTCCGGTGATTCTGTGCCCCCAATCGTCAGTGTACGCGTGACGCCATGTTGGGCTGGATAGAGCCCGGTAAACAGGGTAGCGCGGCTGGGCGAGCACATGGCAGCGTTACAGAAAAAGCGGCGAAAGCTGAGACCATTGGCCAAGAGGCGATTGTGCGCGGGCAAGTTGTTGGTCGCCCAATCGGCTGGCCAATGTTGCGGGTACCGTTCCTGGTCGGTGATAATCAAAATAATATTAGGCCGTTTGCCAGGCGTGGGAATGGTGCCGTCGCGCCCGAATTGCGCTTGCCCGCTGGGTGGATTGGCAAAGGCCAACGAGGCACCCACCAAGGCGGCACCGGCGGCACCCAGAAAATCGCGCCGAGTTAATGCAGACGGTGCAGCGGTTAACACAGACATACGCGCAGGTTGTGCTGTATCTAGTGATGCAGAATTTGTCATTGTGATCTATCCTTCTGCTGCTATGAATCAAAAAACCCGGAAAATTTTAAATTTTATGTAAGGTTCCCAATATTATACCACAGAAGCATTATTTTCCCAATCACAATGTTCAGTCGTGCAGGTATCTGTCACCAGCCGCGCCCAGATCGGCGATCGTTTAGCATACCCGTGGGCCAGTGACACGCACCCTAGAGGTGAATCGATTGCATCTCCCAGGCATCAAAGGCAACGATGCTGGCGTTGCCATTTTGGGTGACCAGTTGCAGACCGACATCTTCCGGGGGGGCATCATCGATCACGCGCGTGACAGCAATACGCCCGCCATTGACATAGACTTCGAGCACCGACTTATCCAGAAAAACATGCAGTTTCAGCGGCTCGTTGAGCCCCAATACCAGCCGTGTCTGCGTACCTGCCACATCCAGCACAGCCCCATCATAGCTGATATCGACACTGCGTTCGCCATCGGTTGATCGACGCAAACGCAGCAAGATTTTCCCATCACCCGGTTCAAGCAAGGCTTGCAGTTCCAGCGCATCGCCTTTGATTTCGGCAAACAGATGGCCGCCGGTGTCGATCGGTGTATCGACCAGCCGATAGCGCTGTGTCCGCAACGCTTGCAATTGGGCAACCGGGGTCTGTACAGGGTGACCGTCAGGGCCGATAGAGAGCACCCGCGGCAAAGCCAGACAGCCATTCCAGCCGCGCCCCTCGGCAAAGCCACGTACCCAGCCCAGCAAAATCGCGCGTCCCTGCTCGTCATAGAGAATATTCGAGGCGTAAAAGTTGGGCACGGTACTAAAGCCAGGATCGAGGATACCTTCGGCAGTGGGGGTAAAGGTCAGCGTCGCCAGATCAAAGTCACCCACAATATATTCAATCAGATCGTAGGGCGAAATGAGTAAGATCCATTTGCCATCGACTTTGAAGAAATTGGGACATTCCAAGAAAAGCTTCTCGCCACGCGGACGTTGATAGAGCACCTTGTGATAACGCCAGTGCAACAGCGTATCATCCTTCGCTTCATAGAGCGCAACGCCCGCCACATCGTCATAGTCGCCCCCAATCACCAGAAAGGTGCGCCCAGCCTCGGTAAAGATGAACGGGTCGCGCCATTCCCCACGGAAAGGGGGACCACCATGATTTTGCAAACTTAGCACCGGATTGGCCGGATGCTTCTGCCAGGTGATCCAATCTGGATCGCCAATCGCGGCCCACTGTTCGTTGGGCGGTCGTTCCCCATTGGTCGCCAAGCCAACCGTGGTATAGAGCAGGATCGGATTGCCTTGGCCATCGACCCCCGCACAGCCAGAGAAACAGTGTTCCTCGCCCAGTTCTTGGGAAGGCCACAGCGCAATCGGCAAGTGTTCCCAGTGTACCAAATCGGTACTGCGCGCATGGCCCCAGTGCATGTGCCCCCACGCGTCGCCATAGGGGTTGTGCTGATAGAAAAGATGATAGTAGCCATTGTGATAGATCGTCCCGTTGGGATCGTTCATCCAATTGGCGGGTGGACAAAAATGGTAGATTGGGCGGCTAGGCTCCGCTTGTGCGTGGGCCATTGCCGCGGCCACGCTGGCCATCGCTTGGGCAACGGCTGGATTGGTAGGATATGTCATCATATAGCATAAGCCCCTATCAGGAATTAAACGTAGAAGATAAGCTTGTGTAGAGATCGGCTTACCCGTTGTCGCCCATCACCCGCGTCGCCAGGTCTGGATCGATCTGGGTATCGACCCCTGGTGAACGCAGTTGGGCGGCCATGCCGCCATCCACCCAAATGCATTGCCCAGTGATATAGGCGGCGTCATCCGAAGCCAGAAAGGTCGCGGTCGCCCCAATATCAGCCGGGGCGCCGGGATGGCCCAGCGGAATTGTACCTTTGGCGGCATCGGGACCGATGGCACCCCCCATGCTGTTGCTCACGGTAATGTTGCCCGGCGCAATCGCATTGCAGCGAATTTTCCACGGGGCTAGATCCATAGCCATGGCGCGCGTTGCCGCTTCGATGCCACCCTTGGTGGTGTCATAGGCCATCAACTGGCGATGCGCGCGCGTGCCACCACCCGAGCTCAAGCTGATGATAGAGCCGCCACTGCCGCGCCCCTCCACCACCTGTTTGACCATGATGCGCGCTGCCCGTTGTGAACAGTAGAACAGACCGGTCAAATTCACGGCTAGCGCGCCATGCCACGCCGCTTCGGAAAGTTCCAAGAAGTTCACATTGCTGGCCGGGTGATGCACCAACGCGGCATTGTTGACCAGAATATCCACCCGCCCAAAGTGGGCCAGGGTCTGGGCAAAAAGTGCCTCGACCTGGGCGCTGTCCGACACATCACAGCGCACCACCAGCACAGTCGCGCCATTGAGAATAAGCGTGGCAGCATGGTATCGGGCCGCCCCTTCATTCAGATCGGCAATCACCACCGCCGCGCCTTCGGCAGCAAAGCGCGCTGTGATCCCGCCGCCAATGCCTTGCGCGCCGCCTGTGACAATCGCTACTTTATTTTGTAACCGCATAAGAATCGTTGTTCTCTTTCATTTTTACTATCATACTGAGCTCAATTTAAAAACCGGCGTTACGTTATCGCGGTTGCAGTTCACGTTTGATACGTGACAGACTCGGTCAATGCAAACCACCCCGTTTGTAATGGGACAAGCATCGTCGCGCAAGGCTTGGTGCGGACGGTGTTGCGGTCTTGGGCAGATTGTCACATACCAAACGTGACCGACGTTACACCATCGTAATGCGGTAGTAAAGACTTCAGTCTTTTTCTGAATCGGACAAAGACTGAAGTCTTTACTACAATACGATCGATACCCATTTTAGCCTATAGGTTCGCCACGCGTGCAAACGCAAAATGGCTACAATCGAGCGTGCTCTTGCCATCCAATGTCAATTGCGCCAGCGCTTCACCAATTGCCGCAGAATGTTTGAAGCCATGCCCCGAACAGGGCGAGGCAACTATCACACGGTCGCTCGCTGGATGGAAGTCGATGATAAAGTGTTCATCGGGCGTGTTGGTATAGAGACAGACACCCGTCTTGAGACAGCGCGGCAAGATACCGCTCACCCGTCTGCGCACAAAATCGTGATACATCCGTTCAATCTCGTGTGCATGGACGGTGCGATCGACGGTATTGGGCATCACAGTCGTCAGATACTCTTCGGTCAACACCTTAGCGCCGACGGTTCCCCCTTGCGCATAGGGGAAAATCGTAAAAAACTCTTCCTTCGTATTCCCCAGCCAAATCACAAAAGGAAAGTGATCGCTGTGGAATTGTAGCGGTTCTTCGGCCTCAAACCAGTAGATGACTTGGCGATAGACCTGCAAGGGCTTGGCCAAACGCGCCGGCAACAATGCGGCCAACCACGGCCCCGCCGTCAAAACCACTTTATCGGCATGATAAACACCTTGCGTAGTGGTGACCGTCACGCCTTGATCATCGGGCACAGAGCTCACCACGCGCTCATCCAAGTGAACCCTTGCGCCGCGCTGTTGGGCTAGGTGGAGTTGTGCCGCAATCGCCCCCTCCACCGCCACAATCCCGCCCGTCGGCTCGTAATAGGCATATTCAGCGTCACTGATGCGCAACTGCGGCCAGCGTTGGCGCACCGTCGCGGCATCCCACACTGCATGTTCAATTGCAAATTGATCGGCGACCGCCGCGCTGTGGGCGACAAAGTCGCGTTGCCCATGAAATTTCGCACTGTTCTGCTGCGGCCCCACAATCAACCCGCCCGATAGCGTGAGCAGCGGGGTGCCGCTTTCGGCTTCCAATGCGCGCCAGATCACATGGGAACGTTGGGCAAAGGGCACATAGGGCGCGCCCTCGCCAATCGCCAAACGCGTAATCCGGCTCTCGCCGTGCGATGAGCCTAGGGTGTGCGGTGGATGAAATTGGTCGATCCCCAACACAGTCGCGCCGCGCTGCACCAATTGATAGAGTGCCGCACTGCCCATAGCGCCCAGGCCAATCACAATTGCATCATAGTGTGCTTGCATCATTGACTATCCTACTCAAAATATTTCGTAACGATTACGAGAACGTTACATTTCATCACCTGTGGCGCTGAATGAATTCAGCACCTGGGATAGAAAACGTGTTTAAACACGTTTGCCGTCGCAGGTGTTGAATGAATTCAACACGAATTTAACGTTGTTTACCCGCATCCGTTACAACGCGGCCCAGAGTTCCACTCGATGACCCTCTGGATCATGAAAATAGAGAACTTGCGCGCCCCACTTCTTTTTTAGCGGCGTGGTGACAATGCCCAAGGCATGTAACCGTTGCTGAACGACAGCCAGCTCTGCCACCTGCCAACTAAGGGTAACGCCATCTCCCTGGACGGCACGAATGGTGGCGCGCGCGCTGTCGGCAATGCTGAGATAGGCAGATTCGCCTAGCTGAAATTCCACAAACCAATCGGTGGCATGGGTGATCGGCAAGCCTAGCTGATCGCGGTAAAAAGCGACGGTGGCCGACCACTGCGCACAATAGAGAATCGTATTGGTGCGTTGGATGGCAAAGAGCGGCGAGCTCATGTCGCCAGCCCGGCCTGCATCCAGGCAATCATCTGGCGCAACGATTCATAGGCGGCCAAGCGCGCCGCGTCGCTGCCGTCAGCTTCGGCTTTCTCTACATGGTCAGCCAGTTGCTGCAGCACAATCGGCGTCATACTCAGCAAGCCATCTGCCCCCGATGCCGCATATTTGACCAGCACATAGCGCACCAAGCAGGGCACAGGAATACCGGTCGCTTTGCTCAAATTTTCCAAGGTCGGCAGCGGGTCGGCGACGGTATAGAGCGCCACTTCGGTTTTAAAGTTGGCGTGGGGATCGTCGTCAGCCCACGGTTCACGGTATGGGTAGAGTTCCATAGTACACGTCATTACCTGATGAATTATGTCGCGGCCAACAGGTCGTTGATGATCTGGCGTGCGTGCTGCAACTCATCCTCGTTGATCGTATGGCCCATGTTGGAATAGAGTTTTGCCGTCACTTGGGCGGCCAACCCGCGCAAGACTTCCGCCGATTCAAGAACACGCTCTTTGGGAATGTGGGCATCAATATCACTGCATCCCAGAAAAACGGGTGTCCCAGCCAGCGATCCTGCATAGTCGCGTGGCGTCTCCGGCGGACCAATCAAGCCGCCGCTAAAGGTCAGCAAACCGCCGTAACGCTGGGCATTGCGCGCCACAAATTCTGTGGCCAGACACGCCCCTTGCGAAAAACCACCAAGGATCACGCGTTCGGCGGGAATACCGGCCGCTGCCACCTGCGCCAAGACAGCTGCAACTTGGCGTAAGGCCGAGGTTAGATAAGGCTCATTGCGCGCCAGGGGCATCAAAAAGCTATAGGGATACCACGTATTTTCCGCGGCCTGCGGGGCAAGATAGGCCAGATCGGGGTAGGGCAATTCAGCTGCCAGCGTGAGAATGCTCTGGGCGGTTGCCCCGCGGCCATGCACCAATATCAGCGCGCCACGCGCCTCCTGGAGTGGCTTGCCGGTGGTATAGATCGGTTGTCCTTGGTGGGGATCTATAGTGGTTGTCATAGTGTTTCCTTTGCTTGCCCTACAGAACGGAATGGGACGGAATGGATTCGTTATGTGTGCTGCGGTGACTGGCGCATCAACTGCCACATCAACGCGGCACCAACCATACTACACCCAACTGAAGCCAAAAACAGTGTGTTATATCCCCAGCTAGCCACCAGATAGCCACCAGCAAAGCTGACCGTCGTATAGGCAAAGCCCATGGCCATCGAGACAATGCCAAAGGTCAACGAGCGCCAACGATTTGCCACCATTTCCATCTGAAAGACTTGTAACGCCGGCATCCAGATGGCCCCCAGCGCCAGCAAGCCTAATCGGCCTGTCCCGGCTGCCGCCCAGTGGGGAAACAATGCCAGCGGCAGCACACTGAGCGCCATGCCCAGCGTCGCCGTCATCAGCGTCCAGCCATTGCCATAGCGCATGGCCAAGCGTGGCGTTAGCAGGGGCGCAAGAATGGTAGTGAATTGTCCAATGCTGGTGAGCAGCCCAATCGCCTCGGGCGAAAGCGCCAGCTTGGTGTCCATATAGGCGCTACAAAACGATTGACAGGCCGCCGCGCCCATTTGCCCCAGAAAGACATGCAGCACCAGCAACACAATCAACCAAACCGGGAAAGGCGCATCGGTTTGGTTATGCGCCGTGCGCACCGTGGGAGCCACATGGGGAAAGAAGAAGAGCGGAATCAAGCCGAAAACACTCAGCCCGGCTCCTGTCAACAGCGCGGCGCGGTAGGGCACGGGCCCCTCCATACTTGCACCCAGCAACTGCGCAAACAGGAGCGGTAAAAAGCCGCCGACAATGGTGCCGGCAAAAGTACCCAGCCCGCGCAATACGCTATTCAAGGAATAGGCACTGTTGCGGCTTTGTACGGTGGTCGCCGCCATCAGCGCTGGCACCTGATTGATACTGATCAATGCCCAGCCCATTGTCACCACGACTTGCGACAGAATTGGCCAGAATTGCTGCCAGGCGCGCGGCACAAATTCAGTGGTGGGCAACAAGGCCATGCCCATGACCGTCAAAATGCCGCCCAGGATCATCGCTGTGCGCAGACCAAAGCGATTACCAACCATCCCCGCAGGCAAACTGGAGAGAATATAGGTAAAGGAGCCCGAGGCATTGAAGAGACCAATATATTCAACGCCATACCCCAGCCGCAGCACATAGAGCACCGACAGCAACATCTGAATGCCAAAGAAGCTGATCGCCAAAAGACCATGGGCGATCATGAGCAGCTTGGCCTCGCGCTCCAACTGAGAAAAGGTCGTCGTCGGTAAATTCATAAGGTTGAAGCGGATCAGTGTAGGCTGGCTAGGTCAAGACCAAACCACGCAAAAGCTCGCTACGTGGAACACGCGCTAGCAACGGCCTTTGTTAGGTTGCTTGGTGGAAGTGGCTATCGGCAAAGTCGAGAAAGCATTCCCAGTCATAGGCGGTGACATCATGTTGACCGGCGCGGATATGATAGCCAACTCTGTTTAGGATCGGCATGTGCAAGGGCGGCATGGCGTCGGTCGGCAGGCCCGTTAGACCGAAGAGCGCATAAGCCCCGCCTGCATGGTAGGCCGCCAGAAATTCCCCGCGCGGGTCGGCCCACAGATCCGCGGCAGCGCTGGCCACATAGAGTGGGCGCGGCGCGATCAAGGCCAGCAACATGTGCTGATCAACCGGTAAGTCATCTTCGCGATCATTGTACTGGTGGAAGTTGGTGCAAAACCAATGGGGAAAGCGCGTGTTGATCGCGGTCACTGTCTCGCCAAAGCGCCGCCGTGAAAGCGCGGCCCCGCCACACCCCGAATCATTCGAGATCACCAGCGCAAAGCGTTCATCAGTGGCCCCTGCCCACAGCGCAGCTTTTCCTAAACGCGAATGGCCCATCACAGCCACGCGCTGGGCATCGATCAGCGGATCTAGTGCCAAATAATCGAGGGCGCGCGATAAGCCCCATGCCCACGCGCCGATTGCCCCCCATTCATCGGCGGCGGGGCGACTTTGACCAGTTTGGTAAAAGAGCGGATGAACACCATTCTGGAAACCATCGTCAAAATCTGGGTCCAGATCGCCATAATAGACAGTAGCTAGCGCATACCCGCGTTGCAAAATTCGTTCTACCGCCCAACGGGAAGCGCGCACCCCGCGCGCAGCCTCTGTAGCACGATGATTGACGACACCAAACTCGGCACTATCGCGCATCCACTGGGTAGATAGTAGAATGTCGGGGTCGGCATGGATCGAATGGTTGCCAAAGAAATTAAGGCCCAGAAAGGCAGGATGAGGGCCAGATGTTGTGTTGGGCACGTAGAGCAGCAAATGGATCGCCGGGCCAGTTCCATCTTCGGTGAAGGTGATCGTCACCTGTTTACGCGTCGCAAGACCCTGTAAGGCATGTGCATCGGTTTCGACAACAGCAACCTGCAACTTGGCCGGAGAAGCGGGTAATTTGCCATATACCGCTGTCGCGAAAAGATCAAGCAATGCGGGTCGGCGCAGGCTTTGCCAGGTCGCCGCGTTAGTGACGGGCGTACCATCCGCTAGAGTCAAGAGATCGGGCAGGGTATAGTCGGGTACTTGCGCTTCATCCTCAATAACGGGCGGGGGTGGCGTGATAGCACTCATAGTGGTTGATATGATCCTTTGGCTGCGCCCAGCAATATGCGCCAGGGGTGAATCCAATAAAAAAGGTGGAACCATTGGCTATGCCACCAACCAAGTCCCAACCAGGATCATACCATATAATTTGATAGCAACGAATTAGGATTATCGCTCGCCAGTGGATCAAAAGTGCGGCAGAGTTGTTATGGCGCCAGCTGTTGTGACAACCCATCGCCATAACGATCAAAGTGTCTATCTACCGGTCAGTCCAGCAAATTGTGCGCCTTGCACAAAATAGCGTTGCGCAACAAAAAAGAGCACAATTACCGGAATAATTGTAATCATCGAGGCGGCCATGACCAGATGCCAAAAGTTCCCAAAGCGTCCCTGAAACCAGAGCAAGCCCAGCGGCAGAGTAAACATTTCATTGTCAGAAATGTAGATCAGTGGCTCCATAAATGCGTTGTAATGCTGGAGAAACGAGAAGATCGTGACTGTGGCAATCGCGGGGCCACAGAGCGGCGCGATTACCTGCCAGAGAATACGAAAGTTGGAAGCGCCATCAATCTTGGCGGCCTCGTCTAACTCCAACGGCAGGGTTAGCATATATTGGCGCATCAAAAAGATGTAGAAGGCAAAGCCAAACCAAGCCGGTACCCAAAGCGGATAAAAGGTGCCGATCCAGCCGATATTTTTAAACATAATAAAGACCGGAATCATCGTCACCACGCCCGGCAACATCATGGTGGTCAGCAGTACCGTGAACACAAGATCGCGTCCGGGCCAACGAATGCGCGACAGACCAAACGCTACTGTAATTGAACTGAGCACCGACCCCAGCGTACCCAGGAAGGAAACATAAAACGAATTACGGATAAAGAGATGAAAGGGCAACCGACCAAAGACTTCCTGATAGTTGCTCCATTGCGGGGCAGCGGGGATCCACTCGATTGGGGTCACAAAAACCTGACCGGGCAATTTGAGCGAAGTACTCGCCACCCAGGCCAATGGCACCAGGAAGGTGATGCCCAAAAGAATCATCACAACATGCAACAGCAGATAGCCCAGGCGGGCGCGCCGTTTGCGTGATGAACGTGCAGTGGGTGGCAGGACGGGTTGTGTCGTTGCAATACTCATCAGCGCTTGCCCTCATAATAGACCCAACGGTTGGCAAAGAAAAACTGGATCGCCGTAAAAAACATGATGATGATAAAGAGAATCCACGCTAAAGCCGCCGCATAGCCCATCTTAAATAACTCAAAGGCGTTACGATAGATATAGAGCACCATGAACAGCGTCGAATCTTGGGGGCCGCCCTTGGTCATGATAAAGGCGCTAGTAAAGACCTGAAAGCTGCCAATGATCCCGATGATCAGGTTAAAAAAGATAATCGGCGAAATAATTGGAATGGTGACACTGAGAAAGCGCCGCCACACATTTGCGCCATCGATCTCGGCAGCTTCCTGTAACTCTTTGGGCACGCCTTGCAAACCCGCTAGGAAAATAATCATCTGAAAGCCCGTCAACCACAGGCTCATCAAGATAAAGGCAGGTTTCGACCAAGCGGGGTTGAAGAGCCAGTTGATCGGGCCGAGACCCACCCAGCTCAACACATTATTGAGGACGCCAAATTCTGGATTCAGGATTTGGATCCAAACAACAGCAAAGGCAACTGCCGGCGTGATCGACGGCAGGTAGTAGACCGTACGATAGATGCCCAGCCCGCGCACATTTTGGTTGAGCATAACAGCCAGCCCAAATGCGACCAATAATTGCAACGGCACTCCCCCAAAGGTGTAATAGGCTGTATTCACCAAGGACTTGCGAACCAGGGGATCAGCAAGCACGCGCGTAAAATTTTTCATGCCGACAAATTCGGGGGGCGTGATCATATTCCAATCATGCGCGACCAGATAGAGCGAATAGAGCATGGGACCAACCCACAGAAGCAGTACGCCCAAAATAAAGGGACTCGTAAAGAGTAAACCATCGCGCAAATCTCGCCGCGCCGCAGCCGATAGGAAGGGACGCTTGGCTGTTTTTGCCAAGAGGGGAGGAGAGGTTGTGATTGTAGCCACTGATTCAGCCTTTCGCCAGGGCAAATTAATCCAGTGTCGATTACTAATGGGTAGCGCGTCAGCGCATGCGCTGGCTATACGCTGGCGTGCTGCAATTTTTTCAACGACTGCTATGTGCTGGGTGCGTTGTTAGGCCCGCTCACTCCAATACAGATCCAGCTCAGTCTGAATTTCTTCATTGGCAACCTTGAGCGCCTCTGCGGCTGTCTCCTGTTGTCCCAACAGTTTATCCCACAATACGGCAAGCGGACCACCACCATAGGAACCAATCGTCGTGCCTGCGCCCATAATCACTGGGGTAGAGCCATTGCGCATGCCGTTAGCAAAGGCACTCGTATTCGAAAAATGATAGGTCTCGCTGACAATCGGTCCCCAGATCTTCTCAATGTTATCGGGCATACCGCACATGCGTCCGCCATTGGCAATAATATTCTGACCTTGCTCGCCCAGGATAAACTTGATCAGTTCCCACCCAGCATCTTTTTGCTCGGATGGTTGCGTGATCACATGACCGTGAACATGCCCAAAACTAAAATCGCGTTCGGCGCTGCCCACCGGTGGTTCTACTACATCAAAGTCGATACCTTCGGGTGTGCTGGCCAGTTCCCCCTGCAGGCGCGGGATGTACCACGGCCCCTCGGACACCATTGCCACGCGCCCGGTATCGACGCCTACCCCACCACCCGCAATCAATTCTGGGCCAGGTGACCAGTTATTGGCAATCGCATCGTAGATCAGGAATTGGAGCGCAGAGGCAATGTCCTCATGGTCCCAGCGTGCCTCTTTGGGCTCGATAATCGAGTCCCATTCGATGTGCCCATTACGGCGCATAAAATTGGTATTGCGCCCGTAGCCGCCATTCCAGCCACCGGCTTGCGCCCACCCGTAGTAACGGTTGCCACCCTCTTCAAATGACAAGTCGATGACCGTCTTCTGGAATTCATCCCAAGTCCATCCTGCCTTTGGATATGGAATGCCTTTTTGATCAAAGAGTTTTTTGTTGTAGTAGATCACCAACGATCCGGTGTCGGCAGCGGTCATGTAGGTGTTGCCCTTCCAGGTCATGGTGTTGTTATAATTCTCATTTGTCGGAAAGAACGCGCTGGCGTCATCACGTTCGATCCATTCATTTAAGGGTGCAATTACACTACTCTCGGCATAAGCCTGCCAGCTCCACCCTTGAAAATAGAGCACATCTGCCGAGTCGCCTGCCGCAAAGTTGGCTTGGACTTTCTCGTAGTAGCCGCCAGGATATTGCTCCACAGTGGCATGGCTTTCACCTTGGGTCTCGTGCCAGGCTTTAATCATATTTTCATAGACAACGGCATCTTGCACATCCGCCCAGGCCGATAAGCGTAATTCGTTGACGGCAGAGGAAGGCGATGCAGCTTCACCCTCGGCAGCAGAGCCACCGGCTGGTGCGCCAGCCGGCACACAAGCCGCAAGACTGACTGCAGTAAGGCCCCAAACACTAGCCTTCAAAAAGGTACGACGACTCAAAGCAGTAGGGATCATTTCGTTAGACATTAGGTTTCTCCTGGGTTCTTCTGTTGGAACTACATGAAAAATGCAGACGATTTCACAGAAAAATACGTACTGAGCAACAGTTCTTGGTCACAGATCCAAAGAATCAATCACCAATCACCATCACCTTAAACACTTACGCTTCTTCACGCGCTGGCCAATGACAACCACCCTCGCGATCAGGACGAATGTGGGAATACATGACATCTTCTATGCCTTTGTAGGCATAGGGATCTTCGCCGGCAATCATCACAATGTCACGATGATCATGCACAGCCAAGGCACCTGGCGATTTGGGTGGAAGCCAGGGTAGAAAGGTTTCGGCGCTGCAATAGTGATTGACCAGTGAGCGGCGGAAGCCACCCTGGGCAATATTCGGCAGCGAACGATGTAAGAGATAGCCATTAAAAAAGACGATTGATCCCGCCTTGACTTCGACCGGTATCGACTCTTCATCGCCATAGGGAAATTCATACGTCTCGACCACGCAATCAAAGCGCGCGTCCGCATGTTCACGATGGGGCCAGATCACGCCGCGCTTATTAGAACCCGGCAACACCCACAAACATCCATTCTCCACTGTAGCATCGTCCAGTGCGATCCAGGCTGCGCCCAGCGAACGATCGCGCGTGGGAATAAATCCTTCATCTTGATGCCATGCCTGCCCCGGTTTACCAGCCGCTTTGATAAAAAGCATGGACTGCATACACTTGATATTCGGGCCAATCGTGCGCTTTAACACCTCGACAATCGTCGGGTGGGTCAGAAAGTCGTACATCACTTCGGAAATCTTATGGGGAAAATGCACGCAGATTGTGCGCCGCATCACATCCTCATCGCTATCTCCTGGGTAAACGGGTGGCAATCCACTGACGTGCCCCAATTCTCCTCGACAGATGCGTGCTGTCTCGGTGCGCAACGTTTCGAGCTCGGTAGGCGTTAGCGCATTTGTCACAACCAAATACCCATTCTCACGGTAGAAGTCGGCCTGTTTCCTGGTAATCTTGGGTCGCCGTTCGGCCCGTGTTTTTGGCTCAGCAACAGCCAGCACAGTCATAAATTGTTCTCCTGTCTGCGACATACAGAAAAGCTACACCTTCTCGCTTGATAAAATCAATGGCACCGTGGGCAACTATACTTGGTCAGTGGCGTGTAGCCATTTATGCTTTATGATTTGATTGTGATCAACAAGCAGAAGTCACGTGTTGCGTAGGACACGAATAAACCAATACCGACCAAACAACAGTGCCACAAAAAGGCAGTGCGCGCATGGGGAGCATGCGCCCTTCGCCCGAAAGCACAAGATGCGTTTTACAAGAATTTTGCCATTTACGTATTTGGTGCAGTTTACTGATTATAACTTGGTCAAAAGGTCATGTCAAAGTGATTTTTTGGATCTCCAGGCACGCCGCCAACAAAAAAGCCCCACGCGCGCCGGCGTGGAGCTTTGTCTGGATAGAAACTTGGGACAGAAAATCGGTTTTGCGTGCGCTTTAGCCCTTGACGGCACCGGCGGTCAGGCCGGCCACCATAAAGCGTTGGCCGACAATGTACAACAGCCCAACCGGAATCGCCATCAGCAAGGCTGCGGCAGAGAGTTCGCCCCAGGGCAGCACGTCACCGATAATCATTTGGGCCATACCGATGGTAAGGGTAAAGAGGCGCTCTTTGGAGAGAAAGATATAGGCAAAGATGAATTCTTTCCACGAAAGCGTGATGGCAAACATAGCCGCGGCCATGAGCGCAGGCAAGGTGAGCGGCAATACAACATACCAAAACGCTTGATAGTGGTTGCAGCCATCAATCATGGCCGCTTCTTCCATCTCGCGGGGAATTGACGCGTAATAGCCCATCATCAACCAGGTGGCAAAGGGCAAGCCAAAGGCTGGGTAAGCAATCATCAGGCCGGTGAGGCTGTTGGTCAGCTTGAGCGTCGAGAAGATCTGATACATGGGGATAAACATCATCACCCCTGGCATCAAATAGGCCACGAGTACGCTGCTACTGATGAAGTTAGCCCCACGCCAGCGTAGCCGGGTCAGGCCATAGCCGCCCATTGCCGCGACGACGACCGAGATCAATGTGCTGACAATCGAGACTTGAATCGTATTCCAATACCAGGTGCCAAATTTGCGGGTTGGGCCGAGCAACAGCCAAAACTGATCCATTGTCCAGGGTGTTGGCCAAAAGACCGATTCAAAGGCGACGATCTGTGAGTTTTGCTTGAAGGCCGTGATCAGCGTCCAATAGAAGGGCGTCAGTTCAAAGATCACAAAGAGCAGCAGGACAATACCCGCGACAAGGTTGACAGCATAGCTACCAAAGCGGCGGGCAACCCGTTGGCTTTGCACCGAATCACCGACAAAGATGCGTGCGAAAGCCTGACCAATCGCGGTGAAGAGATTCTCAACCAGATCATTGATCAGGAAGAAGAGCGCCACCACCCCTTTCAACAGCATACGAAACGGCCAGGCAATGATGGAAGCAACGCGGCTGAGCAGACTGGGCGTCTCATCCTGTGCCACCACTTCTTCGCGCTGGGCACTGTTGGACATATATTTGCCAAACAAAAAGATAAAGATCATCAGCACCGGTGCCATGGTAATCGCCACGGCTACGGCAGCCCCAAAGCGCGCCGCGCCAAAGTATTCGAAGGCAAAGACCGAGTAGACGCGCGTCGCATTGAGCGGGCCACCCCCCGTGATCAAGTAGACCATGTCAAAGGTGTTAAAGGTCCAGATGGTGGAGAGCAATACCGCGACAATGATCACATAGCGCAGACCGGGCAGGGTAATGTGCAGAAAACTGCGCCAAGCGCTCGCGCCGTCGATCGTGGCGGCTTCGTAATATTCTTTATCAATGGCTTTGAGGCCAGCCAGCAGGTTGATTGTAAAAAAGGGAATGCCGCCCCACACATTGACCATAATCAGCGACGCCATGGCCGTCTCAACTGCGCCAAACCAGGGAAAACCCTTTTCCACAATCCCCATCTGAATCAAAAACTGATTGACGCCGCCATAGACCGGATCTAGCAAGCCTTTCCACGCAATCGCCGCCACCACCGAAGGCACAATCCACGGCAAGAGAATGGCAGCAGTCAGGATATTGCTAAACCGGGTCAGCCGGTGCAGCAATATCGATACGGTTAAGCCGCCAATAAATTTGACCACAATCGACCAAAAGGTGAAGACCACCGTATTCTTGACTGCTGAATGGAAACTGGGATCGCTCCACACATTTTCATAATTTTGCAGACCGACAAATGGTCCCATTTTGAGCGAAATTGTATTGGTAAAGCTCATGTAGACGGCTCTGAGAAATGGATAGGCGATCAACCCGCCCATTAGCAGTACTGTCGGTAACACAAAGACATACGCCGCGGCCCAATCCGGACCAAGCAACTGGCGTACCTTGAGATGCCAGGGCTTGCTTGCGGCCTGGGGTACAACGCGCAAGCCACCGGTCAATGTTGTCTGGCTCATGTGATCGCCTCCTTGTCTAGCAACCTAGAAACTGACTGGATGGTTGGAGCACACTAGCCCAGCCGCGCATCCAGTCAGTCTTTGCCTACTTTACGCCCGCTGCGCCTAGCTCTTGGAAGACCCGAATCGACGCATCAGAGGCTTGCTTTACGGCCTCCGCCGCCGTCGCCTGACCAGTGATTACGGATGCAAACATATCGGTGTCAATATTCTGCGTGACGACCGCAGAAATCCACGCCGTGCCTGGGCCGGGATAAGCCATGCCATTCCAGCCAGCCGGATCAAGTGCGCCATCTTTTTGGGCGATGCTATTGGGCACACTGGTGATCTCTTCCCAATCCCACTGCTGTTCATAGGCAGGCAACGCATAGGTCGTCGCCTTTGTGAAGATTGTCTTGAGGACATCTTCCTCGAAGAAACTTAGGATCAGTTCGCGGGCCGCATCGGGATTCTTGGCACCCTTTACTAAATTCAGATGCATACTGCCCAGGCCAAAGAAATCGCGCAAGCCAGGGCCACCCTTGGGATAATCCCACAGAATATCTTTGGCAAAAGGCACCTGATCGACGACCGCCTTGGCATAGACCGTGCCGCCATTCTGCGTATAGGCCAATTTGCCACCCAGGAACGCTTCATTGTTGGTCGGGTCGGTCCAGCTCAACACACCGGGCGGCAACATGCGTTCCCACTTGGGATTGGTATAGGTATCGACTACCCATTCCACGGCCTGCACGGCTTCGGGTGAATCAATCGTCACATATTGGCCAGTTTCATCGGTCCAAAAAGCGCCAAACGACTGGAGAATGCGCGATACGAACCACTGTGCATCACCTGATCGATTGACTGTCATGCCCCAACCCCACATCTCTTTGGCCGGGTCAGAGACTTCCATACAGGCTTCACGCAGTTCGTCATAGGTGCGCAAGGCAATAACATCGATCCCCACTTGATCCCAAATGTCTTTACGCACCCAGCCACCATCACTGCGTACATGGAGTGGCACCGAATACCACTCGCCATCGATCATCAAATCTTTGCGTTGGCGTTCCCCGGTCTCCCCATAGCGCCCAATGATATCGGTCACCAGATCCGAAACTGGCTGAATCAAATCCAGTTGGTGATATTGGGGAACACTGATGTTGTCCTGCAACATATCCGGTGAATCATCGGCGGCCACCTGGGCGGCCAGCTTTTGCATCGAAGCGCCGCCCGCCGAGAAGCCGGCCACATCGGCGATTTCCAGGGCATAGCCCTTTTCCACAGCAAAATCTTCAACGTGCTTGCGGATGAACTCATTGTAGTCTGGATGGAAATCTTGTTTGGTCAAGACCCACAATGGCGTGTCCTGTGCCACAGTGATGCTGCCGGCAGCCGCATCGCCTTCAGTGGCCGGGGCACTAGCCGGTGCGCCAGCGGGCACACAAGCTGCCAATAGCCCAACGCCCAAAACACCACCAGTGGCGTGCAAAAATTGTCGGCGGGAAATCTTCATACTCATACTGTTCCTCCTGTAATGCTTGGTCATGAATGAAAGCTATACGAAGTGATATAACGATACGGAGCAAGGGCGTAGGATGAGAAGCTTTACCAAAGGTTGCTCTGGCGAACGTTCTGATCAATGAGCGCTTGCGGTATATGATGAACAATAAAGATGTTTTCAACGTCAAACAACCGGGCTTTTGCGGAGAGAGCCAAGTCTTCCAATTCGTTCATTGCGCCCACGACAACAACACCAACTGGGCAACTGAACAAACTAGTACAGTTGGGCGTAGATACCACGGCAGTTAATAAGGCACGTTACCCGTGTACATCATGGTGAAAATAGGGTACCTTATTTACGCTGGGATCTACTAGATTTGTGAACAATATAACGCAGCATCACAAACAGGATGAATCAGGGACCTATTGATGATACGGATACGGTGCGATTGGGTATTGACGGTAACAAGCGACGTAACAAACGTACTAATTTGCACTTGGGGAGGCAAGGCTAGCACAAGGATAGCAAAGATTGTGCAAGTCGTCAACTATGAAGATCTGAAAAATCCAAAGGGTGCATTTCAATTTGAGGGTAAATTTTAGAACGAGCGCGAAACATGTACCGGGGAAGAGCAACAACCACACCGGTTTGACAAACTGCACCCCGCGCGTCCCCGGCACACTTCCCAAAAAGTGAAATGCACCCAAAACAAAAGGGGGCATTTCATAGACGGTGGCTCCAATAAGCCAATGGGTAAGCCGCAGTTTTTGTAGGTCACGTTTGGTACGTGACCTACAACCGGCTATTCTGTACTCTGTTCCATGGCCATCTCCAATTTCTCAATCATACGCACTAGGTCGGTACGCGTGACGATGCCGATTACTTTGCCCGCCTTGATGACCGGCAAACTGTTGTGGGCGGGATTGAGCATGGTCTGCATGACTTCTTGCAGCGCGGCAGTTGGAGTAACCGTCAGCACTTCTGTATGCATCAATTCTTGCGCATTCGTCGCCAGCACACGCCGCACCTGCTCTTTGTAATCGCGAAATTCGGCCAAGTTGACGGGAATTAAGCCGGACAGTACTGCCAGATAGCGCGGCTCGCGCACGGGCGCGCTCCGTTCGATCAAATCTAGCTCTGTGATCAACCCCAGTAATTGGCCCTGGGCATCAACCACGGGCAAACCGCTGATCTGTTCTTCGCGCATAATGCGCGCAATTTCGGAAATTTTCGTGGCTGGCCCGACTGTAATCGCCGGACTGCTCATAATTTCTTGGACTTGCATGGTACAACTCCTTGCTGTGTGAGGATTCAATCGGCCAATGCCGACAAGTTTTCTGCTCGTGTGCAGCTAGCCGATGCTCATATGCTGCATTAGTTTA
The DNA here is from genome assembly GCA_034437715.1 of Caldilineaceae bacterium. Taxonomy (GTDB): domain Bacteria; phylum Chloroflexota; class Anaerolineae; order Caldilineales; family Caldilineaceae; genus JAHBVH01. Next base: position 26,721 of record DAOTTR010000489.1, read on the forward strand.
CCACGGGAACGCGTGTGGGGCAGGTAGCATTGCCCACTATGCTTGCGTTGATACGTAACGATTCAGGCTACCCCTCCCAACCTCCCCCAGGTTAGCCCAGGTTGGGGGAGGGGTAGGGACCACTGCCATTAAGGTAAGGATTAGAAGCAGTGTTTTCGACGGCGTTTAGGGAAGTTAAGAGCCGAATTGAGTTTAGTTTTACGTCTAGGTACGTCACGGATACGCCGAGTATAGGTAG
>DAOTTR010000490.1:0-8902 GCA_034437715.1 Caldilineaceae bacterium
TTCTTAAAAAGCTTAGTCACGAATGAACCGAATAAACCGAATTTTTCCTTGACCATTCGTGAAATTTGCGCAATTCGTGACCGGTAGTTTTTACAAAGACTTTCTCACTTTTACTTATAACCATCTCGCGCCAAAGGAGACTTTATGCTCACCCTAGACCGTTCCAAAGCACTTTTTGCCGAAGCACAACAACTGTTGCCGGGCGGTGTCAATTCACCCGTGCGCGCCTTTAAGGCCGTGGGCGGCCAGCCACTGTTTATCGACCGTGGCGAAGGTGCCTACATGTTCGATGTTGATGGCAATCGCTACATTGACTATGTGCTTTCCTGGGGGCCGTTGATTCTGGGACATGCGCATCCGCGCATTGTTTCCGCCATAGCTGATGCCGCCAGCCGCGGCACCAGCTATGGCGCGCCCTGCCCGCAGGAAATTGAGCTAGCCAAGTTGGTGATCCAGATGATGCCCAATATCGAGATGATTCGCTTTGTCAACTCGGGCACCGAGGCGACCATGAGCGTGTTGCGGCTGGCACGCGCCTTTACCGGTCGTAGCAAGATCATCAAATTCCAGGGCAATTACCACGGCCATGCCGACATGTTGCTGGTACAGGCGGGCTCGGGCGTGGCGACATTGGGGCTGCCCGATTCGCCCGGCGTACCACAAGCCACGACGGCGGACACATTGGTCGCGCCCTTTAATGATCTAGCCGCCGTCGAGCGTTTGTTTGAACAATTCCCTGGGCAGATCGCCGCGATCATTGTCGAGCCGGTGGCGGGTAATATGGGCTTGGTGCCGCCGGTGTCCGGCTTCCTGGAGGGCTTGCGCCAGGTCACAGCCACCGATGGGGCACTGCTGGTCTTTGATGAAGTCATGACCGGTTTTCGCGTGCATCTGGGCGGCGCGCAGACGCTCTATGGTGTTAAACCCGATCTAACTGCGCTGGGCAAAGTGATCGGTGGGGGGCTGCCGGTAGGGGCTTATGGCGGTCGCCGCGAGATTATGGAACTGGTTGCGCCGGTGGGACCCATGTACCAGGCTGGCACGCTTTCGGGCAATCCACTGGCAATGACGGCGGGCATTGAAACGCTGAAGTTGATTGGGCAGCCAGAGGCTTGGGAACAGATGGAACTGGCCGGTTCCAAGCTTATGGAAGGCATTGTCCTCGCCGCCGAAGAAATGAAGATTGATATTTCGTGTAGTAGGGTTGGCACCATGTTCGGTTTCTTCTTCACCAAGGGACCGGTCACCAATTGGGAGACAGCCAAGGTGGCCGATACGCAGCGGTTTGCCAAATTTTACCAAGCCATGCTGGAGGAGGGGGTATATCTGGCACCTTCCCAGTTTGAAGCAGGTTTCCTTTCGCTGGTCCACGGTGCCGAGGAAATTGGCGATACCATTGTCGCCGTGGCGCGTGCATTTTCTAAGCTGTAATCGATGCTGTGTCACTGCTGTTGATACGCAGACCAAGGGCAAGTGTCGTTGATACGTGTCGTTTTTGTTCAAGACATGGCCCCGTTTTTTGGGTAAGCTATAACGGTTGAGAAAAGTTACAATCATTATAACGAACAGTAAAAGGAAAAGAACCCATGAGAAATCTCATAGTCACAGAATTTTTGTCGCTTGATGGTGTGATGGAAGCACCGGGCTGGACTTTTCCCTATTGGAATGACGAGATTGCAAAATTCAAAGGTGAAGAGACCTCTGCCAACGAAGAGATGCTTCTGGGGCGCGTAACCTATGAAGGGTTTGCCGCAGCCTGGCCAGCGAGCACAGATGAAGGGGCAGCTTACTTCAACAGCACGCGTAAGCATGTGGTCTCCACGACCCTGGATACGGTGGCATGGAATAACTCAGTGCTGATCAAAGATGACATTGTGGCAGCAATCAGCAAACTCAAGCAGCAGCATGGCCCGGACCTGGTGGTTCACGGCAGTGCCACGCTTGTACAGACGCTGCTCCAGCACGATCTTGTGGATCGCTATCGGCTGCTGATCTATCCGGTGGTTGTGGGTAAGGGCAAGCGGCTCTTTCCAGAGGGGACCACTGCGACGCTCAAGCTGGTAGAGGCAAGATCGGTTGGCTCAGGGGTGACCGCACTCATTTACGCGCCGGAGCGCAAGTGATTTTCAAGTAGCCCATGGTCTTGTGCCGAGAAAGAACACAAAGAACTCTGGGAGAACTCTGGGAAAGATCACAGGCTACTTGCCTTCGATGAGTGGTTGGCGGCGTACACGTACCCAATGCAAACCGATGGACAGCACGAGCAAACCAAAACCCGTCACATCCAACCAGAGATTCGCATAGAGCAAGCAAAGGCCCGCGGCACCACCCAGGAGCCGCTCGGGCCAGTTGGCTTCGCGTAGGATCCAGCCGCCAAAGCCAATTGCGAAACCGAGAATAGAGATACAAGCGGTGACAAAGGTGATCGTAATCGTTAGTGGATCGCCGATGAGCAGCAGCCCTAATCCCTCTGGACTCAGCGTAAACATGAAAGGCACCAAAAAGGCGGGCAGACAATATTTCCAGGCCAACAGCATGGTCGGATAGGGTCTGCCGCCGGTGATCGCGGCCGCGGCAAAGGGTGAAAGCGCCGTGGGTGGGGAAACATCGGTCAAGACGGCATAATAGAAGACAAACATGTGGGCGGCCACCTCGGGGACACCGACATCGCGCAGGGCCGGAATGATCATCACGGCGGCGATGATATAGGAGGCAGTGACAGGCACGGCCAAGCCCAGCACCCAGATCGCCAGCGCGGCATAGAGCACCGTAAGAAAAAGATTACCCCCACCCAGGTTGACAATCAACCCTGAAATTTTCAAGCCCAAGCCCGTCAGGGTGACAATCGACACAATAATCCCGGCACAGGCCGTGGTAGCGGCAATCGACACCACGCTACGCCCGCCGGATTCCAACGCCTGTAGAATGCGCCAATTCGTTGCATCCCCCGTTTGCCGACTGAATTTCGCATAGATGACGGAGCCCACAGCACAGGCGACCGCGGCCATCATGCCCCAAAATGCCGCTACGGGTAAGCGCCAACCCAATGCCGCCAGCCCAGCGCCCACGATCAGCGCCACGGCAAACGCCCAGTGCGCTGTCAACCGCGTCTCTTGGCGTAGGAAGCTCAGGGTAAACGCAATCGCGATTGACCAGAAGACCGCCATAAACGCCGTCATCCCCGTTGTCATGAGGACAGCCACGGCAATTAGCGAGGTGAAATGATAGCCATATTTGCGTGTCAACTCCCAGAGCGAGGGCGTTTCCAGGGGGACGGCGTGGGTCTTTATGCGCCGTGAATCGGCTTCGATCATGAGGAAACAGGAGAGGTAGTAGAGCACGGTCGGGATCGAGGCCATCACCAGCACATCCAGATAGGAGATGTTGAGATACTCGGCGATCAAAAAAGCCGCTGCGCCCAAGGTGGGTGGCGAGAGAATCGCGCCCAGGCCGGCCGCCGACAAAATGCCACCGGCGGTGTTGGCATCGTACCCGGCGCGCTTGAGCATGGGCCAGGAGAGTGCCCCCAATGTGACGGTGGTCGCCACACCGCTGCCTGACACGGTGCCCAATAGAAAACCCGCCGCGGTGACGGTGCGCCCCGGCCCCGAACCACTCTTGGAGCGCCCCAACGCGGCAAACGACCAATCCAGAAAAAACTTGCCTGCACCGCTGTATTCCAATAGGGCACCATAGATGGTAAAGAGCACAATAAAAGTGGCCGCGACATCGAGCGGTACGCCAAAGATGCCTTCAAGTGTCAGGTAATTCTGGCCCACAATCCGGTCGATGCGATAACCCCGGTGGTCGAAGGGTTCGGGGATATAGGGGCCAAAATAGGCGTAGCCAATAAAGAACAGCGCAATGATCGTCAAGGGCCAGCCGGTGGTACGCCGGGTTGCTTCCAGGATCAACAGGATGAGCAGCCCGCCCATGAAGACTTCCATGGGGGTTGGTCGCGTAATGCGTTGCAGCGCAGATTGATAGATAAAAAGCAGATAAAGTAGCGAAGCGACCGCGGCCAGGGCCAGCAACATATCGTAGATGGGCACACGGTGGTGATCGCGGCGCAGGCCTGGATAGAGTACAAAGGTGAGGACGAGCACCACCAGCAGAAAGCTGGCGCGATAGACATGGGTGGTAACCGTGTATTGTGTCCAGTAGAGCGCATAGATCGACAGCGCAACGGCTAGTATGCCGGCGGCCAATCGCCACGTTCCGGTGAGCTTGCGCGTGGGCGATTCGCCTTCAAATTCCTCAAGGATCTGCTCAACCACAGCTTGGCTAATTGGTTCGATGTCACCTGCCAAGCTGGCTTGTTGGCGCTTTTCTAGACCTTCACCCATACTTTACCCCCACCCACCCTCCCCAGATTAGGAGAGGCGCTTTTCTTGCAGTCCAGGGTCCCCTCCTCGGCGCAGGGAGGGGTTTGAACTATTCAAATAACTACTTGGCTACCTTACTTGGTACTGTACTTAACTTACTCCGGCCACGTACCCTGTTCAACATAGAACTGGATCGCGCCAGGGTGGAAGGGAATGGAAGAGCCAACCGGAGAACTTTCGACACTCAAATTCATGGCTTCGGGGTGAATTTGCTTCACTTCATCCAGGTTAGCGAAGATGGTACTCAGCAGATCATGGGCCAACGCGACCGGCATAGACGCGTTGACAAAGAGAATGTTGCCAATGCCAATGCCGGGGATATCAGAGGTAAGGCCCGCGTAGGTGGCCTGGGGCAAATCAAAGGCTGTATAGACTGGTCCATATTTTTCGCGTAGCGGTCCAACGAATTCGCTGGTATCAATGAAGGTCACCGCCAGATTGGGGGTCGAAACCAGGTCGGTCACGGCACCGGTGGGCAGGCCACCAATCCAGAAGAAGGCATCAATCTTCTTGTCTTTCATGGCGGCGACGGATTCGGCCACGCTCAAGTTGTCGCGCGTTACGTCGGCCTGCGGATCAAGCCCCGCGGCTGCGAGAATGCGATCGGCCGCGCCTTCGGTGCTGCTGCCCGCCGAGCCAACCGAGACACGCTTGCCTTGCATATCAGCAACGGTCATAATTCCCGATTCACCCAACGCCACCACATGGACAAAGCTGGTGTAGAGCACGGCCAAGGCGCAGGCTTCCACCGCGCCCGTATCGGTGTAGGCGCCCTCGCCAATCAGCGCGTCATAGGCCGAATCGACGGTCGATAGGCCCAAATCGGCATCGCCAACTTGGATGAGCTTCATGTTATCAACTGAGCCACCGGTCACTTCGGCGGTGGCTTCGGCATTTTCCAATTGTTCGGTAAGGATGCGCGCCAAACCGCCGCCATAGGGAAAGAAGACGCCGCCGGTGCCACCCGTGCCGATGACCAGACGTAGCTTGCCACTGGGCAATTCACCGGTGGCCTTTGCGGGTGTGCAGGGTTCGGTGTAGGCCACGGCTGCCGTCGTTGCGGCTGTCTCCGCGGCGGGTGCGGTGGTGGTTTCTGCTGCGGGGGCTTCTGTCGGGGCCGCTGTTGCCTCCGCGGTGTCGGCGGCCGGTGCAGCCGCCGGTGCGGCACAGGCGATCAATAAAACAAAAACGACGAGTAGATTCAGAAAGAACAAGGAGCGCTTTGCCATAGATGGTTCCTCTTTCTATGCAGTTGCGTAGTGACTATTTGGTTTTCGTTGTTCGTGCGGGCTAGTAGGATACGGTGTTGTAAATCCTGCGTATGGGATTATACGTGGATAATCAAGAAAGCGCCAAAATAGTATACAAATTGTGCCATTTTTTTAAATGTAGATAGATTAATGAATGAATGTTACGCTGGGTGAATGAATTCACCCGCTGGTACACAAAACCTGCTGAAGCCAGGTTAAAGCGCCAGTGCGTTTCAACGCACTTTGTCTACCAGTCAGGGGTTTTAACCCTTGGCGTCCTGTGCGTAAAAGGTATGATTCAGAGTGCATGGGAAGTTCAGGAACCTGGCCCGGCGCGTCGCGTGTACTCCCTGACAGAACCTGGTCGAGCTGAATTTGCAAGACGTATCGAAGCATGGGAATCGTATAGCGCAGCTATCAATGCAGTACTAAATCCAAGGAGGGAGAGTTATGGCTAATTCACAGCTAGACCACTATCTTGAGACAATGGAAGGTCGGTTAAAGAGTTTGCCGCCCGTCCGGCGGCAAGAAGAAATGCGAGAAATTCGCCAACACCTTGAGGCGTTGGTGGCAGGTCACCGTATAGCAGGTTTGAACGAGGATGAGCTAACGGCCATCAGTGGCGGCGGATCTCCGCATACCGACACCATGCACAGAATAGGCCATAATTGCGACTGATTCTCAACTAGGAGCCATTTATATAGATTAATTAAATGACCGTTATAGTTTTCAACAAATATAATATATTAATTAACCTATTGACAGTCGAAAAAAATCATGCTATGATTCCCTGTGAAGCGCTCAAACTCGCCAGACGAACTTGCCAGTGGATTTCTGCTCATGAACGTTCTAGAATTTTCTGCCCAGTACCCCCAATACCGCTTTGATTTCAGCCAGCCCATCAGTCTCCAGGCGCGTATTTTCGATCCGGCAATCCTCGAGTCGCTGCCAGAAGAATTGGAGCCCAGCCACGAATACCGTGGTGGCGGACGCGGGCGGCCCAACCTAAACCAAACGCTCGCCCACAGCCAATGCAAAACTTGCAAGCGCGTGCTGCGCAACAACTTGTTCTATAACCCACCCTCGCACACAAGAAGAAACACGGTTTACACGCATTGCCTCACCTGTACACAGATTCACAATGCCGACCGCTACACAGCCAACGCTTCCACTACACGAATTCGCCGTAATCTTATCTGGCACTATCTCGCGCCACGCTGCCAGATCTGTGGGTTTGATCAACACGCAAGCGCCATGGATATGCACCACATAGGCGTACATTCGGGCGCAAAGGAAGCCGAGATAGCGGAACTAATCACCGAAGTAACCCTCGTGCCCGATGCCTACAAAGCGGAGAAACTACTACGCGAAGCATCGTCTTGTGTTGCCCTTTGCAGTAATTGTCACCGCATGTTGCACGCCGATGTCTTACAATTACCCGCACAAATAAAGCCACTTCCATACCAGCTTACGGAGCTAATGGCGCGGCTCAAGGCCGCGCATAAGGATGATCGCCATGTCTCAGCTAGATAATCCAGATAATAACGCACAGCGCCTAGCCGTCCCTACGCCGACAGCGTTGGTCCAAGTGCAAGCCAGCGCAGCGACACAAATCGAGGTAATCAACAGAGAAATCAACCGAGAATTTGATGCTTCGATTCTCGCCGGGCAACTCGCGCCTTCCAGCATTGCCATGTATGAACGGGACTTTCGCGCCTATCTTGCCTATGCCGGCAGTTACGCGGCAGCCATTCAGGCATCGACTCTATCGCGCTGGCGTGCGTACCTGTCGCAAACAACCGACAAAAGCCCCAATACGATCAACCGCATGATCAGCGCCGTGAAACGGCTGATGCGCGAAGCCGCCGCACAAGGCTACCTACCCCACGAAGCCGCGGCTGCCTTCGATCAGATCAGCGGCGTTAAAGTGGCGGCCCTCAAGGATCGCATCAAAAAGCACGCCCGTGTACGCATCGAGCCCACCGAAATGCGCGAACTATGTGAGACACCCGACGATATTTCGCTGATTGGCTTGCGCGACGCCGCCCTACTGGCAACCCTGGCATCAAGTGGTTTGCGCGTGGCCGAGGCGGCAACCTTGACCCAGGCCCAGATTCGGCGCAAAGGGCGTGGCTATGTGGTTTTGGTACGTGGCAAAAATGATGTGGACTATCGCGAAGCCCCCCTCAGCGTAGAGGCAAATCAGCATATTCAAGCTTGGCTGGCTGTCCGCCCAATCATCAGTGACTACATTTTTACCGCGTTTGATGGGCGCGGTGAGCGGGCCACCGCCCGCCCGCTTTCGTCAGTCGCGATCTGGAATCTTGTCCGGCGCTATAGTGAAACGATGGGGCTTGAAAATGTCAAGCCTCATGATTTTCGCCGCTTTGTCGGCACACAACTAGCCCAGGATGATATCCGCCAAGCGCAAAAAGCCCTCGGCCATGAACGCATCGAAACGACCGCGCGCCACTATGTCCTGGATGAGTTGGAAGTTGGCCTGACCGATAATTTGTATTGACCCGCCCTGGGCTGAAGCCACAGGGCTACAGAACAACGCCCCGTGAACGGGGCTGCATCGGCCACCCTAGCCCCACGTCTTCAAGTTGGGGTGGCGGTGATGCTTGCCTATCAGTTGTTATTTCCCGCTGATCACTGGTATACTCCAACCAGCAAACAACTGGTACCCATAGACCCAAAGGAGCTTGCCCCGATGGAACAAAAAGTCGCCCTGGATCCCGCCCTCGGTCTCACCGCCGCGCAACTGGCCGCGGCCTGGAATGCCGACCCTGCCCTTGTGGCAGAACATGGACCGGCGCGCGCCGAAGCCGCCCCGCCCGGCCAATTCAACGACCCGTTTGTCGAGATGGGCTTTCTAGTCGTCAGCAGCATTGCTCTCAACACGCTTTCCACGATCTTCCTTGATTTATTGAAAGAAATCATCGTTGGCAAACCGACGCCCACCATTACCACCCACCAAGTTGATCAGCCCGATGGCAGCAAGCTGTTGGTGGTTGTGGTGGAAAAACAGTAGACTCGCAGGAGACCTGTAGGGTCTCCAAGACCCTACAGGTCTAACCCAGCGCGTAAATCCTAGTCCAATTCTGGAGGTCCGATGCCCCTGATCAGCATCCGTGAACGTGGTACGATGAGCAGTAATCCGGTCGTTGCGATCGACGGCCAGGAATATCCTTTGCCTGGCGCGATTACGCCGCCTTTTGATGCGCAAATGGAAGAGCAGCTTGAATGGTATTTCGAGGAACATCT
>DAOTTR010000491.1:0-6265 GCA_034437715.1 Caldilineaceae bacterium
CCCGCTTCGCTTGCTTCCACCTGCTCTTCCCCTACCTTCATCCTTCCTCTTTTCTCCCGCTCCTTCCCCTGACTCCTCTCTCCACCCCCCGTGACTCCCTTCCCGCCTTTCGTTCAACAATTAAATGGAACGCAGCGGGTACTATGTACCCTCACACGCCTGCTGTGAGGGTACATAGGCTGCCATCGGTACGAAAATGCAAAACAGTGCTTGCGTTCCAAAACCGCCAATTGGTTGTCTTAGGCGGCATACCGGCTAAAGTGACTACATAATTCTTATGCTTGTCGCATTCCGTTTCTTGGTCTGATTGACTTGCACTGTCAGCCATTTGTTACGGTTTGTCAGCCACAATTTGTGGTAAACTTCGGCAATCGAACGTACGTTCTTTATTTGCGTATTTTTCAGATACAATAAAGTATATTGCTTACCAACCAGTTTGTCCAGTTAGATTGCTGCGAGCCTTTATAATGACAATGAAACAGAAGCCAAAGAAACTCCTCGACCGCACGCGCGACGCCATTCGCGTTAAACACTACTCCTACCGTACCGAACAGACTTATGTTGACTGGATTGAGCGGTATATCCGGTTTCATCAGCTCCGCCATCCGGCTGAAATGAACGTACCTGAAATCGAAGCCTTTCTCACCTATCTTGCTGTCGAACGCAACGTTTCACCTTCCACACAAAATCAGGCCCTGAGCGCGCTGCTCTTTCTCTATCGCTACGTGCTCAACCTTGAACTCACAGACCGTATTGATGCTGTGCGTGCAAAGAAAGAGAAGCATCTACCAACTGTATTGACGAAGGAAGAGGTTCGGCAGGTCATTGATCGCATGTCAGGTTTGCACCAACTCATGGCTCAGCTTTTGTATGGCAGCGGCATGCGTCTGATGGAAGATATGCGTCTGCGCGTTAAGGATATCGAATTCGCGCAACATCAAATTACCGTACGTGATACCAAAGGCAATGAAGATCGGGTCACCATGCTCCCACAACGAGTTATTTTACCGCTCCAAGAGCATCTAGTTGAGGTCAAAAAGATGCACGAACTTGCGCTTGCAAATGGTTATGGAACTGTTGAGATGCCCTATGCGTTGGCACGTAAATATCCAAACGCCGAAAGTGAATGGATGTGGCAATATGTCTTTCCAGCGAGGAAGCCTTCCGTTGACCCGCGGTCTGGTATTATCCGTCGTCACCATTTAGACGAAAGCGTTATCCAAAAAGCTGTCCGGCGTGCTGCGCAACAAACGAACATTACCAAACATGTTACACCGCACATTTTTCGCCACTGTTTTGCTACCCACCTACTTGAAGCTGGCTATGATATCCGTACGGTCCAAGAACTGCTTGGTCATAAAGACGTAAAGACCACACAAATCTATACTCACGTCCTCAACAAAGGCCCGATGGGCGTACAAAGTCCGTTAGATTGAGAAACGCAACAAGACAATGCGGAGCGGTTAACCCTGATACCATTAACCGCTCCCACCAATCGCGTTGCTTTCTGATTGACTCCGCCAACCCCTCATCTCCCCCGCCGGCACTGTTCGGCTTTGCTGCTAACGAACTTGCCGAACGTCTCAGAATCCGGCATACTTAAGCCTACTTCGCAAGTAGTACGGGACCCCAATTTGAAGCGCGTCATATAGCGCTTCGCCTTTTTGGATCGCCGATGCCAACTGACCAGGAGACTTTCATGACAAAACTTTATGATCTCTCGCAACCGCTCAACGCCGACTGCTCTTTCTGGCCTTTTTACCCCCCCTTTGAAGTAAAATATTTCAAGCGCAAGTCCGAACATGGGGTCAACGCCCAATATATTCAGACTTCCAACCACATGGGCACGCACTTGGATGCGCCGCGCCACTTTGTCACCAATGGCAAGACGATCGACCAACTGCCGCTCGAATGGCTCTATGGCGATGGTGTGATTGTCGATCTGAGCGACATGCTCGATGACCTGGATGTCTTTGGACCGGAAGATATTGAAAAACGGGTCGAAGTGCGCGATGGCGACATCCTGATCATCAACACCGGCTGGCACAAATACACCTTCCTCGCCCCCGACGGCGACGAAGAACGCTACATTCAGCGCCATCCCGGCCCGCACCACAGCATCTGCCAATGGTTGCTTGACAAGAAGATCCATGTCTGGGGCGTCGACATGATCTCAACCGACCACCCGATGAATCTGCCGATTGGGCGCTTTTTGGGCGCGGGCGGGCTCAACCACTGGCAAAAGGTGCGCAAGATCTGTGAAGATAAATTTGGCGGCTCAGACAAGGTCGACGAAATGTTCCCCGAGAGCGCCTATCAACTGACCCACAACGCGCTCTTCCCCCATGACTGTGTGCATGTTGAGAATATGGGTGGGCAGATTGGGGCACCGGAATTGCAGAATCGCCGGCTGACGATTGGGATCTTTCCGTGGTTGTTTAAGGGGGGTGAAGCGGCATTCTGTCGCGCGGTGGCGTTTGTCGAGGAGTAGTTTCCTAGGGTCACAGTACCGTTGAAAGTAGAGGCATGCGGTCGGCGGGAGAGGATCATTGATAGTGTACAGAGATCACTACCGCCGACTGCGTGCCCGTCTTCACCCGTCAAGCTTACCACATAGTCTCAACTGATTCTTGACCTTCAAACGCATCAAGAATTTCCGGTGGCAGCGGCGCAGTAAAGTCAGGGGCAACCCACAGTTGCCCCGTTACCGTACCAGGGACTCGTTTGGCTGGTTTCTCCGCAAATGGGATAAGCCTGGCAATCGGTTCACCAGCTTTGGTAATAATGATCTCTTCCCCGGACAGGACCTGTCGCAACAACTTCGAAAGATGAGTTTTCGCCTCATGGATATTGATCGTTTTGGTCATCATCACTAAGCCTTTTTCCCCGCCATACTGATAGACACTATTTATATTGGTTTACAAGATATGGTAAACTAAGCCATAGACCAACGCAACCAACATTTATGCAAAAACAAGCAAATCTCTTGCCAAGCCGACGATTGTATGGCAGATTATTGTATCTACCTTGTAGATACAATATGGATAAATGATCAGTAGAGATAACGGAATCGATATGCTACAGACACAAATTCAAAAATGGGGCAATAGCTTAGCAATCCGCATTCCAAAGCCGTTTGCCATCGAGGTCGGGTTGGCGCAAAATTCGACAGTTACCGTCTCTGTGATTGATGGGAAGTTGGTTCTGGAACCGGTGAAACCAACCTATACGCTTGTGGAACTGCTCGCGCAAATTACGCCGGAAAATTTACACCAAGAAGTTGAAACCGGCGCGGCTGTGGGCAATGAGGCATGGTAGACAATGGCATATGTTCCAAGTCACGGCGATGTGGTTTGGCTGCAATTCGATCCGCAAGCGGACCACGAGCAAGCAGGACATCGGCTGGCAGTGATTTTATCACCCCAATCCTATAATGAGAAAGTGGGGTTGGCCATTGTTTGTCCCATCACCAGCCAACGCAAGGGCTATCCATTTGAAGTTGTCCTGCCCGCTGATGGTACTGTAACTGGCGTTGTGTTAGCCGATCAGGTCAAAAACTTAGATTGGCGAGTATGGAATGCCGCGTTTCAAGAGACTCTACCAGTGGAAGTAATGACAGAGATCCTCGCGAAATTGGGCACATTGTTAGGTTAACTGAATCATAAGAAAGGTTGGAGCCACTTATGGCACAACAAAATCTCTACACAATCGGCCTGGACAAAAATCCAGCCAACTACGTCCCTCTTTCGCCATTGACTTTTTTGGAGCGGGCGGCGTCCGTCTATCCACAGAATACATCGATTGTCCACGGGGATGACCGTTACACCTGGGCAGAGACCTATACGCGCGCCCGCCGACTGGCCTCGGCTTTGACCAAGCGCGGCATTGGCTTGGGCGACACGGTCTCGATCATGGGCTTTAACACACCGCAGATGTACGAAGCACACTTTGGCGTACCGGTAACCGGTGCCGTGCTCCACTCCATCAACACCCGTCTTGATGCTGACACCATCGCCTTCCAATTGCAACACAGTGAAGCGAAAATTCTGCTCACAGACACCGAAGCCTCGGCTACCATTCGCGATGCGCTGGCCCAGTTGGAGAATCCGCCGTTGGTTATTGATATTGTTGACCCCTTTAGCGATGGGGGCGACCTCCTTGGCAGCCTTGACTACGAAGCGCTACTGGCCGAAGGTGATCCCGATTTTGTCTGGCAACTGCCCGCCGACGAGTGGCAGGCGATCACGCTCAACTACACCTCTGGCACCACCGGCAATCCCAAGGGGGTCGTCTACCACCATCGCGGCGCCTACCTCAACGCAGTCAGCAACATTGTCGACGGGAATTTGGGGCAACATCCCGTCTATTTATGGACACTGCCCATGTTCCACTGCAACGGTTGGTGCTTTCCATGGACCTTGGCCGCGGTGGCGGGCACCAGCGTCTGTCTACGTAAGGTGCGCGCCGATCTCATCTATGAGCTAATTGAGCAGGAAGGGGTCACCCATTACTGCGGTGCGCCGACAGTCCATTATATGCTCGTCAACGCGCCGGACGAATTGCGTGCCAAGAAGCAGCACCGCGTCTATGGTTTGGTTGCCGCCGCGCCACCGCCTGCCGCCGTCCTGCAAAAGATGGCCGAGAATGACTTTGAGATCACCCATGTCTATGGCCTCACCGAAACCTATGGCCCCGCGACCTTGTGTGCTTGGCATGACGAGTGGAATGATCTGCCCATCGAAGAGCAAGCCCGGCTCAAGTCACGGCAAGGGGTGCGCTATCTTATGCTCGAAGCGTTAACCGTTCTTGACCCGATCACGATGGCACCGGTCCCCGCCGATGGTGAAACACTGGGCGAAGTGATGTTCCGCGGCAACAACGTGATGATGGGCTATTTCAAAAATGCGGAAGCCTCCACAAAAGCCTTTGCCGACGGCTGGTTCCACAGCGGCGATTTGGGTGTTATGCACCCCGACGGCTACATCGAGTTAAAAGATCGCTCCAAAGATATCATCATCTCCGGTGGCGAAAATATCTCGACCATCGAAGTCGAAAGTGTACTCTATCGCCACCCCGCGGTCCTCGAAGCCGCGGTCGTCGCCCGCCCCGATGAGAAGTGGGGCGAGACCCCTTGCGCGTTTGTCGTCTTGCGTGAGGACGCGACGGTGACGGCGGAGGAGATCATCGCCTATTGCCGCGACCACATGGCCCATTTCAAAGCGCCGCGGACGGTGGTCTTTGGAGAGCTACCGAAGACCTCGACGGGAAAGGTGCAGAAGTATGTGCTGCGTGAGCAGGCGAAGGTGTTGTAGGGCACGAAGATTATACCAACAACATTGATCTTCGGGCCATATCGGTTTTCATTCTTTTCGGGTGATTGTGCTGAACCACGGCATACTCATGTTTGGCGCGATTCATGTGAAGCAAAATTCTGGTTAGAACCGGTGGTGCTGGCATATACAATAAAGGGTTTCGGCGAAAGGAAATTCGCCAAATTGAACGCATGGTTCGTGACAATTCGGATCTATTGAGGAGTAAATGGGATGAACATTGCGCTGGCTGAGTTACTTGACAATGAATTGAACCAGACGGAAATTGACGAAGTTCGTGTTGATGATGACAGCTTGACGGTTGAGCTGTCTGATGGACGAACCATTGTCGCACCCATTTTGTGGTACCCACGTTTAGCTTACGCCACGCAAATAGAACGTCAACAATTTGAGATACGCCGAAATGTGATCTTCTGGCCGGAATTGGATGAGGAAGTCAGTGTACGTGGGATGTTATTGGGACGGAAATCAGGTGAAAGTCCACAGTCACTTCAGCGGTGGCTATCTGAGCGTGAAGCACTGGTTGCTGCATAACCGTTGGACAGGTTGATATGTCGGAAAGACCTCGTGCTTGGCCAGTATTTGTTGAAGATAGACGAGGAATTCCTCCTCGCTCCAACAATTTTGTTTTGACGGCTTACCTTATTCAAAAATGGTGAACATATGAAAGCAATCCACTATGACGCAGAAGGCGATATCCTATCGGTCACATTTGCGGAAGCTGGATCGGAACCCCAAACAGGTGTTGAACTTTCTGACAACATTGTGCTCTACTACAACCCGGAAACCGCTGAGCCACTAAAACTGATCATGATCAGTGGCATGTAGCTTGCCATGTTGCTTCAAATCATCAATGCACCATAATCGAAACACACTCGGGTCAGTTCAAAAGATCGATAGACCTTATGCCGATTTAATTGTGTGCATGCGTAGGT
>DAOTTR010000492.1:0-13543 GCA_034437715.1 Caldilineaceae bacterium
GCAATCACATAGGAGGTTGCACCGATGCGAAAAGGCAGGTGGAGGGTGCGCGTGTTCAAGGGAGATTCACTGGAGCTAGTTTGCAACGGCAATGTTCCTCTGGCGATGTGGATCAGAAATGCTGGTGACCTCCCAGCATTCCCACCCGTGGGCTACTTATGGACAAACCATTTAAAAGTCATACAAATAAGCTCGGTAATACATGAGAACGTATATTATGACTTTTAAGGGTTTTATCTATTAGGTTGGGTTGCAACTGCCTTGTGCAGAATCGCCAAGAATTCATCCAGCGGCACACGGTGAACGCGCGCCGCCCATTCGACGGTCAACGCTTTCGTCAATAACTTACGCAACGAATAGCGGCCAACGCGCTTTACCCCAAAGACCTCCATTATATCAGCAATGTCACCATATTCTTCCAGTAGCTCTGAAACACGTGTATCTTTTGTGATTTCCATATATATGCCTCACTTATGCTGCTGATTGAGTATTGATTCGTTGTCGATAGGTTGCGGCAGAAATAAGTAGCCAGATCATTGTGCGCAAACTCATTGCCCATACTGTGCGCATTTCATAACTGCCGCCGCGCCAGATTTGTATGCCAAAGGCAACAAAAATGAGGAGGGTGGCGACGGCAATGCTAAAAGCGAGCCACATTGCCCAGCGTTGCCAGAACCAGAGTCCAATGCCAGCAATCATATAGGCAAACCCAGCTAGAAAATTAAACCAAAGCACAAAATCCACTGTGTCGCCGGCAAGTTGCTGCGCTGTGGCATTAAAAAGGGTGCGCCCACCAGCTATGAGGGTAAGCAACCCAAAAATGATGGCAACAATCGCCAGCGCGCGTAGCCAACGTGAACGGTTTAGTACAGGTGGTTTCATGTTTATGCTCCTTGCATCCATAGATAATCGTGCGACTGCTAGGTTGGAGTATAGCAGCCGCACGCCAGGACGTATTCGACTTTGGTCGGATTTAGGGCATATTCATGGGGTGCGTGGAAGCGGGGTTTGTCAAAGGCGTAAATCAAAGCGAGTGAGAGCATAGGCCAACTATCCTATGGTTGTTCTCCCACTCGCCGTGTAACAGTGGCTGTTGGAGACTTCTAGGGCGTTACCGTGGCCTGCCGGGTGATGGCTTGCAGACGTTTGCGCTTATGCAGATGTTCGGCCAAGAAATAGCTACCGATCACAAAGCTGCCAGAAGCGACTTGCAGACTAATGCCTTCCCAGGTGGCGTACAGGCCCAGCCAAAGCCCAGTCCAATGGGGCAGGACCAGCCAGCGAATGGGATGGATCGGCAACCAGCCTACCACTTGCAGCACACGCGTTGTGTTGCCCACCATCATCACTAAGACAATGCTGATGAGAATGCCCGTGGCGATCAACATCTTTTTGTGGGGCAGCCGCGCTTGCAGCCCAAAGACCAGCCAGCCAACAATGATCGTCGCCGTTAGCCCAATCGCTACGCCGCTCAGGACGGTGCTTGTACTGGCATCTAGCACCAAGGCTTGTAGGAAGATGACTGTTTCAAAGCCTTCGCGGTAGATACTGGAAAAGCCCAATAGCAGCAGACCAATAAACTGGCCCGCATTTTGTTGCACCAGACGATGTTTCTGCGTATGAAAACTTGCCATCCACCCCGTCCAGTAGACATCGTGGAAAAACCAGTTCATAATCAACAATAGTAGCACTACCGCGATGATCGAAACAACAGCTTCCAATCGTTCGCCATAGCGCGCCAACGCTGTCAGCGCTGTGCTGGCGACGATCCAGGTCAATACAGAGGCGAGCATGGCCAGGCCAGCCCCCACCCAAAGCGGTCTGCGCAGATGTCGGCGCTCACCCACGCGCAAACTAGCCAGCAGCGAAGCCAGAATCAGAACGGCTTCCAACCCCTCGCGGAAAACGATCAGGGCGGCGTTGCTCATAATCGCGCCTGGCGCCACATCGCCACTGACCAGCCGTTGCGCTTCGGCCAATTGTTCGCTCAGGGCTTTGCGGCTGACGGCGATCACACCATCGTCCGCTTTTTGTCCGATCAGGTAGGCCAAGCCTTGTGGCTCTCCCTGTCCATACCAGAAGAGATCTTCAATCGGCGTGACCCGCTGCGGGGCGAAAGCCGCCAATTTGGCTTCTGGACCACTTTCCAAAATCGCATAGGCTTCCAGGCGCGCCGATTCGGCAAGCTCATATTCGCCGGCGCGCGCTGCATCCTCCATTTGGTCGAGCGCTGCCGCGATCACATCAAAATCGGCACTACGATCCCCTTGTAGCCATTCTGTGGGCATCACGGCTTGCAGCGTAGCCAACAACTGATCGCTAGCGGCCTCTACTGTCGCGGGATCGGCCACTTCACTGTGTTGCGAGGCGGCGGTCAAGTATTGATCAAGTTGGCCCAGCAAGGTTGACGCTGTGGCGGTTTGTGCCGGATCGCGAGCCGTGAGCAGATTTTCTAGATCGCGGAAAGCGGCCTCGGCCCCGCTGCGAAAGGTGATCGCTTCGCGAATTTCCAGGTCTGCCGTAACCACGCCGTTGCGGATCCCGCGTGAATATTCTACGGGCACCAGCGAGAGAAAGCGTAGCAATTGACCGGCGCGCCGACGTTGTTCCTGGGGCGACAGGGGCGCAGCCCGAAATCCATCCAATGCCGCGGTCACTTGCGCCAGCGCTGCCTCAGGCGGTTGTCCCGTTTGGGTGGCCGCGGTCAAGACGGCAAAGGCTACGCTGGCTGTCGCGCCCGCTGCTTGGCCCCGCTGCTCTTCATAGGCTGGCAGCAAGATGGTAAAGTAGCCTTGGCTTAATGCCGCTTGCTCGGCCAGGCGCGCGGCAAAGCTTTGCTCATCTGCCGTCGCCAAGTCATGCAATGCTTCGGTTAAGCGTGCTTGATAGGTATCTAATAGATCAGCACGCAGGGCGGTCAGCGTCTCGTCAATCGTCAACGTGCCATCGCGTAGATGAACAAGCGCAATGCTGCCATCGGCATTGGGGCGCGAAAAGCGGGTGGCATGACGAAATTCGCGCACGGCTAGCCAGCGTTGAGCCGTCGCTGTATCACCGGCGGCTACGGCTTGCA
Organism: Caldilineaceae bacterium; assembly: GCA_034437715.1. Classification (GTDB taxonomy): domain Bacteria; phylum Chloroflexota; class Anaerolineae; order Caldilineales; family Caldilineaceae; genus JAHBVH01. Next base: position 3,074 of record DAOTTR010000492.1, read on the forward strand.
ACACGAGCTGCTGTGCCCCATCGAGCAGGGCCGTCCACACTCGGGCGCGGGCTACGGCTAGCGCTGGCGCATCTTGCGCTTGCACCGCACTGGTGGCGGCGACAAAGCCCTGTTCAATGCGGGCATGCGCGCCAGGCACGCTTTGGCCCAATGGCGCGCTCCACGCGGCGCGATATGTGGTGGCGGCCTGTTCTACTTGTGCCAGTGCCCCAGCCTGATCGCTCGTTATCTGAAACTGTGCCTGAAAGAGGGCTGCCCGCAGCGCCTCGGCGGCCTGCGCGGGCAACTCGGCTGTCGCCTGGGCGCTCACTCCTGTGGGCCAAAGCAGTAAAACGAGGAGACAGAGCGCGGATAATCGTTTGTGCATGACTTATTCCTGAACAGTAATATTCAATTGTGCGGCAACTTGGCTGATCTGCCCAGTAATGGCTGTCGCTCGATTTTGCGCTTCAATGCCTAAGAGATCGGCCTCTTCGGGCGTAAAGCGTTTCCCATCATTTTCTTGCGCATAGACATCCGTCACAAAGGTCTTAAGCTCGCCCAGGTCGGTAGCGATTTGTGTACTCTGCACGTCGTCCACGGTTGCTACCAGTGGTTGCAATTCACTATAGACAATTTCCAATCCGCCCAGGATATCTTGAATATCGGCCAAGCGCGAAATGGCTACAAAGTCTGCCTGGGTGGACTCTTCGCCCGTCACAAAGCGCGAATCGCGCCAAGAACCGAAATATTCACTCATTGTCGGCACCATCACCACCAGGGCCGTAAACGCGTCCGACTCGGTGGGGGTCCAGGCCTCGGCAGCGACGAAGAGTTCGTTGGCGTAGCTGTCCATGGTATCGGCTGCTGATTTCAAGACACCGCCATGGGGTAAGATTTCACCAAAATCAACTGCACCGTTGCCATCATAATCGGGCTGTAGATCGGGCACGGTAAATTCGGGAAAGGTGCCCCAGAGGGTGCTTTCTAGCACGCCAAAAAGATTGCCTGGTCTGCGCAAGACGGTGCCGTCGGGCAGGGTCAGATCATAGGGTGCGGCGTTTTCCGGATCTTCTAGTTCGCAGGCTCCCGCATCGAGAATCACATCAAATTCGGCCAATGACGGCGTACCCGCCACAATGCCTTCCATCTGTTCGTAAAGCGGACTGGCTACCATCCACGTGGCGCGGGCGTCGAAAACAAGCTTTTGGATGCCTTCTGGGTCGTTGGCCCAGAGTGCTTCGTAATCAAAACTGGCCTGCTCGGCCAGCGTATAATATTCATCACCCAGGGCGCGCAACGTGGCTGTGCTCTCGCGCAAAGCGGTTGTCTTTTCCAGGAGATAAGCCTTAATGCCCGCTAAATCGGTTGCTGCTTCGGTTGCTGCTTGGGCCGGTGGCGCTGCTTCGGCTTGGGGCATTGCGGGTTGGACACAGGCCGTAAGCAAAAATAGTAGCAGAACGGCCAGAATCGACTTCGAGTTACGTATTGATGCCATGAATTTCCCCTTTGTCTATACAAAGTCTATACAAAAATTGGTACTCCTTGGGAGCGCGTATCGGCGTTACTATAGCATGTCACCCCCTGAACTTCAAGTGATTACTTAAGTAATCGTAAGTAAAATTGGTGCGGTTGGCGTAAACCGGCTCGTTAATTAGCATTGAAAAAAGACATTTATAGTAGTTAACAGAAAGGTTAATCAACCTGAAATGAGGGCCGTTTTTTCTTACCCAACAGGAGGTACAAATCGCGCAGAAAAAGTCAGGAGTACAATCAGTTCGCTCATTTCTACCAGCAAACCATAGACATCACCTGTCATCCCACCCAGGCGTGTGTGGATAATGCGGATCAGGAAAAAAGCTGAGCTTGCACTTAGGACAAAGGCTGTAAGCGGATAGAGCGAAGGAAAGAGTACCAGGAGGAGTAGCGGGAGTAACAGGGCCCATTGTAAGGTCTGCCGCGTCAACCCAGCCGCAAAGTCGGCTCCCAAACCATTGGGTCGTGCCAATGGCTGGCGTGCAACCCATAGCAACAAGTAGCGCGCCCAGGTTGGTGCCAAGAGCAGTACCGGCAGTGCGGCGGGAACAGCCGCTAGGGCGGCTACCTTTAACCCTAAAAAAAGCACCAAGCCAATCACGGCAAAGGCCCCTGTGCGCGGATCGCGCATAATCTCCAGCCGCCGTTCGCGTGATGTCGCGGCCAGGAGCCCATCGCAACAGTCGGCCAGCCCGTCCAGGTGCAGCCCGCCGGTGAGCGCGGCCCAAAGGGTCACCGTCAAGCCCGCTGCCAGGATCGGCGGGAAAAGGTGGCTCAACCCCCAATGGGCGATGGATAACAGAATGCCAATCACCAAGCCAACTAGGGGAAACCAACGTCCGGCGCGACCCAACGCCCCCGGCTGATAGTCAACCTGGGGTACGGGCAAAATTGTCAAAAAGCCAAAGGCCAACGCGATCTGATTTCTGGCTGCCCACAACCGATCGCGCGACGCGCTGTGCAACCGTTAGGCTCCTGGCTTCCACAGCGGTTCGGGAATCCCCTGTTGGTGATTCTCAAAGCGTGCCATGACAAAGAGCGCGTCCGAGAGGCGATTGAGATAGCTGATCACGTGCGCACCAACGCCCTGTTCGCGCGCGAGTGTGCTGGCTTCGCGTTCCGCACGGCGGCAAACCGTGCGCGCCACATGCAGTTGTGCCGCGCCCAACGCGCCACCGGGCAAGATAAAGTTTTCTAGCGGCCCAACCACCGCGGTAATCTCATCGATCAGCGTTTCGAGCTTTTCCACATGGCGCGCCTCGATCTGTGGAATCGGCCACTTGCCCTTGTCTTCTTCGAGAAAACAGAGATCCGAGCCCAGATCAAATAGTTCATTCTGGATGTGTGCCAACGCTTCGTCAAGTTTTTCGCATAGACCCATCGCCAGCGCAACGCCGATCTGCGAATTCAATTCGTCCACTGTGCCATAGACGCTCACCCGCAGATCGTCTTTGGGCACGCGTTGGCCGCCGCCCAGCGAAGTCGAGCCTTTGTCGCCACCTTTGGTGTAAATCTTGGTTAAACGGGGCATATCAGTTCTCCATGTGTTTGTGCTTGCGGTTAGCGTGCTGTGCCTGCCGCGGCCTCATCGGTGATGACGGTGACATTGTCTGCCTGCTGCAAATAGGATGCCGGTACCTCTGGTGACAGCGGCCCATACAAGCTTTGTTGCAAAATCTCACGTTTGGCTGCGCCGCCAACGATCAACAATTTCTGCCGGGCAGCCAGCAGCAGATCCATGCCAATCGTCAAAGCCTGGGGCAGCAGCCGATCACGCCCACCCCAATCGCGGGCACAGGTCGCCAGGCTGGATTCGGTTAGATCGAGCACGCGCGTGGTGGCCGTGGCATCCGCCGGCGGTTCGTTGTAGCCAATGTGGCCGTTGGGTCCCAAGCCCAAGATCGCTAAGTCCAATCCACCAGCGGCCAGCAACGTTTCATGGTAAGTACGGCAAGCTGCGACTGGGTCGGGGGCGTCACCGGGCAGGGGCGCAATTTGTTCGGGCGTAATGTCCAGCGGGACAAAGAGATTTGCGCGTAGCCAGCCATACAGCGACCGTGGATCGTCCGGCCCGATGCCAACATATTCGTCGAGCAAAAAGACACGCAAGCCTGACGGATCGAATTCGTTTCTTTGATAGCGGGTAATCAATTCTTGGTAAAGTCCTTCGGGTGTCTTGCCGGTGGGGAAAACAATCGTACTATTCGGCTTGGCATTGATCGCAGCAACCACCCAATCGGCAGCAGCGCGGCTCATTTCCGTATAATCTTTGGTAATCAGAATTTCCATAGCTTGATCATTCTTTCTTGCTTGCTTGTCACTGGTGGCCAATCAATCGATCAATCACAGACCAGTCTACCGCAGCTTCTACCGTATCGGCCAGTCGATCATACTCGCGCGCACGTAATTGCCCAGCCGCATGTCCTGCGCCTTCCCAACCCAGAGTGCGTAGCCAGGTTTGCCGAAAATTGTCATTCTCAAAGATGCCATGCAAGTAACAGCCCCAGGCGCGGCCATCTGTACTGATTGCACCATCTGCGATCTGGGTCGCTTGTCCATTGCGCTCGATCAGCTGGCCCAGCGGATCGCCTGCCAGTAAGCGTGTTTCGCCACTGTGAATTTCATAGCCGCGGACAGTTGTGCCGTCGCGCAATTGTAAGCAACTTTGGCTCGTCTGCTTGACCGGATGAAACTCGGTGGTCACAGGTAGCAAGCCTAGACCCGGCGCAACCGTGGCGGCGGGGCTTTCGATGCCCAGCGGATCGGCCAGCGTTTGTCCCAGCATCTGGTAGCCGCCACAGATGCCAACCACTTGCGCGCCAGCGGCATATGCGGCAAGAATCGCTGGCTCCAGCCCACGTTCGCGCAGCCAGCGCAGATCGGGCAGCGTAGTTTTGGTACCAGGGAGAATGATCACTTGTGGCTGCCCCAAGCTAGCGGCATCGCGCACATAGCGCACGCTGATCCCTGGCTCGGCAGCCAGCGCGTCAAATTCGTCAAAGTTGGCGACATGGGGCAGATGCAGGATTGCAATATCGATGCCCACGCCTGTGGTTGCGTCCGTGGCAAGCTGGTCGAGGGCAACGGCATCTTCGTCGGCAATGCGCAGATCGGGAATCTGGGGAATCACACCGAGGGTGGGGACGCCAAAGGCTTTGTGGCGAAAGAAGGCATTGACATCACCCAATAGCGCCGGGTCGCCGCGAAATTTATTGATCAGAAACCCCTGGATCTGGGCGCGCTCGGCTGGTTCGAGCAGCAGCAGCGTCCCGGCTAGCGCGGCAAAGACGCCGCCGCGATCAATATCCCCAACCAATAAACAGGGCGCTTGGGCATGGCGCGCCATACGTAGATTGACAATATCCGCACTCTTTAAGTTGATCTCGGCTGGACTGCCCGCCCCCTCTAGAACGATCAGATCGTGGCGTGCGGCCAGCCGGTCATAGGCGGCGCGCACCTCGTCCCACAACATGCGTTTGATCTCGACCCAATTTTTTGCCTCAATGTACCCAACGGCCTTGCCATTGAGAATAATCTGGCTGCGCCGACTTGCTTCGGGCTTGAGCAACACTGGATTCATATCGGTATGGGCCACGATGCCTGCCGCCTCGGCTTGTACCAATTGCGCGCGTCCCATTTCGCCGCCCTCGCGGGTTACGCCAGCATTGTTGCTCATATTTTGCGCTTTGAAGGGCGCAACCTTGATTCCCCGGCGCGCAAAAATGCGACAGAAGGCCGTTGTCATCAAGCTTTTGCCTGCGCTGGAATGGGTGCCCAGCATCATCAGCGCCGGTGTCGGTGGAATTGGCATCAGGCTTGCGCTCGCTCTCTTTGCCGCAATGGGGCTAGCTGTGCAATATCTGCTATCACTTGGCACGCAACTGCTCAATCAGGCCAGCAAGCGACGTGTGTTCCTGGTGTCGAATAGGGGTAGTCGTTTGCCAACGGGTGGTGCCATTGCTGCCCAGAATGTGGACGCGCATCGGCAATTGATCATGGTCTGCGACCACTTCATAGCCCAGCCGTTCCAGGGCACGCGTGGTCCATAGCGCGGCGGGGCCATGGCCGGTCAGCCCAATCGGGCCACAGGGATGACGCTGGACGCGGAATGCGCCCTGTTCATTGTCAAATTCTACCCCTTCGCTACGAAAGGCCGCAGCCAGGGAGCCATTGAGCGCCAATTCTTCGGGCAACCCGACCATCAGGGGGCCGCCTGTGGGCAAGAGCCAGAGGCGATCTGCCATGCGTAGGGCCAGATCCAAGTCGTGGGTCGAGAGTAAGATGGCGCGCCCACTGCTGTGGGCCAACGTATGCAACAGTTGCATGGTTTCCACCCGGCGCGGTAGATCAAGAAAAGCGGTTGGCTCATCCAGGATCAATACTTCGGGTTCTTGGGCCAGGGCGCGCGCAATCATAATTTTCTGGCGCTCCCCGTCACTCAACTCGCTCACTGGGCGCGCCGCAAGATGGGCGGCACCGACCGTTGTCAGCATCTGGCGTATGATTGTTTCGTCATGTTCGCTCAATCGCCCTCGCCAGTCGGTATAGGGGTGGCGACCCAACGCGACCAGGGTATAGGCCGACAGATTGCCCACCTCGATTCGCTCGGTGAGCACGACAGCCAAGCGCTTGGCCAGCGTAGCCGGTGGCAGGCGATGGATCTCTGCCTCGCCCAGGCTCACGCGGCCTGCCACCGGCGGTTGCATTCCGGCCAGCGTGCGCATAAGGGTGGATTTGCCCGCGCCATTCGGCCCAATCAGACAAGTTAACTCACCCGGTTGCAACGTAACGGTAATGTTATCCACGACGCTGGCGGCTGTGCGACCCGTTGTTTTATAACCAACGGCAAGTTGGTGGGTTGCTAGAACACTGGACATAGCTAAATGATTCTTTCAGTGAGACACGCAGTCAACGGATTTTGGGAACAGATTGAACAGATTCTATGAAATAAAATAATCCGTTCTACTAGCAATTTGAGAACGGATTGCTTTGGTAGTTTCCGTTCTAATTCGTTCCCCAAATCCGTTGACCGCCTATCCCGCAAACGAGGCGCGCAACTGTTGTTGGCGCAAGAGCATCCAAATGATCACCGGCACGCCAAACAGTGAGGTAATCACGTTGACGGGCAACACGGTTTGGCTGCCCGGCATCTGCGCGATCAGATCGGCCAGCAGGGCAATCGTTGCGCCCAACAACATGGATGTGGGTACCAGCACCCGATGATCGGCCGTGTTGAAGAGCGTGCGACAGAGATGGGGTACCGCCACGCCCAGGAAGCCAATTGGCCCACAAAAAGCGGTGGTGGTGCCGGCGAGGATGGACGCACAGAGAATGATCCAGCGCCGCGTTTGTACCACATTGACGCCCAAACTGCGCGCATAGGTGTCGCCTAACAGTAACGCGTTTAAGGCCTTGGGTAAGAGCTGCGCAATCAACAAGCCCACGCCAATCACCGGCACAAAAATGCGCTGTTGGCCCCAGGTGACGCCGCCAAAGCTGCCCGCACTCCACAGGCTGAAGACCTGGATGCGTTCGGGCAGGCTAAAATAGATCAACAGACTGACGAGTGCGCTGGCCAGGTAGCCAAACATCAAGCCCAAGATCAGCAGCGTCAATGTTCCCTGCACCCGTTGTGCCACGAGCAGCACCAGGCCAAGCACCAACGCCGAGCCCAAACTGGCGGCAATGACCAAGCCCAGATCGCCGTAGAGGCCCAAGCTCCCCACCACTTTGGTGGCGGCTGCGCCTACACTCAGCATCACCAACGCTACCCCCAAACTAGCCCCCGAACTGACGCCCAGAATATAGGGATCGGCCAGGGGATTGCGAAAGAGCGTCTGCATTTGCAGGCCACTCACGGCCAGGGCACTGCCCGCCAAGAGCGCGGTCAACGCTTTGGGCAAGCGAAATTTGAAGAGAATATCGGCCCAGGTCGCCTTATCGGGTGTGCCACCTAGCAGGATGCGCACTACATTGTCCAATGGAATCTGGACCGAGCCCAGCGCTAGATCGAGCAAAAAGGCAAGGATGAGCGCGGCGATCAGCCCGAACAAGGCGATCCGGCGCAGGCCCAGGCGCGGCCAGGTGGTGTCGATCGATGGCGTGTTTAGCATCATTTCACTGCAACGGATGATAGTAGGTAAACGCATGATCGGGCAGCAGATCGGGATGGAAGATCGCGATCAGATCGGCCAACACCGCGTCGGGATGGGCTACGGCACTTTCGTAATAGTCGCTGCCGCCATTGGCATTGACGCGCTTATTGTTATTCCACACGTTGCCATTTTGCAACGCCGCGAAATCGCGATAGCGCTCATCGCCAGCTTGCAACTCGGCCAGTGAACCCACAAAGCCCACGTTGATCCAATAGTCAGCATCCGCTGCGCGATCAAAGACTGCCTCGAAGGCCAGCGGAATGCCGGCGGTTGATTCATTATCGGCCCACAAATACGCGGCTCCGGCATCGGCCAAAAGCTGGGCGGTGAAACTGCGCCCCCCGGCCACAAACCAAGTGCCCTGATATTCGCTGTCCGTAAAAACCGTCGGCTTGCTCGTCACGGCGGCTGCTTGGGTTTTCAGCGCTGCATAGCGGTCGACTGTCTCGGCAAAGAGAGCTTCGGCAGCGGCTTCTTGGTTAAAGAAAAGCGCAATAAATTTGCCCCATTCGGCACGGCCCAGCGGCGAAGTTGCCAGCCATTCGGCATTGAGTGCGACTTTGATGCCCGCGTTGAGCAGCACGGGATGCGCGTCATAGTCTGGTGTGCCAGAGCCATAGGTCATGACCAGATCAGGGGCTAGCTCCAGAATTTGCTCAATGTTGACCCCCGCGCCATAGCCGATCTGCGCGATCGCGCTATCAGCGGCCATTTGTAGCACGGTGGGATTATTGACATAGGTGGCATCATCAACGCCCACCAGCCGATCCAGCACGCCATAGGCTTCGAGGAAGGGCAGATAGGTGGTCGACATGGTGACAATGCTTTTCAGGGGCACTTCAATGACCTGGGTTGCGTCAAAGCCTTCTGGTGTTGGCGCGCCACATTGCACCAGCAGATATTCTTCTGCCGCTTCGGCGCCCGGCCAGGGCGTCGCCACGGTAATGACTTTGTAACTATTGTGATACTCAACCGTAAAGCCATCGGCGTGGGTTAGGGCGATCTTCTCGGGGAAATAATCAATGGCTGGATCGAATGTGCCCACACACCCGTCGGTCAGATTGGCTGTAGGCGCGGCCATCGCTGCGCTGCCCACGGCTGCAGCTGGGGTTGCGACGGCAGGTGCAGTTGCCGGTGCGACACAGGCTGTCAGCAGGGTCAATGCCAAACTCAGCAGGAATAATTGATAGGTATAACGACGCATCGGTGCGTTCCTTTCACAAAAAGATTTGACTGATTAGAAATGCGGGGAGTTGACCTGCCCCGTCCGTTCACGGCGGGGCGGTGTCAACCCATAAGATCCGGTTGTGCCATAAATTTTACGGTTTCGTTTTGGCCGGCATCGGATCGGTGGTTAGCTGGTGAAAGATAAACTCTTCCACCGGGTTCCCGCCGATGAGATGTTCCTGGATAATGCGATCGAGCAAGTGCTCATCGACATGGTGATACCAGATACCGTCGGGATAGACTACCAAAATGGGGCCGTTGTAGCAGACGCCCAGGCAGGGAGTAATGCCACGCTTGACGCGCAACGGGTTTTCATAGCGCCCCAGATGGCCCAATTTGCGCGTCAGGCTATTGTAGAGCGCAAGCGCCTTGCCTTCTGGATCGCAATAGTGGCCGGTACAGATCAAAATATGTCTTGCATAGGGCGCCTGGCTGGGTGCATCCTGTGGATTTCGATTCATTGTTTACCAATTGTCTACCAATAAAAAAACCTGCCAAAAGGCAGGCAAGGGCACAAGTAGAAATGGATACTTGGCGCTTGACCCCCTTTACCGCGAAGGAAGGATAGAGCGACAACGTAGGCGGGTAATCGGACTTGCTAATCATCAATAATCAATTGCTAATTTTTAATGGTCAACCGAAGAGGTACTCGCCTGGGCGACTCTTCATTAATCATTATCAATTAGCAATTGACGATTGATTATTATTCACCGTTGCGGGACAGTGCCGGAATGGTTCTTTACGGCTTTGGCAGTTGTGGTACTACCACAGAGCAAAAGCAAAAAAATGTCACCGGCTTCCCCCATTATGCGCCGTGCCGCTGGGCAAAGGGCGCACCTACGTCGATATCTATTCGATTCTATGGCAGAGCATAACGCTATGGGTGCATCTTGTCAAATTTTGCCAAAGCAGGGAAATGGCGTGCTTTCCGGTTGTTGGGTTGCTTGGCCATTCTGGGCCAAGCTTGGGCAATGGGGCTGCGTATGACAAATTCAGCGATCTCGGCACCGACCACGCGTACACCCGTGGCGAAATAGGCGCGCAACAAGCGGCGGTAGTGGGCATCGGGCGCAGCGATCATGCGCCATAGTGCCTTGGGGCGCAGATGGAAGAGCGCTTCGGTTACTTTGACGCCGCAGAAGAGTTGCCAGGGGCGCAGATGGGGCGTCTGCACCACTTGATTGCGATAGGTCCACTGGCGTTGATCGGGCTCAATAATCTGCGCATCTGGCACCGCTTGTCCCGCCGTGGTCCAGTGATGCGGTGTGATGTAGACCGCATTTAGCACATCGGCGTCCAATTCAAGCGCACGTTGGAAGGTTTGCCAGAGCGAGGCGGGCGTTTCATCTTCCAATCCATAGATCAGGTTGACTAAACTGACAATGCCATGGTGGCGCAACAGCCGCACGGCTTCCTGGCTGACGGCAAAGGGATTGTTCTTGTGGACTTTCGCCACCGTGCTATCATTCAGCGCTTCGACGCCCATAATCACATTGTCAACGCCGGCCTGCTTATAGAGCGACAGGAGATCGGCATCGCGCACGACGGCGGCGGCGGTCAGATTCAGATTGAG
>DAOTTR010000493.1:0-6609 GCA_034437715.1 Caldilineaceae bacterium
GCAATCACACTGCCCTTGATTTCCATGGATGACTGGACGCTCGACAGGCCGGCATAGATGGCTTCCTTGCCCCGTTCTGTGGAGAAGGTACCCGCCGAAAGAATTGTAAAGGCGAAGACCGAGGCGACAACGACGAAGGCGATCAAGATAATGGCTGTTTCCAGCGCTGTGATACCCCGCTCGTCACGTTCAAGCCGTTTGAGTAGATGTTTTACATTAAAGTTCATATTGCTGCTCCTATTGCCTATTTCTACATTACATAAACGATCATTTACTTCCGGTTCCGTGAGAGACGGCTGGGTATCCAGGCAGGCTGTGCGCAGATAATTTACTGTCCCCCGGTGGTACGTATTTAGAAATACCGTTACGTTAGCCAGGACATCGATCTGGTGAATGTTGGTTTCTGCTCAATCACTTCTCCTATCTTGACTGCTACAACAACGGCGAATCGATTTTGTCAACATGTCCTAAATTAGCTTACTTTTTTATTCGATTACTTTAAAACGTTGTTCAGTTATGATGACGGCAGAGCAACTGGGAAGTTACGCAAAAACCTTCTAAAATGGTACGTCATTCCTCGTATTTCCGTTTGCCTAATCCTACAACCACCTATGTTTTAAAGTATACAGGAAGAGTGGTTGACTGTGATGCGTCATTGCACGTATCTTAGCGGGCGCAAAAGTAACACCTTCTGATGAATTGTATTTTAGGATACAAATCGCATGGCGCGCACCTGAAGCGTACCGTGACGTATACTGTAGAAGTTACGGGATTGAGGAGAGGAGACCTGTAGGGTCTTTAAGACCCTACAGGTCTAAAGTAGGTGCGGTTTGTAACCGCACAGGTTGGCATCGACCGCGATTGTGCGGTTACAAACCGCACCTACAAGAACAATTGCACCTGGGTTTGTTGCCGAAATAACGAATCGGAATAATCTCTGGTAGGTACGCATTGTAACCGCTCGATCCGTGGGGCGAGACCGTGCGGTTACAATGCGGCTGGTTTGCATGGAAGGAGTCTGTCACGTTACAAACGTGACCTACGAATGCTATCGTGCGTGAGTCCTGTGTAGATCAAGGGGTAGGGGTCAATGTCGCCACCGGCGTGCCACTGGGCGCACAGGTTTCCAACTGGACATCGTCCACATACATCCAGGTGCGCAAACTGTTGCCGTCGTTGAAGACATTGAAATAGAGCGTAACCGTCTGCTCGCGATAGGCGGTCAGATCTATATCTATGGTTGTTTGCTGCCAATCGGCGTCATTGCGGCGCACGCGCTGCGCAACAAACAACACCTGCTCACTGGGTGTCAACAACAACACCTCTTGTCGGTCGCTGGACGTGCCAGGAGCATTCATGACAGCTTCTTGTGTGCCCAGCAGATGCCACCAGCGCAGCGTCACTATGCTCGCGTCCGCCGGGATCGTCACCGCTTGGCGGATCGAGGAGTAGCTACCTCCGGCGAATGCGCCATCGGGCGGGCTGCCAAATTGCATGGAACGCGCCCCCCCATAATACTGGTTGCCCGTATATTGAGCAGGCACGGCGACGACCCCAAAGAGCCAACTGCTGTCACTTTCAAAGCCACCGTTCATTAACAGATTTGTACAACTCGCCACCCCAGTTGGCGACGGGGTTGGCGTTGGCGGAACAAGCGGCGTATTCGTGATCGTCGGCACTACCGTCGGTGCTGTGGTTGGTGCTGTGGTTGGTGCTGTGGTTGGTGCCACGGTCGGAATGACGATGATGGGCGTGTTGGTAGGCGCGGGTGGCAACGGCGTGGTCAGCGTGGGCACAGGCATAGTCCCCGGCGGACAGAGTTCCAGGCGCACATCGTCCACGTACATCCAGCTACGCCAACTGTTATTGTCGTTGAAGACATTGAAATAGAGCGTGACCGTCTGTCCGCGATAGGCGGTCAGATCTACAGTCGCTTGTTGCCAGCCGGCGTCATTCTGCCGCACGCGCTGCACCACGGCCAACACCTGTTCACTGGGCGTCAGCAATAGCACTTCTTGCCGATCACCCGCGGTACCCGGATTGGCCGTCACCCCTTCTTGCGTGCCATAGAGATGCCACCAGCGCAACGTCGCCACGCCTGCATTCGCTGGGATGGTCACGGCTTGGCGGATCGAGGAGTAGCTGCTGCGGTTGACCGTTGCCCAATCTGGTGGATAGCCCAATTGCATGGCGCGCGCACCTTCATGGCGCTGGGTGGCCGTATATTGGGCGGGCGCGGCGGCCTGCCCAAAGATCCAACCGCCCTCACCCTCAAAACCCCCATTCGCCAGCAGATTACCACAACTCGCCACGCCAGTGGGCGATGGCAGCAGGGTTGACGGGGTGAGCGGGGTCGCAGTGACGACGGGAATGATAGGCGGCGTCACCACAGTGGGGATAACTGTAGGGATAACTGTGGAGATGGCGGTAGGAATGGCCGTGGGCACGGGCGGCGTCAGAGGCAGTAATGTTGGCACGGGCGGCGGCAGGGTGGGCAGTGTGGTCGGCCCAGGCGTGATGCTCGTCGCGCAACTTTCCAGACGCACCTCGTCGATATACATCCACGTAGGGATACTATTGCCATCATTAAAGACGTTGAAGTAGAGATAGACGGTCTGGCCGCGATAGACCGTCAGGTCAACGGTCGCCTCTTGCCAACCTGTATCATTGCGCCGCACCCGCTGCACAACCGCCAAGGGCCGCTCGTCCGCGGTCAATAACAACACCTCTTGCCGATCCACCGCTTCGCTCGGGTCGGCGAGCAGGGGTTCTTGGGTGCCATAGCGTTGCCACCAACGTAATGTAACCACCGCCGCATCTGCCGGGATCGTCACCAAGTGGCGGCTCGACGAATAGCTGCTGCGGTTGCGCGCGCCGCCATCGGGCGGGTAGCCCAATTGCAGGGCGCGCAGGCCTGTATATTGCTGGTTGCTGGTATATTGGGCGGGCACGATAGCCTGCCCAAAGAGCCACCCCTCAGCACGCTCAAAGCCACCATTCGCCAGCAGGTTAACGCAATTTGTTGCATCATTGACCGGTGGGGGGCTCACCACAGCGGTGTAGGCTGGGGTCGGCAGCGCGGTACCTGGCGCGCTGGGCAACGGCGGCAACAGTGGCGTCGTCCCATCGCTGGCCGGCGGCAGCGCGTCACCGGCAACGGGGCTGGTGTAGAGCGTCACTTTCAGCACAGCCAGGTGTTGATCTTCACCCGCGGTAATACTGACATCCGAAATGACAAAGCCGCGCAGCGTTGTCTCCTGAATGCGCGCGAGAAAGTTGGTGAGCCGGGTCAAGGTCCCCGTGACGCGCAAGCCAAAGGTGCGTAGGCTGTAGATGCTGGCCTCTGCGGGTTGTGGGCCGGTCTGGTCAGCCAGCTCGACAATCGTGACGCCACTTTCGCGCGCATATTGATACAAGCGATTTAAGGCCTCGGCAGCCTGGGCTTCGCTGAGAAAGGCCTGACCGAATTCACTTGCCCTTGTCTCGGCCGCGCTGATTTGCGCGCGCACCTGATCGGGCATCCTTGCTTGTAGGGTTTGAGCCGCGGCGCGATCTTCTTCAACAGCGGCGACCACCGCAATCAGTTGCGCGCGATTGCGCACACTGGGCACCAGCGAAAGCAGGACAAACAAGCAAAAGCCCAAGCCGAGGGCAATGATGAAGCCCAAGGCGAGCAACCGGTAGAGGCGCGCCCCCGTAGGAAGAGAGGCGCGCCAATTCTGCAAAGCATTCACGGCGGTTATAGACTCAATTCGATCATGATCACGAATTCCACGGTTTCTGCGGTCGCCACGGTGACAGTTGGCGTCTCGCTTGCCGCCGCAGTAGGTGTCATCCGCTTGAGTGATTGCAGAATAACGTCATTGAAAAGGCCCGATTCTTTGAGCATCTTCTCATAGTCTACAACGACTAAGTCATTTACCGCTTGTCCAGAGAGGGTAATGCGGTTATCAGTTTGGGTGAGCGAGGTGAGCGTAATCAGGGTGGGGTCGTAGCGATCGATGACGGCGATCACCGCCGGCCAGTTTGCGCCAAGCGGTGGCGCGGCCGCCGCAAGTTTATCCGCCAATAGGCGTGTATTCGACAGTGTGACGGTCAACGCTTGCACTTCGGCAGAGGGCGTACTCAGGCGGCTCAGATCATCTTGCAGCGCACTCAGATCTGTTTCGGCAAGTGCAATGTCGTTGCGTACACTGGCCGTAATCAGCGTAAACGCCAGCGCAAAGGTCAGCAGACTAAACGCCAGCAGCCCAAAGACAACCCGTTGGCGCAAGGTGCGAAACCAAGGGATGCTGGCTTGTGGGGTGGTCATTTGTCCTTCGTCATTGGTCATTGATTATTAATAGGTAGCGCGCCTAGTAGAGCGTTCAGTAAATTTTGATGGTTTAACGTAGGTCACGTTTGCAACATGACAGGTAGCCCAAGGCTGGAACACCGCCCTAGCAAAGCCTGGATCGACGACGCTTGTCCGGTTATAAACCGCATGGCTTCATTGAATAAGCATGTCACGTTTGCAACGTGACAATCCACCCCAAGACCGCGCAACCCTGCCTGAGCAAAGCCTTACGGGACGACGCTGGTACGGTTACAAAGCGGATGGTTTACATGGAACGAGCCTGTCAAGTTACAAACGTGACCTACGAAAGACTAATCGCCAATGACAGGGCTGACTTCCAGGTGTAGCGTGACAGTCATTGGCCATTGAGGATTAGCCATTGATTATTGATAATTAGAAAGAACAAGTGATCAGCTTTCACAAACTACAGGCAGCCTGGGCCTCGGTGCGTTCTTGGTCGGTGAGCAGTGCCCACTGCTCAATCTCCACTTGGTTGCCATTGTATTGGTTGATGCTAACAATATCCGCACAGCGAAACCAGCCCACAGCTGTCGATGCCGACTTGCCCCAGCCGTCAAAGCTGTGTACGACGTAGGCAATCCCGCTGGGTGAGGTCACATATTGTAAAATCGCGGTCGCGGCCGGCCCGGTGACAATCGGCACCGCATAGACAGCGCGGCCATTGACAGGTACCGGTTGTTGCTGTTGGTTTACCACGGCGGCCAGGGTAGGTTGCAACGTCTGTCCCTGCACGGGCGTGCTGAGCAGGAGATTCACGATCATGATCATGCCGATCACGCTGCTGGCAAGCCCCATGGCCGCCACCAGCGTTGTCTTGCTCGATAGGGTCGCTTGTGCCATCCCTGATGTGCCTCTCTGGTCGCCTCACTACAAAACGCTAGTAGAACCAACGTAAAAATCGCTCCCAGTGTTCAACTGGGTGTTCAACTGGGTGTTCAACTGGGTGTTTAAGTGGCTTATCCAGTTTGATACCGAATCCTGTTCAGTAAGCTTCTCTTAATTTTGCCATAGTTCTTCTGTGTGAGCAAGCTCCGTCGAAACGAGGGGTGCATTTCAATTTGAGGGTGAATTTTAGAACGCGCGCGCGCAACGTGTGCCGGGGACGCGCGGGGTGCAGTTTGTCAAAGCGGTGTGTTTGTCGCTCGTCCCCGGCACACTGCCCAAAAAGTGCAATGCACCCGAAACGAGCAGCGGTCATGGCAGATGCTGGCATTTTCAGCGGCAGGCGCAGACAATGTGTAGCGCTTATCTCCGCATACAGCCAGATTCTTCGCTGAATCGACGCCCATTGGATTCTGGGTTAGAATAGTGAGCAACCAAAAGATCAGACAATATGCGCAGACGCGCAGAAGAGACAATCGCCCAATGGCAACAACCCAGATCAATACAGCAGTCATTCTCGCGGCTGGGCTCGGCAGTCGCTTCTGGCCCTATAGCACCATCCGCCAAAAAGCAGCCTTCCCCATCGCCAATATCCCAATCATCCGGCGCATGGTCGACACGCTGCATGACATTGGCATCGGTCACGTCATTGTGGTGGTTGGGCACGGCGAAGCCAGTGTGCGGGCCGCGCTGCGCGGCGTGGCTACAGCAGTACACTTTGTCCGTCAGGCTGATCCCACCGGGACAGCAACCGCCGTGTTGAGCGCGGCCCATGTGCTGACCGCAGATTGCTTGGTGGTGGCCGGGGATGTGGTCACCGACCAGCAGAATATCACCGCGCTGTTGGCGCGCTTTGCCGAGGAATGCCCACTGGCCGCAGCGTTGATCCAACCCCTGGGCGCAGAGTCACCCCATGATTGGCTGGGCGCCTATCCTGCCGATGGCATGTTGCGCGGTGTGGAAGGCCATACTCGACGCGGTTGCCAACATCGTCTGTGCGGCATCTATGCACTGCGTGCAGCCGCCCTCGACTATCTGCGCGACAACCCCGGCGTCATGAGCCAGGTGCCCGTCGGCGGGATGCCGCCCGTCGAAGCCGAGATCGCCCAGTCGATCCAGATGATGATCGACGAGGGGCAGACGGTGCTGGCCGTTGAAACCACGGGGTACCACATCGACTTGGATAAGCCGTGGCACATTGATCAAGCCAACGAAACGGTGATCAAAGCGATGTGCGCACAAGTAACAGAAAATGTCATCCCCGCCACGGCGCGCATCCACGATGGGGCCGACATTCAGGGGCGGGTGGTCCTGGGCGAACATTGTACGATTGGCAATCGCGTGGTGATCAACGGCGATCTGTGGCTGGG
>DAOTTR010000494.1:0-29161 GCA_034437715.1 Caldilineaceae bacterium
ATAAGTATCCAGCGCTTGCCAAACAAAATCATGCGTAGGGGCGGCTTGCAGCCGCCCGTTCTCAGCGAGCCAAACGCGGGGCGGCTGCAAGCCGCCCCTACTGGATACTTTATTCTTTGCAATGGCCTGAGCGAAAGCTTCAAAATCCTCAGCGGCGTAACTCGCGCAGATTCTCCCAGAGAATGTAAATCCCGGTCACAAAAACGCCAATTTCGACAACTTCCCAGAAATACTCATACAACAGCACCAGCGCCGCGACAATCGCGGTGCTGATCGTGACGCTGGTGACAAAGCGCGTCAGGCGGCCGCGAAAGGTGGCTTCGATAAAGGTAAAGAGCGCAATCATGGTGACCAGCCCCACCATCAAATAGCGGCGGCCCACAGTGATGAGGATGACAAAGATCAGCATGAGTAGGCCGACACTGGCGGCTGCCCAGAACTCGGCCAACCGTGTGGCGCGCAGCCGCTCATCCGAGGGTGGGCGGTGGGGACGGCGCAAATGGGCATGCAGGGGTTCTGCTTGGCTGCCATTAAGCAATTGCGCTGCATAGTAACCAAGCGCCTGTAGCAAGGCTTCGTCACCGGCCAACGCGGCGCGCAATTGATTGAGTTCTTGCCCCAAGGCAGCGATTTCCATCTTTTGCGCCGTATAGAGCTTGTACAAATGGGGCTGCATACGCATGGCTGCGGCTTGAATACCCAACCGTTGTAGCTCGCGTGCTTTTACTTCAACCTCGGCACGAGTTATCTGTTGCTGTTCACGCAGTGCCACCTCTTCTTGGATCACCCGTTCCAGCAGCACCTTGGGCGGCGTTACTTTATCCAGGCCACTCCATCCAACAGGATCATACCAGGCGCGACGTACACTGCCATCGCGGTTGTACATGGGCCCAGCTGGCGCATCTTCACCGGCAAATGGATCGCGTGTATACAAGCCCCACAAGCCGCGGTAGAAAGCAACCCACGGCGGCGTCGGACTCAAGAGGCGAGGTGTTGCCCAAGTTTTAGCTTGTCCTGGGCCGATGGCAAGGCCGTCGCCGCGCGCATAATCCACAAAGGGAATGCGAAAAATATTGACCCCAGCGTTTTCACCTGGCGCGCTGGGATCACCCTCATATTGACGCAACCGCCGCCGACCAAAAGCGCGTATGCCTTCTAGGGTACGCGCAATGCGCGCGAAGAATGCCAACTCCAACTCGGTTAGATATTCCCCTTGTTGGTAATAGCTGGCATGGGAACCGGCACCCACGTAGATCACCGGGTGTTCGCCCATTTTCTCAACTTCTGGATCATCCCAGCGGCGACGCAGATCATCACCCTGATAGTCATGTGACGCATAGGCAACCCATTCGGGCTGAACCTCGCCGCTTTCTAGCGTTTCGGAGAGATATACGCAGATCATCTCCCAATCGCCTTCGTGATCATTGGCCCCAAAAAAGCCAGAGCGCCAATTGTTAAAGGGGTAGAAGAACCAATATTGCAACACCAACCAATCATCCTGGCGCACCACGCGGCCATGATAGGTATACGCCTGGGATTGTGCCAAGATGCGGCGATACTCCAGCGTAGCCGCGGCAGCAGCATCGCCAGGGACACGACCACGCGCCAGCAACGAGATCGAGAAGAGCGCGTCAATAAAGCGCGAGAGATAGCCCACCCGCGCCAGCCGCCCGCGGCCCGCATGAAAAGCCCGGTCGGCAATCTGCTGCTCGGTCTGCCGCAGGTGATAGGCGGCCATGTCTGTGGCGCTTAGGGGTTCCGTAAATTTTAGGTAGTGGACCGTGCCAAATTCATCGGGATAGGGATAGGCGAGCCGTTCTAGATCCAACGCCCCTTGCGCCACCAGCAGGGCCGGCTCCGCTGTGGGGCGTTGGACCCAAAGACTGCTGTTGCCGACATAGTGCGCTACATCCATTGGAAAAAAGCTTTCGCCACGGGTAAAGCGCAGCACCGGTTCAAAACGCTGCAATAGCGTCAACTCATCTTGTAAATTCGTCGTCATCATCGTCAAGTTCTGGTTTAATATGCCGGACATGAAAAGCCATGCGTACATCGCTCGTATTCAAATAGAGCACCATCAAGATACAGTATAGCATACTAAAATAGAGCAAATGCGAGTGGCGTAGATCAGAATTGGTCAGAAAGTAGATCGTGAGACAGCTCAACAACATGAGCCCTTGGAGGGTCATGGCCGAATGCCAGGCAAAGGAACGGCGAAAGAAAAACCCAATCGACGTGATCAACAAAAGAATCACCAGCGGTGCTACAACTGCTGTCCACACCATAATATCAAGCGCGGCAATCGACGGCATTGTGTCAAATAATTCACGTTCCCAATCGATCTGTTGCAAATAATAGATTGTAATCATGCACAGACCGATCATCTGCAAAAAAAGCAGCAAACTGATGGCACGCAAGGGCCAACTATAGCCAGTGAGGGATAGAAGCTCAGGTTGTTTGGATGACATAGACGACTGTTTTGTTCGTGAAATTTTGAGGAATTCAACCGTAGTAAAGACTTGAAGCTTTTGTCCGCTTTAGCCAAAGACTGAAGTCTTTACGACCCATTGTCGATCAGGGCACACCGCCGCAATTCCGCTGTCCCTGTTGCCTAGCTACCAGCCAGCACCAGTGATTGTTGTAACTCTGCTGGTGAAATATTACCACCACTCAGGATCAAGGCGATCTTTTTGCCTTGCCACTGGTCGCGGATCTGGATCGCCCCAGCCAATGAGGCCGCGCCGGCTGGTTCAGCCAGGGTTTTGGCCTTTTCCAGATAATGACGCACGGCGACGCGCATTTCATCATCATCCACCAAGATGAAGTCATCCAGCAGATCCCAGATAATATGCTGTGGCATCATAAATGGTTCACCCGTGGCTAGGCCACCGGCAAAGGTATGAATCTCGGCAGTGCGTTTGGCGCGCGCTTGCCAAGTGAGATAGCCCGCTGGCGCACCGCTGGCTTGCACGGCGATCACTTTGACTTTGGGATTCATAGCTTTGGCGGCAATACATGCGCCCGCCGCGCCACTGCCGCCGCCCAGGGGCACGAAAATCGCATCAATCTCGGGTTGGGCTTCTAGAATTTCTAGCGTGTGGGTGCCGACACCGGCGATCAACAGCGGTTCATCGCCGGAATTGATGAAGCGCATCCCGGTTTCAGCCGCCAAGGCTTCGCCGTGCCGTTTGCTGGCCTCAAAGTCCGCGCCATGCAGCACCACCTCGGCCCCATAGCTGCGCATGGCCTCTACCTTGACTGGATTGGCCCCTTCTGGCGCGACAATCACCGCGCGTGTGTCAAAAAGCTGGGCGGCAAAGGCAATCGACTGGCCATGATTGCCAGTGGATGCCGTGACAACGCCGCGATTGCGCACGTCAATTGGCAGATGTGCTAGAAAATTGACACCCCCGCGCACCTTAAAGGCCCCAATTGGTTGATAATTTTCATGCTTGACGTAGACTTCGGCACCCAGTAATTGATCTAATGTAGGATAGTGGTAGAGCGGTGTAGGGGCCAGATAGGGACGAATCGTCTTCTGCGCCCGTAGAATATCGTGGAACGTGGGTAACGTTGTTGCAAGCATTGTGAATAATTCCTCTGTGAATAGTTGGCATAATAACTATTCAGCCGGCGAAGCAAACGCAATACCACCCAAAACTGAACAGTTATCTATGGTGAATGAGCACAGGCATTCTGCTGCTCATGGTGGGTGGCCGTTCCCTCGTGGGCTGTGGGCATCATCCGCTGAAACTCAGTCAGCAGTTGATCGGAATTTAGCTCCTGCGCAGGGGTACCGGCCATATTATCAGTGACCCAAGCAATGACCCCCAGCACAAAACCGCCACAGCCACCTAAAATAAAGCCATCCAAGCCATTAGTCAACGCTCCGCCCATGCCGCCAGCAACTGTCCCGATCGCGGCCAAAATGAGTAACGTGTTCATCGTCCTTATTTTCCTCTACGCTCAGATACCGCTCTTCCGCTCACTTTGGGCGTTGCGGCTCATTGTAATATGTAATACTAACGCTGAGTTTAGAGAACGTTCCCTTTTCAGCCGTAGTTCCGTAGAATCTCATATATTCTGCGGATGTACGGCGAGCGTAGGCTGATGGTCAGAAAGGCGCGCGGCAAGTTGTGTTACGTGTTGTACTCCTTGATAGATATCGCTGTTTTATAGATATTCATGCATCTTTTTGCGGTCGCTTGGTAAAGAGTACAATACAAGCAATCAATACAGTACACCCAATAAAGCTCTTGAGTGCCGGATCATAACTACCGAGCAGATCCATGCTCAAGCCAAGCGGGAACGCCCCTAGCGCTGTGCCACTGGTAGCCCCTAACGTGGTAACCCCGCGGATCGCGCCCAAATGTTGACGGCCAAAATACTTGGCCCAAACCACGGCGTCGATCACCCGAAAGCTACTGCTGCACAGCCCCATACACAGCCCATACAGTATACCATGCATTGGCGTACGCATCACCTGGGCAAGCAACAGGCCGCGATTCTAAATCTGAAAGTGGCATGTCGGGTTAAGGGGAGCGATCGCGTCAATTTAAGGCCGTCGAGCATCAAGGCAAAGAGTACGTCCCTGCGGAGTGTTACACTCCGCAGAGCACACAGCTACGCCAGCACATCCAGCACACGATTGAGCCCATCGATCGTCTCTTCGACATCCTCATTCGTAAGCAAGGGACTCACATTTAGGTGAACTGCACGGCCTAGAAGGTCGAGGCTGCGGGGACACATATCTTCACGATACTCGATAGCGCGCTTGGCCCAACGCCAGGGATCACCCCCCGCTGACCAGGCACGTTGTTGCATGACGGGGACCCAATGGGCGTAAATATGGTAATCGCGTACGCCAGGTTTATAGAGTACACTTGCCCCAATATTCTCTGCGCGTAGCGCTTCACTGACAACCTTAGCTTTCTCGGGCGTTTCTACAAAGAAGATCGTCGCAATACCTGTATCCCCATCCGGATCCGCCATCGTACGGAACTGAACACCTTTGCGCTGTGCCGTCTCGGCAACCCCGGCTTTGAGCATCTGTTTGCGCGCACGCATAGCAGCGAGCAGTCCATGCAGCTTGTTCAGTTGTGCTAAGGATACAGCAGCCAGCAGCTCCGGCATACGAAAGTTGATGCCCCAAAGCAAGCTTTCCTCGGCAAGCTTGTGGCGGCTTGTATTTACATCGTGGAACATAGACGCGCGTTCCCATACTTCCTGGCTGTTGGTGGTTAGAATGCCCCCTTCACCAGCGGTAATAATCTTGTTAAATTGCAGACTAAAGCAGCCTGCATCGCCAAACGAGCCACATGCCTTGCCCTGGTAACTCGCACCATTAGCTTGGGCACAATCCTCTATAACTTTGAGATCATGTGCTCCTGCCACAGCCATGATGGCGTCCATCTGGCAGGGAGCGCCGCGCATGTGAACCGCAATGATCGCCTTGGTATAGGGGCTAATTTTGGACGCAATATCCGTCGGATCCAGCGTGAGCGTTTCATCGACTTCGGCAACAATCGGTACACCACCGACTGCCAGAACTGCCGTGGCGGTGGCAATCCAAGTGTAAGCTGGGATGATCACTTCGTCGCCCGGCCCAACACCGATGCCTTGCAATGCACAGATGAGCGCGGCTGTGCCCGAAGTCACGCCGAGGGCATGGCGCGTGCCTTTCTCTGTCGCATAGGCATTTTCTAGCTCTTCCACTTTCGATGGCCCTTTGTTTGGCCCGTAGTAGCGGAAAAGGCGTTTTGAATCTAGTACCTCTAGAACAGCCGCCTTTTCATCGTCGTCAATTGCCATGCCAACAGGGTACATGGGTGGCTCCGGTTGCTGTTTAGCTGGCGTACCGCCATGGATGGCTAATTTTGCGCTGCCAACGAATTGTGTAGACATGTGAGTTATTCCTTACCCTTTGATCCCTGTGAGCGCAATGCCCTGAACAAAATAGCGCTGCGCCATAAGAAAGATTGCGACTGTTGGCACTGTTGCGATCGTTGTACCCGCCATGAGAACACCCCAGTCGATACGATTCTGGCTCTGGAAGAGGGTCAGCCCAAGCTGAATCGTGCGCATTTTGTCGCTTTGCACAATGACCAGGGGCCATAGAAATTCGTTCCAAGCCGCTTGAAAGCTAAAGATCGCAACGACGGCCAGTACGGGTTTGGACAAAGGTAAGAGAATGCGCCAGAAGATCGTGCCTTCCTTGGCCCCATCGACGCGTCCTGCATCTTCTAATTCTGCTGGTAATGTTAGAAAGAATTGGCGCAACAGAAATACATAAAAGCCGCTGCCCACCATAGGAAAGATCAGGCCGGGATAGCTGTCAAGCCAGCCGGTGCCACCCTGCCCCAGCCAATTGTTGCCACCGGCAAAAGGAGTCGCCTTGACAATTAAGAAGGTAGGAATTAAAGCGATTAAGCCGGGCAGCATCATTACGGCCAACACGACCATAAAGAGTGTCTCGCGCAGCCGCCAACGCAGCCGTGCAAAGGCATAGGCCGCCATGGCGTTGACAAACAGATTGAGCAGGGTGACTAGGCTGGCAACAATCATGCTGTTGAGAAAGTAGAGATCGAAGTTGCCGCGCGTTAGCGCACGCACATAATGCGCAACGGTATACTGCGTTGTCCAGACCACCGGCGGCATTTGGAAAATCGTCTCATTGGGCTTGATGGAGGTAAAGACCATCCACAGAAAGGGCACCAGCATCGAGATCGCAGCCGCGCTCAACAGCACATAGATCGCAATGAGCAGCAGGACGCTACCCACACGTAATTGGGGACGTTGCGCTGCTCCTACACTAGTGGATAGGGTCGTTGTGTCGGCGATACTGTGCATCCTAAACCTCCATTCCGCGCGCCATCAGGCGCAAATTGATAACAGAAAGTCCCAGGAGCAGGGCAAAGAGTGTCCAAGCCTGGGCCGCCGCATAGCCCATACTGAAGTAACGGAATCCGTTGATATAGATTTGATGTACCAGTGTTGTAGTGGCAAAGGCTGGTCCGCCATCGGTCATTGCATAGATCGGGCCGAAGATCTGGAAGGAGCTGATAATACTGGAGACCATGATGAAGATGGTAACAGGCCGGAGCAGGGGTAGTGTGATATACCAAAATGCCTGCAATCCCGTTGCGCCATCGACGCGGGCCGCTTCATAAAAGCTCTCCGAAATGCCTTGGAGACCGGCAAGATAGATGAGCATTGGGCTGCCGACCCCTGCCCACACACTCATTAAAATGATCGAGGGCATGGCTTGGTTGGTGCTTTGCAGCCACTGCATAGGCGGCAAGCCGATGATCTGTAGTGCCGCATTGAGTAGGCCAAAGTTGGGATCAAAAAGCCACAGCCAGACCATAGAAAGCGCGATGGTCGAGGTGACTAACGGTAGGTAGAAGACGACCCGGAAGAAATTGCGAAAGCGTACGTACGAATTTACGGCCATTGCTAAAAACAGCCCAGCCAGCATCATTAAGGGAATGTTGCCAACAGTAAAATAGGCCGAGTTCCAGAGTGAACGCCAGAACAAGTCGTCATCTACTAGACGCTGAAAGTTTGCCAGACCAATCCAGCGAGTTGGTTGGAGGACGCTATAGTTCGTAAAGCTATAATAGAGGGATGCCACTGCGGGGATGATCCAGTAAACAAGCAACGGAATCATCAGTGGTAGCACAAACAGAAACGCAGCTCTTTCCTCGCGGGTGATGCCCCGCCAGAAGTGTCGCCAGTGCGCGATCGGTACAGCAGGGCGGCGTGGAATTACATTATGCATAGATCGAGCGCCTTCTCATTTAATCAAAAATCAAGCCCAATCGGCTTCAACGCCAGATTGTTCACTCTGCAACTGATCTGGTAACCGCCGGATCAGCGAATAGGTAGCCCCTCTGAACATTCATGCTTGGCTTTACCCAGCAGCGATGGAAAGGAGAAGGTAAAGAGGAAGGTTAGCCCACTCCAGGGCTGACAACATCGATCCTGTTTCGTCATCCCGTCAATAAAAAGTGCTGGGCAAAGGGTAGAACCATCCATGAGAGGCTACCGGTATCAAAGTGACATTTACGCCTGAAGCGCTTCCTCGATCTTTTTCTTGACCTCTTCAGCACCTTTATCTAATGCCTCTTGCGCGCCCATTTCATTGCGTAGCGCCGCCTGCACATAATTTCCGATATATTCGAGGGTTGGGAAGTCAACCGCTTGCGGGGTCGTCGTACCCCAACCCTTTTCAGGAATCTCTTGGAACTTTTTAAGCATGGGATCCTGCATATAATCGGCATCGGCTGCAATGGATTTGCGGGGCGGGGAGGCGTTGTCCGGAGAAAGCATGCCGGTCATGGTCTCCTGCGAAACCATGTGTGTCATCAGCTTCCACGCCGCATCTGCATTTTTGGTGTTGGTGCCAATGGCATAGACATTGGGCACCGCGTACTGCCTGCGATCCTTTTTCATCAGCGGGACACCGATGCCCAGCAGATCAAGCTTGTCGGGCTGGTAAAGCTTCCAGTTGCCGACCTCGCCAGAGCCAGCCACCGCAATCGAGGTTACGCCCTCGGCCAGTGGTGAGAGGTTTGGTGTTTTGGCCGACATGCCAGTAATGGGTGAAATTTTATATTCGTAAACCAGGGCACTGAGAAATTCGAGTGCTTCAACACCCTCGGGCCCATTGAAGATTACATCGTTTGGTTCCCAACTGCCCCAGGGAATCATGACATTAGACCCGTTTTGCACCAATAAATACCAGAACTCAAAAAAGGCATCGGGCGGGCTACTTGCATTCATTTGATAGCCAGCACGTGTGATGTTGCCTTGGGCATCAGTCTGTACCAACTTGCTGCCGAACTCGACCAAATCATCCCATGTATCTGGTGGCGTTTCTGGATCCAGCCCTGCTTCTGCAAAGTGATCTTTGCGATAGACGGTCGTGCGGATATCTAGGACATAGGGAAGTGCCATAAGTTTGTCTTCGTATCGCGAGAGGTCGACCATATCAGGGTAGAAGTCATCCAACTCGCTCTGATAGTCTGCTGCGACAAAGTCATCGAGCGGTAAAAATTGGTTGCGCTTTGCATAGGGGCCAACCCAGTCGCTGCCGGTCTCTACGAGGTCAATCGGTATATTACCTGCAAAGCTGGTCAAGAGCTTTTCGCCTAGATGACCCCAATCACTCATATCAACGGTGACGGTCATGCCAGGGTTGAGGGCTTCAAATTCGGTAATCGCCGTCGAAGTGAAGTACTCATCCACTGCCTCATTCATCGACAGCTTGATAAAGCGTAGCTCGACTGATGCTGCATCGGGTTGGGCTGCTGGTGCTGGTGCTTGACAGGCTACCAATAAGGCTCCTGCGGCGCTAGTGGCTGACAAGCGTAAGAAATCGCGCCGGCTTAAATTCATTTTCATTTGTCGTGCTCCTTAGTGAATAAAGGTACTTGAATATAGGTATTATGCAGTTGAATCAAGCCACAGGAAATTTGTTGGTTCTATAAGGCTCGATAGGTCTGACCAACTGCGTAAGCCTTAACATGATAACTTTGGGGAGTTCACATTTATGGGTGACAACTGGACTGGATTCATGCGTTGGCTGGGGGGTGGGATTCATTACACTGTTTTCTTACGCGTGGCAATGGTTGTAGCTTGTGGTACTCGTTTGCTAAGAACATGCGGACTTAATTTTATTTTCCGCATCCGTACTAAACAAATGAGGCTTGATAAAGCAAAGTACGTAGTGACGAAACACAAGTTCAAGCAGTGAACCATATGATTTAGCATAAAGTACAGCTAACCTTTTGTCAAATGGTGTTTTTCTGGGGTGCAGGGCTTGCAAAAGTTGGTAGAAAGGGACTCGATGCTGTAATGGTGTGGGTATATGTCGCATGGCGCAACGGCATCTTGCGTCGGCTGGTGGATTGTAAAATATGGGTCATAAAACAAAATTGAGAGAGTAGAGACTGCGTATGTGAATACGCTACTCTCTTACTCTCTCAATTCCATCGCTCAGTTGACGAAAGACCGGGGCGTTGTTACCGTAAATCTCTTGGGAACAGCGCAGTCAGATCGTCAGGGCGCTCAATCACGGTGGCGGTCTTCTTTTCCAGCAGCCACGCCTGATACGCTTGCTGGCGTTCTTGCTCTAGCACGTTGGGCTCTTTGGCGCGATTCGCATCTTTTTCCAAGACCTCAATGATGTGATAGCCAAAGTCGCTTCTGATCGGCTCACTAATTTCCCCGACCGCCAGCGAAAAGGCTGCTTCCTCAAAAGGCGCAACCATATTACCCCGGCCAAACCAGCCCAAGTCGCCGCCCGTTGCACTAGAAGACGTATCACTACTGTATTCTAGCGCCAAGCTGGCGAAATCTTCACCAGCCAGAATACGTTGACGTATTTCTTCGGCCAACGCCCGTGCTTCGGCATCTGTGCGCTCGACAGGTGCCAGCGGTTCTATAGCAACCGTATCCGTAAGGCTAATGCTCTCTGTGGGGGCAACTGTGCCTGTCACGTCCGCCGTTGTGGTGAGCGGAATACTGGGGCTAAGTTCAGCCGTTGCCGTGACGGGGATCGTTGCCGTTACATCTGCGGTTGCCGTTACATCACTCGTTGGGGTGACAGCGACAGTGGTCGTCACCGATTGGGTATTGGTTACAATGTCGCTCACCGTATCGCTCACCGTGGCCGTTTGCGTAGTGGTGGCCGTCGCGGTGATGAGCGCAGTCTCGGTCACGGCGTTGCTCGTTACGACGGGCGCAGTGATCGTGCTTGTATCGGTAATGGCTAGGGTCGGCGTGATGACTTGGATCAGAATATGGCGCGCATGGACCTGTTCCTCGGTCGCTGTCACCGTTTCCGTGGCAATGATTTCTGTCAACTTATCGGCCAACAAGCGCGACCGGATTACCTCGCGATAATTCGTCAGATCAACCGTGTTGAGATTCGCAAGCATCTCTTCCAATTGACCGATGCCTTCGGTATAACCAGTCTCGGACAGAATCGCGCTTGTCGCCACAGGTTCGGTTGTTGGCGGCGGTACCGCGGTTGCCGTGACTGATAGACTGGCATCAATCGTTGGTGTGGGCGTGGGTGTCCAAAGCGTGGCCGTAGCCGTTGCATTGATGGCAGCTTCGGCGGTCGTAGTTGCTTGCGGCTCGGTGACCGTGTTGCGCCCGCGGGCAATCTCTTCGCGCAGCACGGCTTCGACTTCCGCATCGGTCACGGCAATGCCACGTGTGCTTGCTTCTTGGTTCACAATGCGTTCATCAACCATTTTATCCAAAACACTCGCCCCAAACGCAAAAGGGCTTTGGAGTTGTGCCTGGATCTGATTGATCTGGGCAGCAAAGAATTGTTGTCCAAACTGTTCTTGCAACTGCTGCATATTGACCAGTTGGTTTTCCAATTGACTACGCTCCAAGCGTAGCCGCTCCCAGTAATCTCGCGTGATGATGCGTTCACCAGCGACCGTCGCCACGGTTGAATTGGGTATAAACGCAAACTGATAAATGGCGCCGGCAATGATCAAGAGAAGTGCCAACCCGAGAACCGACCCCACCGCTAGGTAGAGGACACGGTCGCGTTCGCGACGGCGTGTGCGCAGACGGATCTCTTTGGGGTTTACTTCACGTTCTACTTTTTCTTCGGCACGCTTCTTTCGCTTGGCCATGAGTTAGTTACCTGCGCTTTCGCACAATTCGGCTTTGATCGGCAGTATAGGGTAAGAGCGCCAGATGACGTGCGCGTTTGATCGCTGTCACAATTTGACGTTGCACTTTGGCACTCACCCGCGTTTTGCGACGCGAAAGAATGCGCCCGCGCCCATCAATAAAACGGGTCAGCATCGGAATGTTTTTATAGTCAATTTCATTGACCCGGATGTTTGCGCCAATGCGGCGGGGTCGACCTACAGAATCGGGCTGAAATTCACTAGGTACACTATAGTTGTCCGTGCTTTGCGCAGGGGCTTGCACAGCAACCGGCGCGGCAGCTACTACAGGAGTCGGTGCGGCGGGTTTCGCAGGCGCAGGTACGACAGTTTCGGTTTTAGGTTCTTCAGCCACTTTTGGTTCTTCGGCTGTTGGATTTGCTTGCTCAGTCATTTTTAATTCCTTATGGATGATTGTCTCTACTGTGAGTGATCAGGTACGCTTCCAAGTTTACTATCTTCGTGCAAAGAAGTGTGGCAAGTTTAGCCACAGTTTAGCCACAGTTTCGCCACAGTTTAGCCACAGTGGGACTTCTTCCCGTAGATAGCTAATTATTCGTCAGTACGTACAATCAAATAGCGCAATACATCCTCGCTAAGACGCAGAAAGCGCTCTAGTTCGGTCGTTCCTTGCGCAGGCATCTGAAAGCGCTGCAACACATAATGACCGTTAAAATTCTTTTTGATGGGGTAGGCCAAGTTGCGCCGCCCCCAGGGCTCGGTGCTGATCACCTGGCCGCCATAGGTTACCACTGTCTGTGCAAAGCGCTGGTTCAACCCGGTCACGCCTTCGTCGTCCAGCCCAGATTGGGCTATATAGACGACTTCGTATTCATGCAAATTCATAGTCACTTCAGTCATGCTAACTCCCTTTGCTCGGTTCAAATAATGAACCTACTACTTTCTATGGAGAGGCCCGCAGGACCATCCTACGAGCAGAAAGAACGGGGATCGGCGAAAACCGATCCCTCGTTGCAAACCGTCAGATAGTATAACATAAGCTGTTGTAAACTGCAAAAAAAGATTCCTGAAACGCTCAACAAAAAGCGCACACGGGGCTAGCCCCGTGTGCGCTTTTTGTTGAGCGTGATTTACGCCTCATTTGCCCAACGTGAAGACGTAGACTTCAGTCCTTGTCCTTATTCGGCTGGGGGAATAATCACGGCGTCAATCACATGGATCATGCCATTGCTTGCTGCGATGTCGTTGGCAACAATATTCGCGCCATTGATTTTGGCGGCTGCGCCATCGACTTCAAAGTTGACACCTTTGCCCAGCAATGTGGTTGCCTGTGAGCCATCGGTAATCGATTCAACCGGGGTCACGCCATTGAGGACATGATAGCGCAGTGTGTCTGCCAATTCAGGCAGCGCTAAGAGTTGCGCCTCGCTCAGGTTAAAGCGATTGCGGAGCGCCGTAAATGCTGCATTGGTGGGTGCAAAGATCGTATACTCGCCAGTGGCGGCGTCCAGGGCACTGCTCAGCCCAGCCGTATCCAATGCTTTCACCAGCGATGAATAGTTGCTATTGGCAGCTAACACATCATAAATGCTCTGTGATGCACCAGTGGTTGCGGTTGTTGAACCAGTGGTTGTCGTGGCCGTTGTGGCTGTGGTTGGCGTTACCGCCGTGGTCTCCGTCACCGGTGTTGTGGTGGTGACTGCCGTTGTGGCTGCCGTTGTAGCTGTGGGCGTAGCTGCGGGCGCAGTCGTCGTTGTCGCTGTTGTGGCGCGTGCCGTGGCGGGCGCTGCGGGCGCAGTTGTTGTATTGAGTTGGGCCGTGGTGGGCAGGTTAATGACATCACCCACTTCGATGACATTACAGTTGCTGATACTATTGAAAGCACAAAGCTGTTCGTACAACTGGAAGTTGCCATAAATGTCACGGGCAATCAACGCCAATGTATCGCCAGATTGCACCGTATAGGTGCCGCCCGGTTGCCCGGTGCGCCCCGCAGCCACGGTTGTAGTAGTCGCTGTGGTGGCCGTGGTGGCTGGTGCGGTGGTGACGGTGGTCGTGACGGTGGTCGTCACTGTACCTGTGGTCGTTGTCGAACCGGCAGCTTTGCCTTCGTTGGTTTGGCTGGCATCATCAATCAGCAGACCGCCTTCAACGCTTAAGGTGTAGCTGCCAGGAACGGTGGCGTTGTTGTAGACAATCACCGTAAAGGCACCGGTGCCCGAAGAGCGGAAGCTGGCAACGCGTTCATTGTTCTGGCCACGGAAAACCCGATTGCCCGCCGCAATCGCAACATCGCTTGCATCCTCCCCACCGATGACGCGTTGGAAGCCAGACTCTGTCAAAACCCAGAAATTTAACCGGCGTGCTAATTCGCTATTGTCTTGTGGGTCGAAGGTCAGGCGCAGGGTCATCTGCACATCGTTGCCATCGGGTTGTAGGCCCAGGAAATGTTGAGCGTCCTGAACGGGTAACTCACCGCTCAAACTCGTCGTGCGTACAACACCTGGTGTGCCAGAAACCGCGGTTGCTGGTGCGGCGGCTGGCGTTGCCGTGGCGACTGCCGTGGTCGTTGTGGCTGTGGTTACGGCGGTTGTGGGTGCGACCGGTGTAGGTGTCGCGACCGTGGTGGCAATATCCGTTACCACAGTCTCTGTGGTGGTTTGGGTGGTTGTGACGGGCGCGCTGGGATCGACAACTTGATTCGATTCGTCCAAGATAAAGCCGTTGGTCACGCGCAAGGTGAAGCTGGCATCTTGGCTCGACTCATTGGAGACCACAATCGTGTATGGGCCAAATCCATTCGCATTGAAGGAGGCACCCACCGTATTGTCCGGCGCATTTACATCAAAGTCTGGATTACCCGCGCCGAGCGCAATCGAACTGATGGTGTCCTCACCCACGCGGCGCACGCCCTGCTCATCCAAAATAAAGAAATTCAAACCGCTGGTTGCAGGATTGCTGCGATCCCATTCGGCGATCACCGTTACCTGTGCGCCAGAAACTTCTGGAACAAGGCCCAACCAAATTTGGGCGAATTGGCCACCGGGCAATGAACCGCGGACTTCGCGCGCGCGAATTGCTTGCGCAACGGGTGCGGCTTGCCCCGGCGCACTGATCAGGGTAGTAAAAACAACCGCTAGACTAAGTGCCACAGCAATTGCCGTGGACAGCTTGTGCAAACGAACTTTTGGCATCATTTCCTCCGAATACATAAAATTGAGCATTTCTTTTTGCGCTGTATCATACAGGGATCTACGTTGTTTTTGATGACGCTCAACAGGCGCAAACTCAGCGTTGACGCAACGCTCTCCCCCGAGAAACTGTTTACGGCTCGATTCGCTTGCCTGTGAGAGTGTCAATGCGCGTGAACCCTGTCAACAATTTCCCTATTTCTCTGCTACATAATTTTCTGCTATTTTACCCTCTGGAAAGGTGTTGGCCTTCTGAAATTTACTGAAAATCTAGCGTTGTTTTGATTTTCAGACAATCGTACCGTTCAATCGATTTCGGCGGCAGTGGTAGGGCGTACGATTTTGTAAAAAATCCTACTAAGCAACAAATCGGTTACTCGCCAAACATGGAGCCATTGCAACGCCAACAGGCCACTGTGTCAGCCGTAAGTTGAATATTATACTTCGTTCATAAAAGACCAGCAAAAAATCGTTTGATCAAGAATTTACATTTCTAGATTCTTTTGTCTCTATTCGTGGATAATATGACGGATCTATCCTACTATGTATCCGCTTCCTTAGCCAAATGGTGTCGCTGTAGGGGTTGCGGGGGCAGATGGTCTGGCGACCCGCACTTGCGGGACGATAAAATCGAGCGCTCTTCCATCCCGGTTGATCACGCGCAGGCGGAAATCGTAGGCACCGACGGGCAACTGGTTGAGATCAAGCGTGGCGAGGGTGCCATAGGCCGGCACAGGCTCGGTGCTGTTGAGTAAGAGGGTCCATGTTTGGGTGCCGCTGGCCCGCCAAGCCAGTTCCCACGCGGCAAAATTCGCGGGATTGGCCGCGCCAATCACTTCGATGATGCCACTGACATTTTCATTGGGGCGTGGCCGCAGAATGCCAATCGCAATCGGGGTGGGCGTCGGCGTCAGATCGCGTACTGCCGTGTAATTGGCAATGTAGACATTGCGCACTTCATATTCGCTGTAGTTGCCATCGCGATAGACCAACCGCAGCCGTAGATCGTACAGGCCATCGGCATAGGTTGTCGTGTTCAGCACATGGAGCGTATCCTGCCAATATTGTTCGGAACTGACGCGTAATTGTTGCCAATCTGCGTAGCCCGATTGCGTTATCGACAATTCGTAGCGTTCAAAAGGTGTTTTGGGTGTGCCATTGGCCGTTCCCTTAATGGCATATTGGCCGCGCATCACGTTGTTGTTGATCGGCGCGTAAAGCCCTGGGCCATTGAGGATGAAGCTGATGAATGGTGGCACGGGCGTTGCGGTTGGCGGCGCCAGGGTAGGTGTCTCTGTTGGCAGGGGTGTGCCCTGGGCATTGAAAATCGGTGTCAGCGTGGGCGGGTTGGCGTTGCGAATCTCGACATCTTGTACAAAGGCTTCGGCATAATTGCCATCGTCGCGGATCGAGCGTAAGCGCAGGTCATAGAAGCCGTCGGGCAAGCGCGTGGTATCAAAGCGATAGAGTTCCCCCTGGCTGATAAAGCCTGTACCGGTCACCAACCAGCGCCAATCTGCGCTGCCCGCAACGGCGATCGACAATTCATAGCGCCGAAAGCCTTGAATCAACGCCGTGCCATAGATACCAATCGTGCCAGCCACTGCGGTACGGGTTTCTGGCAACATGATTTCTGTGACAATCCGCACAACGCGACTCGGCGTTGGCGTGACGAGGGGGGATTCTTGGGCACGCGCCGGTGGCGTGCCGGGGGCATTGGCAATGATAACCCATAAAATTAACGTCAGCAGGAGCGCCAGGGCGATGAGGCCTACCTGCAGGCTGCTCCTGCGCACTTTTCCAGTTGTCATCAGATCTTAGCCGCCCTGTAATATAACATGATGGCACGGTGCATCGCCCGCTTCAGCCGAGCGGTGGGGTACGGTAATGGTTGCACTGATAGGATTGCCACTGCCGTCCACGACTGTGATATACAACTCATGCGGCGAACCAGAGGAAATGGGAAAATCAAACATGCCATAATCCATTGCGCCCCGCTTGCTATAGGCCTGCGCCTGATTGCCCCACGAGTCGCGCAGATTGATCGACACGTCGGCCACAGGTGTACCCTCGCGATTCAGAATCAGTCCCATAATATAGCTGCCAGGGCAGTTATTATCATGGACGATGGGGCCGCTCAAGCTATATTGTCCCGCGGCGGCTACGTCTGCGCCAATCGCAAGCGCACCGCTCAAGCTGGCAATATCCACGCTGCCTTCACTGGCAAGCGTATTCACCGCTGGGTTAGCTGCCGCCGCCACATCAACCAAGACACGCAGCGCACTGCCATCGACCAGGGGTGACAAGATGAAGGCCTGTTCGACAGCCGCCTTTAGTCTATCACAAGCGCCCAAATCGAGCATACTCAGTGTAGAATCGCGCAAGGCCCACGCCAGGGTCTGCAAGTGGGCGGGCGCAAAGGTGATGACATCCGTGATCGGCGCGCTGGGTGTCAGGCTAGATGGCGTAGCCAAAGCGGTAAATGCGAGGGGATCGGCTATGCGCAGCAGTCGTCGTTCGGCGGCGGGTTCCATTTGGCAGAAGCCGGCGAGGCGTCCACTGTCGCCCTGTTGCACATAGACAGGCGCACTTTGGACAAGCGTCGTGCTGTCGGCCAAAACACCATCAGCCCCGGTCGCCTGTATCCAGGCTGTGGTGAAATATTCGCCCCTTGCGCGACAGGCTATGCCCGGCGGACACTCGGTACGCTGTTCTACACCGGGTGGCGGCGTAAATTGCCATGCCGCTTCCTCGGTAGACGCATCAAGTGTGGCGAGTAACGCTGGATCACCCAGCACCATCTCCATAAAATCATGCCAGATAGGGGCTGCGCCGGTGACGCCACTGGTATTGCGCATGGGGTGGCCATCACTGTTCCCAGCCCACACCCCGGCTACCAAATAGCGTGTATAGCCAACCGTCCAATTGTCGCGGTAGTCGTTGGTGGTGCCTGTCTTGACCGCGGCTGGTCGGCTGATCCGCAGCGCGCTTTGCTCGCCAAAGGCGGGTGCGCGCGCGGTGTTATCGCTGAGGATATCGCTGATCAGAAAAGCTGTTTCCGGCTTGATCGCTTGCACCGGTTGCGTGGCTTCGTCCAGATAAAGCGGTCGTTCCTGGCTGTCGGTCAAGGTGAGAATCGGAGTGGCCGGCCAGTAGTTGCCCGTGCTGGCAAAGGTGTGAAACGCCGTCGTGAGTTCCAAGAGGGTCACTTCGCCGCCACCCAGGGTGAGACTCAACCCATACCAGTCGGGTGCTTGGTTCAGGCTGGTAATGCCTAGGGTTTTAGCGGCAGCTAACATCCGTTCCACACCCAGCGCATCGAGTAACTTCACCGTAGGGATATTGTAACTATTGGCCAAGGCTGTGCGTGCTGTTACGGGGCCATGAAAGCGTTGATCATAGTTGAGCGGGGCATAGATCTCGCCAGCGCCAGCCGTATAGGTGACCGGTGTATCCCACAGTACCGTGGCCGGGCTGATCAGATTGTCATCCAGCGCCGCGGCATAGAGCACAGGTTTGATGGCGCTGCCAGGCTGACGCAGGCTGCGGGTCACATTGACCTGCCCGGCAATTGTGGCATCGGCAAAGTCGGCGCTGCCCACCATGACCAAGATTTCGCCGCTGTTGGGGCGCATGGCCACCAAAGCGGCATTGCTGAGATCATACGGTTCGTGGAATTCGGCCACTTTGCGCGCCACCAATTGCTGCGCCATCTCTTGCATCGTCAGATCGAGGGTGGTCTGAATGTTCAGCCCGGCGCGCGCAATATAGCCCGCGCCCAACTTTTGATCGACCGTCTCCACCACATATTGGACAAAATGGGGGGCCAGATTGGGGGCCAACGCGCGATTGTCTTGGATTATCAGTGCTTCGGCATAGGTGGCATCCGCTTGGCTGGTGGTCAAATAGCCGTGGCGCACCATCAGATCCAACACAATGCGTTGGCGGCGGCGGGTCGCATCAAAATTGCGATAGGGATCGAGGTTGGCCGGCTGTTGGGGAATGCCCGCCAAAAAACTAGCTTCGGCCAAGGTCAGATCGGCGGCGCTTTTGCCAAAATAGATCTGGGCGGCGGCTTCTGGCCCATAGGCCAGATTGCCATAGTTCAGCAGATTCAGATACATCTCCAGCAACTCGGCTTTGCTGTAAAGTTGGGTTAATTCCTGGGCCAGACCGGCCTCTAACAACTTGCGGTCAAAATCTTGATCATAGCGTTGGTCGGGGCCCAGAAAGAGGTTGCGCGCCAGTTGCATGGTAATGGTGCTGGCCCCAGAAACGATCTGGCCTTCCTGGGCATTGCGCACCGCCGCGCTGACAATACGCAACGGGTCGATGCCAGAATTGACCAGAAAAGTAGAATCTTCGGTGGCGATGGTGGCGTCGATCAGATGGCGCGAAACGTGATCCAAGGCCACCCACGTGCGTCGCCCTTCATCCATCAATTCGGCAAGCAACGCGCCATGGCGATCGTAGATGCGCGTTGTCTGAAAGAGACGCGGCAATGCCCCTGACTGATACTTTTCCAGATACGTTTCCACCGCATTCATGGGATCGGCCCCATCGCGCGTGGTCAGGCCTGCGCTGGATACGGCATTGTTGCTTGGGCGATTACAGCCGGTAATCATCAGGAGGAGTAGGGCAAGCATCAGGCTTGTTTGTCGAACAGATCCCTTTATCATAAACCTTTGAAATACGCCTTTTGAATAGGTCATGTTATGCAGGGAGCAATTATACACGCTGTCAACCGGGCCCAAAGGGCACCCTGAGAACGAATTGAGCCGATAATTGGGCACAAATCCGTTCTCAGGTAAGCCATAGAACGGATGGTGTAACGTTCCCGGTGGTAAAAGCTTGTGCCTGCTGCGTAATATGACTGAATCAATCAAATCATCTGGGCAGGCGGCGCGGCGCGCACGTTACCGGGTTGCCCCCCAGACCAGATGATGACACGCAAAGTTTTCGCCGGTGCCCCGCCGATGCTGAATGTAAATCGTTTCGCTCAGTGGGTTACCAGCCACATCGACAACCGTGACGTAAAAATCACGCGCGCGGCTGCCAATCGGCAGATCATAACTGCCCGCATCGGTCGCGGTGCTTTTAGAGGTTGCGACATCGCGATTGCCCCATTGATCCACATAGGCCACACGGATGCCTGCCAACGGTGCGCCACTCGCATCAAGCACCTGACCCAAGATATATTCACCCGGGCAGAAGTCATCATTGGTAAGCCCCAGAAGCCCATAGGGCCAGCCACTTTGCGCGGCCGATCGGGGGGACGCCACTGGTGTAAGGGTTGGCGCTGCGGTTGGCGTCATGGTTGGGGTTACGGTTGGCGAAACTGTCAATGACGCCGCTAGGGTTACCGTTGGTGATACCGTCGATGCCGCGCCCGGTGACGCGGACAGCGTCACAAGCGGTGTTACGGTCGGCCATACGGTCTGTGACGCGGCCGGCGTTACTGTTGCGATTGTCGTCGTTGTTGATATAGTTATTGATATAGATGTCGCCACTGTCGCTGATCTTGTTGCGATCAGGGGCGGTGTTGGTGTGGGGGTTGCCGTCGCATTGGCACGCGTATTTGTTGGCGTGACAGAAGGATTGCTTTGGGTCGTTGCTGGCGTTGCGGTTGCTTCTGTGGTTGTCGTTGGCGCAGATGTAGCGGTTGCTGTTGGCGCTGACGTTCGGGTTGGCGTCAACGTTGGCATCCGTGTTAGCGTCAATGTAGGCGTTACCGTCGGGATTGGTGTTCGTGTCGCAGTCACGGTCGGTGTCGGGGTTGCGGTAGATGTAGATGTTGCCGTTGCCGTCGCGGTCGGTGTGGCGGTAGATGTGGATGTCGCAGTGGGTGTTGGCGTTGGGTTCAGCGCGACGACCTGGCGATTCGCGGCGGTTTCAACCGTTACAAAATTTACAGATTCACCCCACAAAGCGCGTACTGTGGCCCGTAGATCGTCACATTTGCCCAGATAGAGCGGTGTCGCAAGGCGTGAACTCCAATTCAAAACGGCCACCTGTTCTTCGCGCAGGCGTTCAACCTCTGTGGCCAGATTGATTTGCGGTGCACCCAACCCCGTCAGCGAGGTTAGGCGCGGCGGGTTTAATGTGCGCGGCAACTGCGGTATATTGCTGCCGCGCTGATCACTGAGCGGATCACTGAGCGGATTACTGAGCGGCGTTGCCGTAGGCGCGATGGGCCCCAAAAGCCCGATTGGTTCGGGAATCCGCAAGGCAACCCCTGGGGTTCCGCTGTCAATCGCACAGCGACCTACGCGCTGTTGACCACTGTTGCGATTGAGATAAACCGTGGCTAGCGGCGCGGCAACAAAGCTATCATCATGCAGCTGGGCCTCGCCCATCTTGCGCATCCAATCGCGCGTAAACCATTCACCCTGGGCTGGGCAGATCAAGGGCGCGGGGCAATTCACGACGCGGCGCGCCGCGTCGGGCGGGGGTACAAAGGCCCAGGCTTCGGGTGCTTCGGGCGCTTCAATGCTGGCGCGCATGGCGGGATCGGCAATCACCGCTTCCATAAAGTCATGCCACATGGGGGCTGCGCCGGTGACACCGCTGGTGTTGCGCATGGGTTGACCATTGCTGTTGCCTGCCCATACGCCGGTCAAGAGATAGCGGGTATAGCCAACGGTCCAGTTATCGCGCCAGTCACTCGATGTCCCAGTCTTGACGGCGGCGGGGCGGCTCAGGTTCAAGCGGCTATTGGTGCCAAAGGCCGGTGAACGTGCAACATTGTCGCTGAGAATATCGGTGACGAGAAAAGCTGACGCAGGCGAGATAACTTGGGCCGATATTGCTGATTGGGCCGGTGGATAGGGGAGACCCACATTATTTGTAATCGTGCGTATGGGTGTGGCTGGCTTATACATACCTTGATTGGCAATCGTATGATAGGCTGTAGACACTTCCAACAAGGTGACCTCATTGCTGCCCAAGATCATGCCCATCCCATAGGTGCTATCGCGGCGAAAGCTTTCAATGCCCATGGCCACTGATTGTTGGCGCATGAGATCAATCCCCACTCGATCCAACAGCTTGACGGCTGGAATATTGTAACTATTGGCCAAAGCCGTACGCGCCGTCAGTGGCCCATGAAACCGGCTATCATAGTTGCGTGGTTGGTAGATTTGCCACTCATTGATACGATAGCGGACTGGTATATCCCACAACATGGTGGCCGGGCTGATCAGGTTCTGATCGAAGGCCGTAGCAAAGAGGAGTGGCTTGAGGGCACTGCCCGGCTGGCGTGCACTAGTGACCAGATTCACCTCGCCAGCAATGGCGCGATCATCGTAGTTGGCGCTGCCGACCATTGCCAGAATTTCGCCAACCCCAGGCTTGATCGCCACAAGCGCACCATTGGTTAGGTTATATTGTGGCCGCAACGTCTGCACCGTACCGGATACCGTCGCCTGGGCCAATTGCTGCATGCGCAGATCGAGTGTGGTTTGAATCTGCAAGCCACCACGCCGCAGGTTGAGGGTGGGCCAGTTGTTTTGCACAAAGTTCTCGGTATAGAGAATAAAGTGGGGTGCCTGTTGCAGCGGGTTTTCTGGTTCAGGGGCCAAGGTCACCGGCGCGGCATAGATGCGTTCAGCGTCACTCAGGGTCAGATAGCCATGCCGTAACATCAAATTGAGAACCGTGCGCTGGCGTTCTTTGGCACCAGCAAAATTGACAAAGAGATCGTATTGCCCTGGCAGTTGCGGGATTCCCGCCATCAGTGTTGCCTCTGCCATGGACAAATCCGCCGCCGACTTGCCAAAGTAAACCTGGGAAGCCGCTTCGGGGCCATAGGCGAGATGGCCAAAGTAGATAAGATTCAGGTACATCTCCAATAGCTCATCTTTGCTATAAAGGGTGGTGAGATCGCGGGCCAGAAAGACCTCATTGATTTTGCGATCGATGGTCTGTGCAAAGCGTTCGGCGGGGGGGTAAAACAACTGGCGCGCCAGTTGCATGGTGATGGTGCTGGCCCCCGAAACAATATTGGATTGTTGAACATTTTGTGCAATGGCGGCGACCATGCGTTTGGTATCGATGCCAGGGTTTGTATAGAAAGTCGCATCTTCGGTGGCAATCACCGCGCTGATCAAGTTGGGCGAAATTTGAGATAAAGGCACCCAGCGCCGTCGTCCCTCTTCATACAGATCGATCAGCTTTTGGCCCGTACGATCATATAGCGTACTATGCTGGAAAACGCGGGGCAGAGGGCCAGGTTGGTAGCGCTGCAAATAAAGTTCTGCCGCCGCTTGTGGGGTGTCGGCCGGGCGTGGCGCAATCTGATAGAGACGCGCGTAGCGATTTTCGTAATAGCTAAATTGACGCGTCGAACCATCACCGAAGAGAAATACCGGCGACAGGGAAGTGGTTGAACAGCCTGCCGTCAGCCCCACGATGAGCATGAGCCATAACGCATGTTTCCAATGCAATGGCTTGGATAAAAAACGAGAATAAAAAGTCAGCTTCATACCATATTTTTGATAGCTAGCGTGTAACAAATTTATAACGTTCATTACGTGCATAAAGTTCCCTAATTTACTAAAACTATATAGCACTAAAGAATCTTTCCGCAGACTTTACCCGCAGACTTTATTGGGGATAAACTTTTACTTTAGTGGAAAGAGTCAATATCCCATTTATGCTGGATTATTTTACACTGCATTATTTGTGATTATTTATGGCGATTCGTGTGACCCTTTTTCAGAATGCAGCGTCAATCCTTGTTTTTTGCAACAGCCTTAGCAACGCATCTATTCTATCACTAAGGGCGAAGTTTGCGTATATGTAAGCATAAACAAACATGAAAAATTTCGGAAGGAAAAAATAAGGCCAACCCTGCTAAGCAGGGTTGGCCTTATTTTTTCCTTGTCTAAAATATTTGCTTAGTGTATTTGCTTCTGCTACGTGGTTATACCAGAAGCGATGCCGTTCCATTTCAAACAATTTCAGAGGCGACGGCCGGATTCGAACCGGCGATCGGGGTTTTGCAGACCCCTGCCTTACCACTTGGCCACGTCGCCACACGAGAGTACACTTACCAGCGTATAAGTACAAATTTCTTACAAGTAGCTCAGTACTATTGCTGACAATTGTCGACAATTACTGATAATTTGTTGCCAACAAATTTGGTACGCAAATTTGTGTATCAAATCTGCATACTGTATATGCAACATCTCACGAATAATGGTAAAATAGTAGCAGTGAATGCATCTATTGTCAAATTGTAAAGCGCTGCAAGGGTATATTCATGGCCAAGCGAAATGAACAAAACCAAGATGAGACACACTATTGTGCGCGATGTGGTATCTCATTTTTGTGGTCAATCGAAGACAAACACCACAACAGCACCCTGGATTCCACCTCGGCGCAACAATGCCCTGGCTGTCGCCAACTGTTGCCACCACCGGCGCGCGAGCGTGGATTGGTGAAATGGTATCAGCGACAGAAAGGCTATGGCTTTATCACACGCTATCAACAACCGGACATTTATGTGCATCGTGCCGCCATCCAACAAGGGCGCTTGGTGCCGGAAAGCTTGGTAGAATTTTCGATTGGTAGCAATCAACAAGGGGCGGTGGCCCAGGACGTTGTGGTGCTAGAGAGCGAATGATAGTTACTTGTAATGCGTTTCTCCAGATAATCCAGGTAGCGCGCACGCTTTGGATAAAAGACTACTTGTCATCTGGCAAAAATTGGGTAGAATAGAATAAAATCAGAGTCGGTCGGATTTGCTACGAAAACGCATAGAGTGCCAAGTCAATCGCCAAGTCAATCCGGGTTGCATGACGGTTATTTAACACTTTATGGGCGAATCTTGGCTTGTAAATCTTGGCTTGCACAAGGACAGGCTTGACCATTATCTCTCCTGTAAAGGAGCAACTACCTAGGTGATCCGTCCTTTTCAATTTGGCGACTTCTTGCTAATTCACAACTTACGTAGGCAGACAACAAAGCTTACTGCTAGCCTTGCTTTGTCACAACCCTATTCTGTGCTCGGCGCGGCCCTCACTTCGATTGTTCCATGGAATGACGCCAAAGTTGTTACCTATGTGCTGCAACAGCGCCAACATGATCTTGCCCGCAATGGCTTCCTTCAAGCACAAAAACGCCCAGGGCGTCCAGAATCCGATATTCTTCTGCTTGCGCCGGCCCTAGATGCGGCGCAAGGTCACCCCGCGATTTGGGAAAAGCTGCTGTCGCACTACAGCAATGAAGCGACAAGGCAGCAAATTGCGCGCATTTATGCCGATGTACCCGACCAACCCTTGTTGATCAACACCTTTATGCATGTTGGCTTTCGGATCTACACGCGCCAGACAATTTGGCGCTTGCCTGCCCATCATGCAGAAGTTTTCGCCCAGCAGCCTACGGCCATCATTCGCCTGCAACAAAAGCAGGATGATTGGGCTTTGCAGCGTTTGTATACGCAGGTAACGCCCGCACCCGTCCGACAGGCCGAGGGTTTGCCAACTGATTCTGAACTTGCCTTGCCGATTCTCGATTGGTGGCAGCCTTTTGCCCACAGCAGTTTTGTGTTAGAAGCGGCGGGGACACTGTGCGGATGCATTCGTATTGGCTATGGCACCCAAGGCATTTGGCTGCAGATCTGGCAGAACCCCCTGTCAACGAACAATGATCACCTGATGCAGTTGCTCTGTTTTGCCCTTACCGAAATTCGGCAGAAACGTCTGATCCGTCTGCCAGTTTATGTCGGGGTACGCGACTATCAGGGAGGCGTCGGCAGTGTGCTTGCCGATTATGGCTTTGCGCCCTTCTTGGATCGTGCCAAAATGGTCAAACACTCGGTGCAATGGGTCAAGCATGTCGCACCCGTGTTACTGCCCGTGTTAGAGGCCAGGCCAGAAATTGCTGCTGCACCTTTTACCACGCCAGACGAGCTACCCAAAAAGCTTGCGTAACTGCCGTTTATTCAACGGCGGTCGTGTTGAAAACGCAACTGGCATCTGGTGGATTGGAAAAATCAACTGCGTGTTTTCAAACAGAGCAATGTAATATATAAATGTATAGTCGTGATGATCGTCACTGGTCAGCTAATTTCTGTGATTTGTGCCTATGCAACATACCAACCCAAATCACGTATCAATCTATATGACGGACGACGCAACTGTATCCCAAAGTGTCCTAGTAGATCCCGGCGTAAATAAGGTACCCTATTTTTACCATGATGTACACGAGTAACGTGCCTTAGTAACTGCCGTGGTATCTACGCCCAACTGTACTAGTAGATCCCGGCGTAAATAAGGTACCCTGTTTTTACCATGCTGTACACGAGTAACGTGCCTGATTAACTGCCGTGGTATCTACGCCCAACTGTACTAGTCTACTACGTTACAAGTATACCAGATATTTGTCTAGTTAGCACAGGCGTGATCCGGCCTGTTGGGCGAAACCCAATCGACCGATATAGCTGTTGCGCCGTGCGATTGTGCACCTGGGTGTTGAGCAAGACCGTATCAATCCCCGCGTCCTTGGCATAGACCAGTGCTTCATTCAAAAGATATTTCCCCAGGCCATGCCCCTGAAACTTGGGGTGTACCGCCAGCCTTGCCAGATGGGCCGTGGTCTCGCTGGTGGCCAGCACGGTATAGCCGACCAACTCATCCTCGATCAGCGCCAGTTGCAGCCGACTGGTCAGGCTGATTTCTTGGAGCGCCGT
Organism: Caldilineaceae bacterium; assembly: GCA_034437715.1. Taxonomy (GTDB): domain Bacteria; phylum Chloroflexota; class Anaerolineae; order Caldilineales; family Caldilineaceae; genus JAHBVH01. Next base: position 26,544 of record DAOTTR010000494.1, read on the forward strand.
AACATCGAAATGCCAGAGTGGCGTAAAGGTCGCGGCATCCAATACGGCAACCGCCGGCAGATCGGCGAGCTGACCGGCACGCAAGTGGACTGGCGGGTGGTGCTGGGTTGCTTGCCCTTGCCAGCGTGCCACATGGTGCAGGCCAAAGAATTGTATCTCTTCTGTCAAAGTAAAGCCAGCCTGGAAGAGCGGGATCCGCAACCAGTCGGCATCGGCATAGGCGATCAACTGGTGGCCCTGGGGGCTTGGCGGCAGTTGAGCAATGACGGCGTTGATCAGTTCCGCCACGTAGCGCGAAGGGGCGTGCCCGCGGGTCAAAGCTAGGGCGCGTAAATAGACGCGATTGGGTGCTGCGGCGATCAAGGTCGGTGGCCGTGCTTCCGCTTCAATGCACACAAAGCCCCAGGTTGCCCCCGCATCGGTTGCCAAGAGTGCGATCTGCTTTGCCAACAAGGTGGCGAGATCTTCCGCGCCCAATGTGTGATAGAGATGACGACTCTGTTGCCATAGCTGGCGCACCTGGGCAAGGTGGGTGGCATCGGCGCGCATCATGGTCATCGCTCACTCCCAGAGGTAGCCAGCGCCGTAGCGTTGTGCAACGCTACGGCGCTGGTGTCTATTGCATCTATGCGTAAGGAAGAAACGTGCGTTTTCTTAGACCCCAGCCAAGAAGCGTGCGCCCTGCAAGATGCCGACTTTTTCGCTCTCGGCGGGGCCATTGAAATTGGCATCTTCTAGTTCAATCGAGACACAGCCCTGGTAGCCTTTTTCCATCAGCAGACGGAAAGCTTCCACCCAACGCACCTGTCCATGTCCAGGAATGGTGTAGCGCCAGGCGTGACCACCAAAGTGAATCGGCTTGGCAAAGGTGGCAGGCTGCTCGGTGCCATATTCATATTGACCTTCGGCCAGCGACTCGGTATCCTTGCCGTGGACATGATAGGCGCGCTCGCCAAATTCATGTAGAAAGCGCAGCGGATCAATGCCCATGCGCAACAGATGCGAGGGATCATAGTTGATGCCCATGGCCTTGGAGGGTACGGCCTTGAAAAAAGCGCGCAGATTTTCGGGCGTACAGCAGAGCGCACCCGGTCCCGGCCAGCCTTCGATGACCAGACGCCCCTGATTGGCTTCAAGCACACCGGCCAGCTCGCCAAAGCTTTCGACCATATAGCCAAAATTTTCGGCACGCGGCAAGGCCGGGTTCTCGGGCAGCATCACCAGGAAATAGTTGGTTGGCGCACTGCCTGCCGTCGCCTGAATCACCGCAGTGCTCTCGGCCACACCCTCGGCGCGCTTGGCCTTATCGGCGGCAATCATTTTGCGATTAAACAGGTCGATCGAGCCGACGCGTAGACCGGCCGCGCGCACCGCCGGCGCGGCTTCAATCGCATCGTTGCCCAGGTCGATCACTTCCAACTCATTGGCTTTGGCCCAACTGATCAAGCTGGGTAGATCTTTTTGCCAATCCGTTCCGCCACGGCGGAAACCGATGGGGAAATTGCCCGTGCGGGTCTTCATGAATGGTACGCTCCTCTGGTTTATCTGAAAAAATTAGTATGACTCACAACCACTTTTCGGTTAGGTCGCTGTAGTATTGGATGGCGTCGAAATCTAATTCAATGCCTAACCCTGGGCCATCGGGAATGGTCAACATGCCTTCGGCGTCCAGCTGCCAGGGGGTGGTGACAATGTTGTCAATGTAGGGGGAGCCGGTTAGATATTCAACAAAGTCGGTATTGGCAAAAGCCGAGGCAAGTTGTAGATCGGCGGCCAGGCCCAGCGCCGTATTCCAGCCATGGGGAATAAAGCGGATGCCATTTTCTTCGGCCATCCAGCCAATGCGCCGCTCTTCGCTAATGCCACCCACTTTGGTCACATCGGGCTGGACAATATCAAAGGCTCCGGCGTGCAACCAGGGCTGAAAGGCTTGGCGACGGGTCAACACTTCGCCGCCCGCAATCGGCACCGGGGCATTGCGGCGCAGCGCCACATAATCGTCCAGCGCATCGGGTTTCAGCGCTTCTTCAAACCAGTAGACATTGTAGGCCGCCAACATCTCGGCTGTGCGCAGTGCCCACTTATAGCCTTGATTCCAATAGGCATCGCTGCCCCCGGCATCCACCATCAGCCAGCCGTCGTCGATTACCTCGCGCGCCGCCCGCACAATTGATTCGTCTACGGCATTGCTGACGCGACCAAAGGGCCCCCAGCCGATCTTAAAGGCGTTAAATCCTTGCTCTTTGAGCTCACGCAAGTGCTCCGCCAGGGGTTCGGGATCTTGCATGAGGATCGAGGCATAGGGGCGCACTCGGCTGCGGTAGCGGCCACCGAGCAGCCGCCCCACCGGTTGGCCGGTAGCTTTGCCCAAAATATCCCACAGCGCAATATCAATGCCGCTGATGGCGTGCGTAATCGAGCCGCCGCGACCCATCCAGAAGGTATTCTGATGCAACTTTTCGCTGACCCGTTCTGGCTCTAGGGCATTTTCGCCCAGATAGAGCGGTTCGAGCACTTTCAAGGCGCTCTTTACCAAACCATCGTTTGTAAAGACACCACCAAAGCCAGTGATCCCTTCATCAGTCAATACGGCAATCAACGTATGAACACAATCCTCA
>DAOTTR010000495.1:0-1960 GCA_034437715.1 Caldilineaceae bacterium
CTCGATACGGCGGCCAAGGCAGCCGTGGCTGGTTTTTATTATCTACAACGCTACCATCCGCATAAGGCCGTCGAGGCGTTTAAACAAGTCTCTACGACTAGTTATGGCAAAGAACTCTACGAGATTGCCCAAGGGCTTGCTACCTTATTCGATAGCGAAAATTTGGTGCGTGAACCACTGGTTAAGCTGCCCAGCGCACCCGATCAACCCCGCCACGGCGAAACATGGCGGGCCTTTGGCGAGCTGCGTGATGTTGTCCGCTATGCGTGGTTTTATCGCCAGTCAAATGATCCGGCGCACAAACAATGGGCCTTAGCCACAGTTAGCCGCAAACTGGATGCGATTCGGAACAATCCGCAATTGCCAAAGACTGAAAACGCTTTGCTTCAAGCCCTGGCCGCCGAATTTAAGGCGCAGGTGGAAAGATGGCCAACCATCTCTGCCTCACGTTCGCCGCTTAAACTTGCAGCCAACCCTTTCGTTTTCTCGGCGCCGATTGTCGATCGGCGTGCTTTGATCGGCCGCGAAGGAGAAATTTTTCAGCTTAGAAATGGATGGACGCGCGGCAAAATTCAGCCCGCCTTGGTCTATGGGCAACCGCAGATGGGGAAAACGTCGCTGCTTGTCAGCACTGCCAACGCGTCGGCCAAATCAGTCTACCTGGCGTTGATCAATCTGCGCGAGATCGGAGGGGAAGGCGACATCGCGAAGTCTGTCCTGAGCGCCATTTGTCAGCAAGTGGCCAACGCTACCAGTTATCCGTTGCCTCGTGCGCACAATTTTGACCTGGATCCCTACCAGACAGCCGGCAATTTTATCCGCCAGACTTGTGCCCGGCTGGGCAGCATGAGCTTGGTGATTGGGCTCGATGAATACGAGGAAAGCGACGCACTCTTTCCTGAGCGGGAGGTTTTGGAACGCCTGCTTTTGTTCCTCTGGCAGTTGTATGAATCTACTTCGAATCTGGATTTTGTCTTTATCAGCCAGGCGCCGCCCACCGAATTTGGCCGTAATTATGCCAATCCCTTTGCCAATGGCGTCGTGCGCATCCATCTCTCTTATCTCAAAGAAAGGGCGATTCGCCGCCTGCTGATTTGGCCGACGCCAGACTTTGCGCCAGTCTTTACCGATGATGCGATCCAATTGATGACGCAATTGACCGCTGGTCAGCCTTATCTGCTGCAACTGATTGCTCATTTTGTGGTGGCGTTTTATAACAACCACCTGCTGAGAATTTCAGACGATAGTGAACAGCCAGACCCCGCCTTGACCGTCGGCCACGTCGAGCAGACGCGCCAAGACCCTGAATTCAAAAATTTCAGTCATCGCTATTTTGGGAGCTTGCTGCGCCAAGTGCGTAAGATCGATCCGAACAGCGAGGCCGTGTTGCGCTGCTTGGCCACGCGCAGCGAAGGGTTGAGTGAAGGTCAACTCAGCCGTCTGCTCCAGGCCGATTTGTCGCTAGACCCAGCCACTCTACTCGAGGTGCTGGCCAAATTGGCGGATTATGAAGTGATTCAACTGGACGAAGCGAATCACCATTGGCAAATTCGGGTCCAACTTTTTCAGATCTGGCTGGCGGAAGCCGAGCAAGCTTAATGAGCTTGCTTTCATCGACTCGCTCCGCAGCCGAAATTGTGCAAACACGATGTTTTGCCAGCGGCAAAACATCGTGTTTGCACAATTTACTTAGACAAGTATAGATATTGGGCGAAATTTACTGATACCCACCACTCGTCGCCGCCTTGCCGCGCGCATTACGCACTTTCTCCTCATAGCCGCTGGCGCGATAAGCCGCCACCGGATCCGTCGGCGCGCCGATCTCCTCACGCACCTGGGCTAACAGTGGGCGCACATCAATGCGGAAGGTGTCGCTGAGCAGCCGGTGCGCGCCGAGCACATCACCCACGGCCTGCGCACTCGCAATCGGCTGGCGCGGCGTCAACAAGGCCTTGGCGTA
>DAOTTR010000496.1:0-3347 GCA_034437715.1 Caldilineaceae bacterium
GACCAGGTACCAAAGAAGACAATCCGCCCGATCAGCGCCAGCGCGGCATAATGACCCGCATCGACGCTGTCGAAAAAGCGTTTGATGATCAAGACATCGCTATTGTTGATCAAGATCAAGCTGGTTTCGACGATCAGCACCGGCAACGCAAAGGCAAAGATCGCCTGCCGTTCTGCCGGTGAGAGCAAACTGGGGCCAATGCCTGCATTGGGCTGTGCCTGGGTGATCTGCAAGCGGCGCAATCCCCAATCGGCGACGAACCAAGTAGCCACAATCGACAACGTTAATCCCAGTACCGCGCCATGCGCCGCCCAGCCAATCAGCACCAGCAATAGACCAACACCCAGGCGCACCCACATCTCGGCTTGGTAGCTGGCCGCCAATAGGCCAAATTGCATCTGGCCTTGCAACAGCCCCCGATCAATACCCTGTACAAAATAGAAGGGAAGACCAATCGCGAAAATGACAAAGATCCACGCCGAGCTCGTGTGAAAGAAGTTCTGCCAGAAGGGCGCGCCGCCCCCGACAATCAGCAGACAAAGTACCCCAATCGCCCACGAACGGCGATTCAGCCATTGCCGCAATGCTAGCAGCTTTGCCCCGTCCTGGTCGGCACTGTAGATCGCCGAAAATTTGGCCGCGGTCTGTTGAAAGCCCGCGGTGATAAAGGTCAGAAAGAGAAAGAGCGTAATGATAATGCTGACATCGGCAAAGAGCGCTGGCCCCAACCAGCGACCAAGAATCAGGTTAAAAAGATAATTGCCGCCATTGACAATTGTGGTGCTTACAAAAAAAAGCGCACTGCCCGTCAACAAGTGATTGCCGGCAAATCGCTGGGTAATGCGTTGCCAAGGGCGCGCCTGCACCCCTGGTTGTGACCGTGCCAGGGGCGGTGTAAATTGTTTTGATTGCTCGCTTTCAAGCATAATGCTGCTCCTTGGTCTGCCGCCGCGCTGTGCCAGCGTCCGTCATCGGTATGGCCTAAGCGACGACGACTGCCTATCTATACTGCCAATTGGGCCAAAGCCAGTTGGCGCCTAACAACTTCCAACAGATCCCAAGAGCTGATGGGTTTGGTCATAAATTCCGTGGCCCCGGCGGCCTGGGCGCGAATGCGATCCTCATCGAGGACGCTGGCCGTCAACATAATCACCGGCAACTGGGCGTTGCGGGCGTCTTGGCGTACAGTTTCCAACAATGTAATGCCATCCATTTCTGGCATAGCGACATCAAAGATCGCTAGATCAAATTTGTGCTGCGCCAGATGGGCGAGTGCTTCGCGGCCACTGCTCGCCGTGGTGACCTCGTAGCCACCTTTGCGCAACTGGGTCCCTAGCACGCGTTGGGTAACTACATAATCATCGACCACTAAGATCGACGTTGTGGGCTTTTGAGTTTGGGTGTCCATAGAATTCTCTCCATTCATGTCGATGGTGGGTTGCTGCGCATACGATACTGAGTACAGCACTTAGAAAGAAGCCAGCGCTTCTTCGACCGAGGCTTTCATCTGAAAGACCCGATCAAACTTGGTCAACGCGAGAATGCGGCGCACAGGTTCAGCCTCTGGCCACACCATGCGCGCATCGCCCCCTCGTTCGCGACACTGTTTCAGTGCGCTGACCAGCGCCGCCATGCCCGCGCTGTCGAGAAACGGGGTTTGGCTGAGATCGAGCACAATGTTCTTGACGCCGCTGTCGATCACGCTTTGCAATTGTTTTTTGAAATCCAGGGCACGTACCGTGTCCAAGCGGCCTTGGGGCGCAATCGTGACGATGCGTTTCACATCTTCTTTAATGGATATCTGGTTGATTTCACTGCTCATTGCATTCTCCTCTTGCTAAAATTATTGTCTGCAAAACTGTTATCGTCCGCTTGCCAGGGTCAGCGGTATATTTTTGATCAATTTCCAGGTGTTGCCCGTTGGGCTGTGGTTATATTCCACTTCATCCATGAGTTGTTGCACCAAGAAAAGGCCAAAGCCATGTTCCTGCAATTCCCCCAATTTGGATTGGGCGATCTGGGTAGGATCAAATGATTTGCCCGTGTCATAGAGCGTAATGATTAGCCGCAGCGGTTGTTGCTCCAGGGTGAGGCACATGCGGATGCGCCCATCGGTCTGGGCATAGGCATGTTTGACAATGTTGACGCTGATCTCTTGGATGGCGAGTTCCAGGTTGTATAAATTGATCTCGCGCTCTTCCAGGTTATTAATGTTTTCGAGCAGGGCGCAGGCACAGCGGCTCAGAATGTGTACATGGGCAAGCCCCGCCGGGATATCCATGATAATCGTGTTGGCTAGATTGAAGCTGCTTTCTGCTGCGGTCATCACATGTTCCTCACTACGCGGATGAGGGGGCAACTCAGGAACGGACACACTGAGGTCAGGTTGATATGGCATCATTTTTTGTCCTTTTGAGCACGAGCAACGTTTGGTCGTCAGACTGTGGATGGTCGCCAGTGAATTGATCCACCGTAGTAAAAAGCTTGCGGATCAATTCGGGTGCCGTAAAGGTAGCCAACTCGTCGACAAGCTGTAAAAGCCGTTCATAGCCGAACATATCACCCTGGTTGTTCTCGGCTTCGCTAAAGCCATCGCTGGTAATGACCAGCAGATCGCCGGGTTGGAATTCAAGCGTATATTGTTCGGCCAGGTTCACTGGCATGACGCCCAGTGGTGGCGCGTCGGCTTCTAGGAGGCGCGCCAGGCCGTTTACTGGTCGATAGATGACAGGAGCATGACCATCATTCGCATAGTACAGCAGATGGTGACAGCTATCATATTGCCCAACAAAGAGCGTGGCGAACATATCCACATCGGAAAAATCTGGATACAGGTATTCGTTGGTGTTGCCCAATAATTGCTCGGGCGCAGGGATCTGCATTTCCTGGGCTTTGCCACGCAAGACGGTGCGCAACATCGCCATGAGCAGGGCCGCGGGCATGCCCTTGCCCGACACATCGCCGAGCGTTACGGTCAAGATCTGCTCGTTACTCACAATAAAGTCATAAAAATCGCCCCCTACCTGGGATGCCGGTCGCGACTGCGCCGCAAGGTCCAGGCCAGGGATACACGGCGTGCGTTGGGGCAGCAACCGCATTTGTACCTGTCGCGCCAGATCCATCTCCGTCTGAATGCGTGTTTGGATCAACATTTCCTGGTGCAGCAGCGCATTTTCTAAGTTGGCCGCGGCTGGTTCGGCAATCGTGCTGAAGAGTTTAAGATCGGGCGCTTGGAAATCGCCATCATGTTTGTTGGCTGCGCCCAACAAGATGGATGCGTCGCCGCGCACCATAACCCGTTTGACCAGCAAGTTGCGCACAGGGATCGGAAAGTTATTGAGCAAGTT
>DAOTTR010000497.1:0-15983 GCA_034437715.1 Caldilineaceae bacterium
AATCCCCAGCGCAATCAAGGTGACCACAGGAATGAGGCTGTTGCGCAGCACATGTTTGCCAATCACATAGCGTTCACGGAAACCTTTGGCATTGGCGGTGCGCACATAGTCTTGCTTCAAATTGTCCAAGATCGAGGAGCGGGTAAAGCGACTGAGTTGGGCAACCTGAAAGAGGGCCAGCACCGAAACCGGCATGATCATCTGACGGATCTGTTGCCAAAAACTGGGGAAATCCTGGACCACCAAGGTGGTGTCGTAGATCATGGGGAACCAACGTAGCTTCACGCTAAAGATGATAATCGCCAGTAGCCCCGTGACAAATGTGGGCATGGAATACCCAATGATGGCAAATACAGAAGAAATTTGGTCGAAAATCGAATTCTGCCGGATTGCGCCAAGCACGCCAAGCGGGATGGCAATGAGCACCGAAAGTAGATAAGAAACCCCTACGACCCATAGCGTTTGTGGCACGCGTTCAAGAATTAGATCGGCGACCGGTTTGCCGCGCGAGGCCCACGAGGTGACGCGCAGGCGTTGATCTGGCGCATCGATCAAGCTCACCGGACCAAGGCTGATGCCCGGTATGCTAATCCCCAAGGATTTTTCGATTACATTGAGCGGCTCGTGGATCACAAATTGTTTTAGCCAGAGCAGGTAGCGCACAGGAAAGGGCTCGTCCAAGCCCAGCGATTTGCGAATCTGTTCGCGGACTGAGGCATCAATGGTCATTGGCAAGTTGCTGGTAGGGTCGCCGGGGGCAAGATCAAGCAGAGCAAAGATGACAAAGCTGATAAAAAGCAGGGTGGGAATCGTAGTGAGAATACGCCTGATCAGGTAGGTGCTCATAGTTTCCTTTTAAACCATTCGCGCAAAATCCAGTACATCTATGGGCTGTTGTATATGTGAAATTTGCTACCGATAGCGCTACAATGACTTTACGTCCGTATTGCTGAATGGCCCCGGCCCTGATGCCAGAGCACTCAGCAATACGTAACAAGACAAAGTGCTGAGAACAATCCCACACAGACAACAAAGCATTGTTAGGATGAAGGTCGGATTGCGCTAGCTAGTGGAATTTTAACGAAGTTATTTTGCAATCTTCCTGAAAGTTGCAGAGCTTCCAGGAAGATTGCAAACGGACTCTGTTAAGGCGCTTTCAAAGAAATAAGTATACCAGCGCTTGCCAAACAAAATCATGCGTAGGGGCGGGCTTGCGGCCGCCCCGCGTTTGGCTCGCTGCGAACGGGCGGCTGCAAGCCGCCCCTACTGGATATTTTATTCTTTCTACTGTCCTAATCATGCACTAGGCTAGTTGGGCGTAGATACCACGGCAGTCAATCAGGCACGTTTATGCGTGTACAGCATGGTCAAAGTAGGGTGCCTTATTGACGCCGGGATCTACTAGGCTTACTCGGTGCGTGTCCAATCTTTGATATTCCATTGCTCACCGTCCCAGCCATTCATGTCAATGCCACCCAGGGTGTCAGAGAAAGCCGAGACTGAGCCACGGAAGACGAGCGGCAAGTTCACATATTCATTGTGCAACAGGTCATTCAGCGCAACGGACAGTTGGATACGCCCTTCGGGGTCGGCGGTGCTGGCCAACTCTTCCCACATGGCATCGAATTCAGGGCTGCACCAGCGCTCGGTATTATTGCCCAGCCAGTTATTGGCAGAGCTAGAAATATTTGCGCCTTCCGAACAGAGCCAGCCAGAGAGATAGTTCTGGGGGTCTGTGTTGGCTGGGCCATTGGTGAACATTTGCACATCAGCATAGAACTTGCCCAGGGCATCTGGACTGTTCGGATCACCACCGAAATAGACGCCTGCATCAATATCACGTAACTCAGCTTCGACGCCGATCTCGGCCCACCATTGTTTTACCAGCGCTTGCGTCTTTTGGCGCACCGAGTTGGTGGAGGTCTGATAGAGCAATTTCAGCGGTACACCATCGAGCTCGCGGATGCCGTCACCGTCACTGTCAACCGCGCCAGCTTCTTCGAGCAAGGCAATCGCCCCGGCAATATCTTGTTCACAAGTGGTATTGGGCGATGCGGCGGCTGGCGGACCAGAGAGAATGTTACAAGTCGCCTGCCCGGCCGGGCCATAAAGCTGTTGGGCAATCACGTTGCGGTCAATCGCCATGGAGAGGGCTTGGCGGATGGCGATGTTGCTCAAGAAAGGATGGGCATTCGGATTGTCCGGCAGCCATTCGGAGCGTTGGTCACCCAAGGCTGGATCGGGGTTGGTGAAATTGATCAGAATGCGTTCAACGTTACCACCAAAGGCCGTATGCAACGTGGCCTTGCCGCCCGCTGCCATATCTTCTAAGATTTGGGGTTCGACCTGGAGATTCCACGCATAATCTACTTCGCCGGTCTCCATGGCGGCGCGGGCGGCCGAGGCGGCATCACCACCACCCTTGATCGTTACTTGCGCAAAATAGGGTTTGCCTTCCTCACGGAACGTTTCATTGCGTACATAGGTCACGACGTCGTTGGCCTTGAAATCTGAGACGATGAAGGGACCTGTGCCAATTGGCATGGTATTGGCTTCGGCACAGCCCTGCGCCGCGGCACCGATACAACTTTCGAATTGGGCTTTTTGAATAATTGGGGCAAGGTAGCTAGTGAAGGGAGAATAGAGATAGGGCTGTGGTGCGTTAAAGGTTACTTTTGCGGTCAGGGCATCAATTGCCTCGACATTTTCCACATTTTCATACGAGGTGAGCGAGGAACAGCCTGTCTCTGGCGTCGAGCAATATTGCCAGCTGAAAACCACATCGTCGGCTGTCAACGGCGTGCCATCCGACCAGGTGACCCCTTCCTTGAGCGTCCAGGTAATGGTCGTCAAATCTTCCGAGATACCACCATTTTCCAAGGTAGGAACTTCCACGGCCAGTGTTGGCACCAATTCACCTTCTGGGGTGAAATTGGCCAAGGGTTCTAACACAAGCGAACCCGCCAGAAAGTCCTTTGTGCCGCTAGACAGATAGGGGTTAATAATCGAAACCGCTTGCCAAAAGAGCAGAACCAAGGTCTTGGGGTCGCGAGCACCAATCATGGCCGCTGTATCACCGGCGGCCGCTTCGCCCTCGCTGGTTGTTGCTGCGCCGCTATCCCCCGCGGGCACGGCGGCTGGGCAGGCGGCGAGCAGCATAGACAGTACAACAAGTAGACCGAGCAGATGCAATCGCGTCGATTGACGTACCATAAAACTCTCCTTTGTAAAAGTTGCTTTTATAAAATTTTTAGAGTTGAACTTTGGTAGCTAGCACTTTACCAATACGATAAGTACAAGGGTGACGATGACTGTACGGATATTGCCGTACAAGATGACTGTACTACCGTTGACCTACTGTAGAGAACGTTCTGTCGAGACAAGCGTAATACAGCTATCATGAATCGATGATCATCAGCAAAAAACACGAGCGAGTTGCATGTTCAGTTGATGATCTCAGGAGTTTAACAATTGTTTGTGTCTGGAGGCGCTTCAATATTACCCGTTTTTAATTTACTCGTTTTTAATTTAAATGTCAACAAACGTTATGCATAAAATTTGTGATAGGTTAATTGCACAAAGTGGACAACTGGTATCGCTGCGCCGCCCGTAATGCCTACCCTTTACCGCCAAGGAATGGGCAGGAAAAGGTGAAGGGAAGCATCATCGTCCACCTCAGCATAAAGGCGTGGGGCTGCATCAGCAACCGTAGCCCGCTTAAGCGGGCGTTGTTTCTTAGCCCTGTTAGCTTTAGCCCAGGGCGGCTAGGCGCGATCCCTTCGCTACACTTTTGCCATGTTGAAGCGCGTCAGGGCTGTTTTTATTTTGTCGGGAACTTGGGTGGTGTGGCTTTGCAAAAATGCCAGGATCTGTTGCGCATTGATGCCATCATCCAGGGCGCGTTTGAGGCTGCGTTGGTTAATTTGATAAAGATAATCTGGATAGCTGGCCTGCCATTGGGCAAAGCGCTCGATGCGAAAGCGATCGGCCAATGAACTACCGGGCGCAAGGCGTAGCGTAAAGTCTTCGCCAATGCTGAGCGAGCGGCGTACCCCTTCGTGTGGCTGTGGCGTATCGTGGCCCAGCCAGATCGCACCCCACGGACTGAGTGACAGCAGCAGATCATCACCCGCCGCTGGTTCGGCCAGATCAAGGGCAGAGAGCCAATAGAGCGGGCCGTCGATTAAAAAGCGCAGTAACGCGCCTTCCACCGCTTCCCACTGGGCGAAACCTTTAAGAAATTCCTGCGTAGTGGTATTGCGTATATACCAAGTATCATAATTGCCCGCCGGGCGTTGAAAATCCGGCTCAATAGTTTTGACTGTTTGGATAAAATCAAAGCGGCTATACCAGACGCCCGGTTGCAATTTCGCCAAGATTGCCAGCAGAGTTTGGCGGGTTTGCAGCGGATCATTCTGCCAGGTTCCTGTATCGGTGCATTCCAAACCAGGCGTGCGACAGAGATCGTTCCATTCGGGTGAGTTCAGCCAGGCATCCCAGAGCGCGGTGCGTTGCTCGCTACGCGTTTTCTCCAGAAAGAGTCGGACGCGATTGTGGGTCAGTTGGACACTGTCGCCGTCGCCGCGCCGCAGCCAGCCCAAGCGATTTGCCAGATGCAGCAGCAGCGCGAGCCGCGTATTCAATTCGGGCATATCATCGCCAAAGGGCATTTGCAAGCGCTGCACAAAGCGATCAATATCCTCGGGATGGGGTCCGCGCGCGGTAATACGCAGCCGATCCGTATGCAGAAAGCCCAGCAAAGAGCCCATGTCTTCCAACAGACTGTCCTCGCCGGGGAGCAGGCGTGTGGCGGAAGGTGGCGGAACCGGCTGGATGGGTAGTGTGCTGGCGAGTGCTGGATTTTGTGGATGGGGTAGCCACGGTGTAATATCGCTGGGCAGATAGACAATCGTATGTGCCTGCTGGCCTACGCCTTTGAAACTACGGCCAATAATTCCATAATAGTAAAGGAGTTCCGCAACACTTTCTGGGTAGAGCCAGGGTGTTTCACGTTCCAACTTGGCCGGTCCCATTTGGCGAATGCTGCCAAATTCGCGGCTAAACTGGGCTTCAGTCATTTCGCCATTTTCGCGCAGCAGCGTTTCGATGGCGCTTTGCGTGCCATCGGTCATATCGGTGACTTCTTGATAGGCAAATTGGACAGAAGTGGGGTCGGTAATTTGGGCAGCTAGCAGCTCAATCGCTTGTTCGCGCGTGTCTGCGGCATCCAAGAAAGAACCGCGCAACTCGGCCAACACCTGTAACAAAATATCCGGATAATCGGCTAACATCTGAGAAGTCGTAGGCATAAATGTATGAGTGACTAATGACCAATGGATTTTATCTGTTACGAACAATTGAGCGAAGCTGAATATCAAGCATAGTTGTCAGCGGCGCAAATCTTCGTTATACTGGATTCAGGCATTTCGTTTTGAAAGGAAAACTAACCCTAATGAATAAACAGTCAACATCTGGCTCGCGCAATGTTAATGGTGCTGTGCGCGACCTACAAAGCGTTTGGCAAGTGTTGCGCGATCCCAGTGTGCCAGGCCTGTGGAAATGGCTATTGCCAGTCGGGGCTCTACTCTATTGGATCTGGCCGCTGGATCTGATTCCATTTCTGCCCTTTGACGATATCGTCGTGGTCATTGTGGCGATGAGCATGTTCTTGAAAATGATGGCGCGTGAACCGCAGAACAATGCCCATACCACAAACGCCCAACCGGGTGCAACCCCACCCCAAGATGATCATGCCATTGATACCACCTGGCGCGTGATTGATAAAGATTGATAAATAAGCTACTCTGGTAACCCGAGCCTTGCCATGCCCAATGATCAAGCCATAACGTATAGGGATGCCACAGAATATCTTTATTCTGTGGCCGAAGTTGCCAGCCATCTGCAGATCCAGCCAGAAACCTTGCACCAATGGCATCAACGTTTCGCGCCGTTTCTGGGTGCGGAAGTCGTTGCCATCAACCCCCGTTATACCAGCGCCGATATTGCTGTGCTGCTCACAGTACAAAAATATCTCGATCAAGGGTTCAATGATGATGAGGTGCGCAGCCGACTGATCCCGAAACGGATCATGCCACCAGCCGTAACCTCTACTGCGCTGGCCCCAAGCGAAACCCATGGACTTGTGCTGGGTAGCGACAATCTGGGCATGCCGCAGGTTGTCGCTGATCTATTGAGCACGATTGCCAATAGTCAGCAGAGCGTGCTCAGCGGCCAATCCACCGTGCGTGACATTGTGAATGTCATGGTACAAGACAATTTTAATCTGAAGGATGAAAATCGCAAATTGCGCGACCGTGTACTCGAACTCGAACGCGTCTTTGCCGAGTACCAACGCCGCGAGGAGACACGCAAAGAGCGCTTGGAAGGTCGTATGCGGGGGCTAGAACAGACCGTCATGGCGCTGCAACAACAGACCGCGCAAATTGTGCAAGCCCTGCGTCAACGTCCACGCCGGCGCGGCTGGTTTGGCTAATTTACGCTAGACTAAGACGCTTGCTGCTAAATGTCTCCATCAACAACGGCTCGCCCACCAAATCGTATTCCATTGCGCCATTGATGTGGACTTCCATCATCTCCCCGATGGGCATACCCGAAACGCCGGGCACCAACACCAAGCCATCGATCTCTGGGGCATCACGATAGCTGCGTCCGAGTAACAGCGGTTCGCCGCTGTCGGCGATCTCGCCTTCGCCTTCCACCAAAATCTCCAACCGTTTGCCCACTTGGGCCTGATTACGGCGCAGGCTAATCGGCTGTTGAATCTCCATCAAGCGGCCATAGCGTTCCTGCTTCACTTCATCCGGCACTTGATCGGGCATGGCAGCCGAGGGTGTCGTCGGTTCGGGGCTAAAGGTAAATGCGCCCACTTTGTCAAACTCGATAGTTTTGACAAAATCTAGCAATCCTTGGAATTCCGCTTCGGTTTCGCCAGGAAAGCCCACAATAAAGGTTGAGCGCAAGGCAATGTTGGGCATGGCGGCGCGCAATTTTTCAACGTGGTCGTAGACCATCTCGATGCGACTTGGCCGGCGCATCCGGCGCAGGGTGCGCGGGTCGCCATGTTGCAATGGCATGTCCAAGTAGGGCACGATCTTGTCGTGCGCGGCCATGGTTGCAATCAATTCCGGGCTGACATGGCCAGGGTAAGCATACATGAGGCGCACCCAACGCAGCCGCTCGTCGGTGCGGTTACAGAGCGCGGCCAGCAGGCGGGGCAGGCTATTCGGATCGCCAAAATCGCGGCCATAATCAGTGCTATCTTGAGCCACCAGCACCAATTCTTTGGCCCCGGCGGCGACCAGGGCTTGGGCTTCGTCCACAATCGCCTCGAGTGGGCGGCTGCGCAGCTTGCCCTTGAAGCTGGGAATGGTGCAGAAGGCACAGGGCGCATTACAGCCATCGGAAATTTTGAGATAAGCGCTGCCACCGACCACGGGTGGACGGGGCACGGCACTGATATAAGTCGTATCTGGGTCGCCCAGGAGCTGGTAGCGCTGTAAGGAACGCCCAGCTTGACCGCTGCGAATGGTGTGGAGCAGTTCGAGCACTTCCATCCAGCGCCGGGTGCCGAGCAACCCATCGACTTTGGGCACGCGTGTCAACACCTCTTCGCCGTTGCGTTGCGCCAGACAACCCGCCGCGATCAAAATCTGATTGCGCCGCTTCTTTTTGCTCAACGCTTGGAGCACGCCAATCGATTCTTCTTTGGCCGCTTCCAAAAAACCACAGGTATTGACGATCAACACGTCGGCATCGCGCGCACTATCGGTTGGCGCGTAGGCCTGATCGCGCAACAACATTTCAATGCCGTCGCTATCGACCTTGTTTTTGGGACATCCCATCGTCACCAGATGATAGGTCAAATTCTGTTCACGCATAAACCAGCCGCCCTTGCTCATCAACTTACGCTTTTTACGCGGATTCACTGGCTATAGTGTAGCAGCTTTCCGTGGTTTCATGCTAATTTTGCCGCCACTGGTAAACTTGCGCCGCTCCCCTTACGGTGGCGATGATTGGGGAATGGTACCCCCTAAGGTCGTTTCCGTCGGTGTGGGCGTCGCCTGGGGAATCGTGCCCCCTGGCGCGAACGTTGCGGTGGGCGTGGGCGTGGGCGTGGTGGGTGGCAACTCAGTGGGCGTGGCGACTGGCGTTGGCGTCAACGTCGGTACTAGAGTTGGTGTTGGTAGATCGGGCACCAGGGTCGCTACTTCAGTTGGCGTTGGCGTAGAAGCTACCGGCGGGATAAGGGTTGCTGTCGCTGTGGGGGTAAGCGTAGCCGTGGCTGTTGGTTCGCTGTTGGCGCCACCGGGCAAATCGGTTGGTGTGGCGGTTGGCGTGGCGGTTGGCGCTTCAATGACAAAAGCGCCATTGGATGCCAAGATGGGCATGAACAGCGTGGTGCCAACGTGAATGATGCGATCCGCATCCGTAATTTGTGTTCTGTCCTGTGTAAAACATTGTGCGTGAACAACATAACTGTTCGCTCTGGTATAGGTGTATTCGATGACTGGCTTACCGGTGACAGGAGGTGTGCCATCGTCAAAATCCCAAATACAGGTGTATAGATCAGCATTCAGCGGCACCGAAAAAGTAATCGCGCGTCCGAATACGGGCATGACTGGTGTCCAACTGATTGGCAAGGAAGAAGATGGTTTATTGGTGTCGGCATAGGCGATTAATTCACTGGTGACACTACCGCCCAGGTTATAGACGACCAATGTTACAATATACTTGTCCTTAAACTCATAATCGTGGACACTGTTTATTTCTTTAATCGATAAGTCCGCTTGATCGTCTCTAGACCGCACTTCAGTCACTTTACCGTCACCCCACTGCCAATAGGCAACAACTGGTGAGTTGCTTTGGATCTGCGCCAAGAAGAAAATTGCTTGTTTCACCGACTTGGGGCTGTCATCGAAGACCCGTAGGATCACTGGCGGTTGATCTTGCACTGTAACCATTTCGCTGGCAGAAATTTCACCAGCCGAATTCCAGGCGCGGACGCGCACTTCAAGGGTCGCCGTTTTGTCAAATAAATGGATAAACCGAGGACCGTTGAAAAGCTTACCATCGCTCAGCGACCACTGATATTGCACATTTGTGCCGCTTTCAATGGTTGAGGTAAAGAAGGCTGCGCTATTGACCGCCAGCGGATTCGTATGCGCGATTCTGAGCCCTTTGGGGGGCGCATCTGTAATTACCACTTGGGTACTGTCAGTTGCAGGACCAAATCTGTTTTCGGCGTGCAGCGTTACGAAATAATAACCAGGTGTTGGGTAGACGTGGCTAACCGATGGTCCAGTGGCGGGGGGGCTGCCGTCGCCAAAATTCCATGTATAGATAACATTTGTGCCTTTAACAACGGTACCCAAAAAAGTGACAGGGTTACCGGCAATCACCGGCGAATCGCTTGTGGCCTTGAGCCCTTCGATCGGTTCCTCTGGCGGGGGTAGTGGATCAAAAGGCAAGATCCTGACAATGGTCGTGGCACGTTTACTGTCAGCGCCATTGGTGGCGATCACAAAGGGGCTGTAGATACCTTCTGCGGCATAAACATGCTGTACCACGCGGCCTTCTGCGGTCTGTCCATCGCCAAAGTTCCAGAAATAGGTCAGGCCTGCGCCACTGCCACTGACTACTGTGGCAGTGAGGGTGACAGTGGTGCCCGCCATTTTGGGGCTGTCTATGGGACTGTCACTGGTCACGATCAGGTCAATGGGTAGATCTTCGGGCGCCATCTGGGCCAGGGCAGGGATAAACGATAGATGATTTTGTTGCACAATGATGAGCAACCCAAGCAAAAACATCAGCAATGGAATCAATGCAATGAAGCGACGGGGGGGCATGAGGGTCTCTCCTTACTTGAACTTGGCAGTGATGATAGAGAAAGTTGTCAAGTTGGCGATATTTGGCTGCTTGGTGCTAAACTGATGGATAAATAGAGCTGTGTGGGATAAACATTAGCACTACCGCCCTGACTATAAAAAATGACGACAAAAAATGTCTAAAGTAGCTTTTCGTCATAGGATAATGCTTATTTTATACTATATACCATTCTTAAGGTTCTGTCAATATTGTTCCATTATTACATTACCTTTTACTGGTTAATCATAAGAGATTATTCCGATTTGTTCTTTGAGCGACAAAATAGGGTGCGGTGATTCTTGTGGGTGCGGTTTGTAACCTCACAATCAGGGTCAAACCAGTTTTGTGAGGTTACAAACCGCACCTACGAATGCACAAAACTAAATCGGAATAAGGTCTATAGCGTAATGCTTGAGTTTTCATCCTATTACGACAACGTTAAATTTCATCACCTGCTGCTCTGGATGAATTCAGAGCCTGGAATAGCAAACGTGTTTAAACACGTTTGCCGTCGCAGGTGTTGAATTCATGCAACACGAATTTAACGTTGTCATCCTGTTCAATCGGAGCAAATTTTGAACCAGCGTATCCTATTGCTTACTACGGCCCGCAGTTACCGGGGGGGCGCTTTTTTGCAGGCTGCCGAGCGTGTCGGGATTGAGGTTATCCAGGTGGTGGATATGTCGCGCGAGTTGGCCGAGTATTGGCAATATCCGCTAGGGGTAAATTTCAATGATCCCGAAGCGGCTGTGCAGGCAATGCTCGAATTCCATGCCCATACGCCTGTGCAGGCCATTTTGGGCATTGATGACAGCGGCTCGCTCTTGGCGGCAGGCGCCAGCGCGCGCTTGGGCTTGCCCTACAATTCTCCCCTGGCCGCCGAAGCCGCGCGCGATAAATTTATGATGCGCACCTTGATGGCGCAAGGCGGTGTGCCCTGTCCGATTTTTCGTCGTTTTTTCACCGATACCGATCCGCATCTGGTTGCCGCCCAGGTAACCTATCCATGTGTGGTCAAGCCACTCAATCTCAATGGCAGCCGCGGCGTGATCCGGGCGGATAATCCGGCGGAGTTGGTGGCGGCGGTGGGGCGGTTGGCGCAGATGCTTCACCAGGAAATGCCGGATAGTCAACCCAAGCCCTACTTGGTGGAAGACTTTATTCCCGGCTTTGAGGTCGCGTTGGAAGGCATGTTGGACGGTGGTCAACTGACCGTACTCGCCCTCTTTGACAAGCCAGACCCCTTGGATGGACCTTTTTTTGAGGAAACCATTTACGTCACCCCTTCGCGTTTGCCGGTGACAACGCAGCGCGCGATTGCCGACACGGTGGCGCAGGCGGCGCAGACATTGGGGCTGCAAATGGGACCCGTCCATGCTGAATTGCGCGTGAATGATCAGGGACCGTGGATGCTAGAAGTAGCTGGCCGGTCGATTGGTGGCCTCTGTTCGCAAGTGTTGCGCTTTGGCGTTGATGAGTCGTTGGAAGAGTTGATCCTGCGTCAGGCGTGTGGCCTGCCCCAACGCTCTACCGAACGTGAGCAGCGCGCCGCCGGGGTGATGATGATCCCGATTCCTGGCGCGGGAATTTTGCAACGCGTGGATGGGGTCGCGACGGCGCTTGCCATGCCCTTGATCGAAGGGGTGGAGATTACGGCGCGTGTGAATTACCCGATCACACCGCTGCCCGAAGGCGAGAGCTACCTGGGCTTTATCTTTGCCAAAGGCGCAACTGCTGCCGACGTAGAAATCGCGTTGCGAGCAGCGCATGGTAAACTAACCTTTCATATTCTCCCAGAACTGGCGTTGAAGCTGGTGTAGTACACTGTACCGCAAATTTTGATGAATTAGGCGGCGGTTGTAGGTCACGTTTGCAACGTGACAGACCGGTTCGACAAGCTCACCGGTCAGCGGCGACTGAGCTGGTCGAAGTCGCCGCCGACAGCTAGGGCGCGGTTGTGGGCTTAGGCAGATTGTCACGTACCAAACGTGACCTCTGAACCCAATTGCATTGATTCACCAGAGACCTGTAGGGTCTCCAAGACCCTACAGGTCTGAAGTGCCTGACTTCTACTGTTTGAAGCTATCTTATCCTGAATCTAACACAGAAAGGCATCGCCAGATGACCAAGTGGGCGCGTTCCCAACAACTCTTTGAACAAGCAAAAGCATCGCTGGCCGGCGGCGTTAGCAGCAATGTGCGGCTGGTGGCCAAGCCGTGGCCGCTCTTTTTTGAGCGCGCCGAGGGTGCGATGATCTACGATGTCGATGGCAATGGTTATATTGACTATATGTTGGGGCAGGGGCCGATGATTCTGGGGCACTCGCATCCCGCGGTGCTGGCTGCGGTCAATGCCGCCATGCAAAAAGGCCAGCTTTTTGCCGGCCAACATCAGTTGGAGATCACCGTGGCCGAGAAGTTGGTTGAATTGATTCCTGGCGCAGAGTTATGTCGCTTTGGCCTCAGTGGCTCGGAGATGGTGCAGGCGGCCATGCGTCTGGCGCGCGCCATTACCGGGCGCACCAAGATTCTGCGCTTCGAGGGGCACTATCACGGCTGGTTTGACAACGTGCTGATCAGCGTCGCGCCGCCGCTCGACAAAGCAGGCCCGCGCGAGCATCCCAATGTCGTTCCTGGCACGCCCGGACAGACCGCCAGTGCTCTGGAAGATTTCTTTGTCCTGCCCTGGAATGATCTGGCATTGGTCGAAAAACTTTTTGCCGAGCATGGCAACGCGATCGCGGCCGTGATGACCGAGGCCATGATGTGCAACACCGGCGCGATTCCGCCGGAACCGGGCTTTTTGGCGGGTTTGCGTCGCCTGTGCGATCAATATGGCGCGCTGCTCTATATCGACGAAACGATCACCGGGTTTCGGCTGGGGTTACACGGCGGGCAAGGGCGTTTTGGCGTGACCGCGGATCTCTCCAGCTTTGCCAAGGCCATGGCGGGCGGCTTTGCCAACGCGGCGTTGGTGGGCAAGCGCGCCTATATGCAGCGTTTTGCCGAAGGGGTGAACCATTCGGGCACCTTCAATAGCAACGTGATTGCCATGGCGGCGTCGGCGGCAGCGCTGGCCGAGTTGGAGAAGGACAACGGCGCGATCTATCACCAATTAGAGGAAAATGGCACGATCCTGATGGAGGGCTTGCGGGGGATCGGGCAACGGTTGGGCTTGCCGCTGCATGTCCAAGGCTTGCCGACGGCCTTTCACCTCTCCTTTACCGAACTGCCCGCCATCCGTGACTATCGTGACTATGCCGCGCACTGTGACAAGGAACGCTATGGTCGTTTCTGTCTCGCCATGTTGGAACGGGGCGTGCGTTTGATTGAGCGAGGCGTCTGGTATATCTCGACCGCCCACACTGCCGAGCACATCGAAAAGACCTTGCAAGCCGCTAACGAAGCGCTGCAAGAGATTGGTTGAGACAAATAACCCACCCACACCAGCGGGTACCCGCTGGTGTGATGGCCCCTCCCCTAACCTGGGGGAGGCTGGGAGGGGTGCCTTATGCCGCGCGGGCAGCGACAGCCGTTTCCATCAGGGTTTGAATCCGCTCGACCATATCTGCCGGATTGGGGCTGATGCCTTCCAGCAGCAAGGCATTATCGAAAAGCTGGCTGATGGTGGCGTCCACAATGTTATCGGACGCGGACTTGGCCAGGATTTGTGCCAAGTTTGCGATCAGCGGGTGGCGGCGGTTGAGTTCCAGCAGTTTTCTGGGCAACGCATAATCCTGTTCGGTCAGGCGGCGAATGCGCTGAAGATCGCGATCAAAGCTATCTTCGGGCGAGACCAAACGGCAGGGGCTGCTTACCAGTTGCTTGGACTCGCGCACATCGGTTACTTGGTCGCCCAACACGGTCTTGAAGCGTTCCACCAAGCGCTCGAAGTCGTCTTGGGGCACGCTGGGCTTGGCGTCGTCTTTTGGATCGTCAGACTTGGGCAGATCCAAGCCCGCATCATCGACATTTTTCAGCGGTGTGCCTTCATACTCGCGCAACATGGAGGTCATGAAGCCGTCAATCGGATCGACCAGATAGAGTACTTCAATGCCATTGGCGCGGAAGTAGTCGAGATGGGGACTGCGCGCCACCGATTTTAGATTTTCGCCCAGCACATAATAAATCGCCTGTTGTTCGGGCTGCATGCGCTCTTTGTATTGCTTCAACGCCAGCCACGGCTCGGTTTCGGTCGTTTTGTTACTCTGGAAACGCAGCAATTCTACCAGCGATTCATGGCTGGCCGGATCCGAGGCGACGCCCTCTTTGAGGAAAACCCCAAATTCGTGCCAAAAGGTCACATATTTCTCGGCTTGCTGTTCGGCCAGATTTTTCAGATCGCGGAAGATGCGATTGGTGAGCGCGCGGCGCATCTGGCGTAATACGGGATTGCTCTGCACCATCTCGCGCGAAACATTGAGCGGTAGATCCTCAGAATCGACCACGCCCTCGATAAAGCGGAAGTAGTCGGGCAGCAGATCTTTGTTGCGCTGCTGGATCAAAATCTTGCGCGAGTAGAGCTTTAAACCGTGATCGTTTTGATTCGTAAAGGCCCCGCGGTCGCGCTTGGCTGGCACAAAGAGAATGCTGCGCAGATTGACCGGCGCATCGGTCACCAGGTGAATGTGCAGCAGCGGTTCGCCGCTATCAAAGGTGAGTTGTTGGTAAAAGTCTTTGTATTCTTCGGGCTGCACCTTGGAAGGCGATTGTCGCCACAGGGCTGTGCGCCGGTTGGCTACTTTGGCTTCGGCATCAGTGCCATCTGCCGCCTGATTTTGCACATAGATCGGAAACGAGACATAGTCCGAGTGCTTCTTGATAATGCCTTCGACGCGCCAGTTGTTAGCAAATTCCTCAGCATCTTCTTTGAGCTTGATCACAATCGTGGTGCCGCGATCACTCTTGTCTGCTGGGGTCAATGTAAAGCGGCTATCCCCCTGCGATGACCACGTCCATGCCTGATCATCGGCGCGATAGGAGCGGGAAGTCACCGCCACTTCGGCGGCCACCATAAAGACAGCATAAAAACCCACGCCAAATTGGCCGATGATCTCTTCGACCGAGGCTTTGTTGCCTTCGCCGGCGCTGGATAAAAAGTTTTTGGCCCCAGAGTGGGCAATTGTGCCCAGATTTTGGATCAATTCCTCACGATTCATGCCAATGCCACTGTCGCTAATCGTCAGCGTCTTGGCTTCGCTGTCCACCGCAATGCGAATGGACAATTCGCTGTCCGAGTCGAGCACATCCTGATTGGTCAACATTTCAAATTGTACGCGGTTCAGTGCATCGGAGGCATTGGAGACAAGCTCACGCAAAAAGATCTCGCGATCCGTGTAGAGAGAATGGGCGAGAATATCCAACAGTTGCTTGACTTCGGTACGATATTCAAGTGATTCGGGGACAGCCTTTGCTGTTTCTGTCATGAAATACTCCTCAGGTTCTAAAAATGGATCGATGGCGCAAAAGTATAGATTGACTCTACCCCAAAAGATGTAGATAGTACACTAGCGAAGTGTTAGAAAATTGCAAGAGTTATTGATTTGGGCTTCCCCAAATTGATGGCGCGCCGACCCCCATTTCCCAATGCGTAACATGGCGCTAAAGATTTTGACTTTTTTTGCAGAAATCGGTATACTTTCCAGCTAGCAGTATAAATATAGTTTGCCCCTATGGTGGAATTGGCATACACGGCAGGTTGAGGGCCTGTGCTCGCAAGGGCGTCTCCGTTCAAGTCGGAGTAGGGGCACTTTGCAGGAAGAAAGAGTTAGACTATTGAAAAATCAATAGTCTAATTTAGGTTTGCAATTATACTCCCTGCAATAACGCAATCCGGCTTATTATCACCGGTTGTATGCCTGATAATTCACGCGTGATTAGTCCAGCGATTCATCCGCCGACCCATGGCCGGTTGCTGTCAATTACTGCTCTGGTCACGTTATCGAATTATTAAGGTGCTTATGTAATCGCTCCGGGGTTTGCTTGGCGGCACACCGGGGCGATTCTATTTTTTTCGCTCTAGCGCATTCCAGTCTAATCGGATATTCTGGCGTTCAGCGTATTGTTCCAGTGAATCGCGGTGAACCCGAAAGCGCGCCC
>DAOTTR010000498.1:0-1735 GCA_034437715.1 Caldilineaceae bacterium
AAGCTGTATCACAAGGTCCGTTTTTTTTCGTTCATTTTATTCAACATGGCTCTAATCCTTGATTTATCGTTATTTTTATTCTATTTTACCACCTTTTTAGCTTAACTTAATGGCAGTGGCGGTAACGGTGTGGGCGACGCCGCCGTACAGGCGTTGATCCACAAGCTGATTGACAAAAGGATGAACCAATTATTTCTGTGCCTGTGAATTAACATGCTAGCTCCTGTGGAAAGGGTCAACGCTTGAAGTGTGACAATAGCGTGACAATGTAGCGCTGCGCTAGTCGCACTATAGTCTGCCGCCGCCAATCCGACAGTGATAGATCTTCCCGTGGTCGTGCAGTTTCCTGCTCGCGCATTGTCGCCCAATTGATTGATTGTGGCTATGTTGCGCATTCCTGGCTGGGAGCACAAACCCTGAATCTTGCCGCCGCGCAAGCCCAATTATTGCGCAACGCGGGGATGAATCTTCCTGATTGATGGAGATGCCATTACCGCGATCAATAGCACATTGGTAAACAGTTTGCAAGATTTAACCATCTATCTTGAGGGCAAAACGCAAGTCGGCGAGACCGTGCGTCTGAGCCTGATGCGCGCCGGCCAAACACAGAGCGTTGATCTATTGCTGGCGGCACGGCCATAAGGGCTGGAACGCGTCACTACGCTCAGCCCGGAAAATTGTGGGCCATGTCATAATGGGACTGCTCTTTGTGGGTTACACCTTTGCTCTCGTCGGATTTAACTGGCAATGCCAAGAACCAATCTGGCTTTGCCAGCGCCACCAGAAAATAGAGCAATGAAGCGCCCCCCATCAACCAGCCAAATACATACATGAGTGTCATGATATTTTCCCTTTCTCTTCTATACTCCGCAGCCGCACATACTTACTTCATGATCGCTAGCATAACACTGAAATGGTCAAGCGTGGGTCAGGAAAACGCGTAGACAGGTCAAGAAAAAATCAAGGGACGTTGGGCGCGCTTTCAGCACTTCTCGACGATTAAGAACGCCCCGTTATAGATCAGGCTGCCTTTTTCGATGGGCTTGCCGTTATGCCAGATCACGCGCAAGGTCGTAATCGAAGTGAATACGATGCTGACTTGATCGGCGTCAATGCGCATCGTGGGGGTAGCTGCTTGTTCGGCCTGCATGGCTAAAAGTGCATTGTTGCCGATGGTCATGCCGTTGTCGATCAGATAGACGCCGGCTACATCGAGCCATTGGTGGTATTTTATGGTAGGTATCATCAGTCTATTTCCGTTGGATTACGTTGCCGTAGCACAGGTGTGTGCTTGCGGCCTCTGTGTTATCACCGCTGTGCGATCAGGCGATAACCGACGCCGAATTCTGTTAGAATAATCTGTGGCACTGTGGGTGTATCTTCCCGTTTTTGCCGTAGCTGGGCAATATACACCTGCACATAATGCGTTTCTTTGCCGTGTGCAAGGCCCCAGATGCCACACAAGATTTGCTGATAGGTTACGACTTTCCCGGTATGTTGTGCCAGCAAACGCAGGATCGCATATTCGGTTGGTGTCAACTTGACGCGTGCCCCAACAGCGATTGCAAATTAGGAAATAGATGACAAAAAGCGAATGATGAAGTAGTGTAAAGGTGATCAAAAGCAAGGGGGAAAAGATGACCAAAGCACTCAAAATGAGTACTGTTGTGAAAAAATTCAAGGAATCGTGGTCCGGCCTAGGGGACATCCGCAAAAAGAGTAATCGGTTGACCTA
>DAOTTR010000499.1:0-3547 GCA_034437715.1 Caldilineaceae bacterium
CCATAGACGGCCAACACCGTCGTTTGTTGATACTTGCCATACTGTTCAAAAGCCTGGGCTACCTGCAGCGCAAGTTCGCGCGTGGGGGCCAGAATCAAACTCTGGACAGCGCCGGTGCCGGTGACCAAATTCTGAAGAATGGGCAGCGCAAAGGCGGCGGTCTTGCCGGTGCCGGTTTGGGCTTGGCCGATCACATCGTGGCCTGCCATCATCAGCGGAATCACATCCAGTTGGATTTGCGTCGGCGTGGTATAGCCGAGCGCGGTTACAGCCTGCACGAGTTGCGGGTGCAGGTTTAAATCGGTAAATTCGTTATTCATAAAGCTCCTACTTCTGGCGAATCATGCACAGCCTTTGCAGGCCATGCCCCGTTGTTGATCAACAGTCGACTCGTCCCGTAGTAAGAGCCAGCCTGTTGCAACAAAAATGCCCGACCCAGTTCGGTCGAGCAACCATTGGGACTGTTTCTATTTAATTCTTGATAACTTCCACCACAGAACGTGGGAAAGCTCTTCTAGTATATCATAACTTCGTCAAATGCAAGAATTCACATCGGCAGTTTTTCGTTTGCAATTCATGATACCTCCAAAATTTGTAACGATTACGCCAACGTTAAATTCATGTTGAATGAATTCAACACCTGCGAGGGCAAAGGTGTTTAGACACGTTTGCTATCCCAGGCTCTGAATTCATGCAGAGCCGCAGGTGATGAAATTTAACGCTGACGTACGATTCAGCCGGGAACGCGCCCAGGGGGCTCCTGATCCTGGCGGGCATCCGTCACTGGCCGCCAGGGATGGCGCGGGAACCCTCTGGGTGCCCGGTGGTGAATGCGATTGGCCTGAATCGTTACCAAAATTTTACAGTGTTGCCAATCAATCCGAATTCGGGTATAGTCTTACATTGTGTCATCATCGATCGATTGTTGCCATTTTGTCGTCCAGAGAAGCCACCAACGACAGATGTGATTACCGTAGGAGTTTTATGAATTCTTTAACTACCACCCATCAAGTTCTGAGCGCCCAACAGGTCGCTGATTATCAGCGCGATGGCTATGTGATTGTGCCCAATCTGATCAGCGCCGAAGAGGCTATCGTCTGGAAGGAAACCTTAATTGCGCGCCTGATCGACGAAGGCAAGATCAACGAACCGTCGGGCGTGCGCGTTTGGATGAGCGACCGTATGGATCCGCTGACGGTTGAACACATTCAAAACCCCAAAACCATTGCCATTTTGCAGCAATTGCTGGGTTCGGATGTGGAATTCCTGAGCATCAAGGCGGTCTTCAAAAATGGTCAGACCACCTTCAATTCGCCCTGGCACCAAGATTGGTGGTACTGGCGCGGCAATCACAAGCTTTCGATCTGGATCGCACTGGATGATGCAACGCCCGAAAACGGTTGTTTACGCTTGGTGCCCGGTAGCCAAAAGCAGATCTTTACCGAAGAGCATGTCGAAGATGGCAAAGGCTTTGGCAATCGCCTGGGCGAAGCAGCAATGGCAGGCCTGGAAATTGTAACGGCCCCTGTGCCACGCGGCGGCGCGGTCTTTTTCCATGATCTGACGCTGCACGGCTCTTGTCCCAACGTCAATGGCCAGGATCGCTGGTCGGTGATCCCAACCTATCGCGATGCCCGCCAAACGGATGAATCGACCGTGTGGAAACAATCATTACGCCTGACCCATTCATAAGTCCATTCATAAGTCACGCCGACAAAATCAGTAGAAACCACGGATTTCACGAATATCACAGATTTTAGTTTTTCATTCGTGGAATCCGTGGTTGGACTTCTAAAAATTTCCTTGGTTTCACGTAACAATCGACTGAGCACACAGCGGACAGAAGGCAGCATGTACCAAAAATTAGCGGACGTCACCCTCAAAGATGGGGAGCAAGTCGAAGCCGGCGTGATCCAAGGCCCAGACGCAGATTGGGCCGACCGATTGGAAAAATTGCTCTGGCACAAGGGCGATCCCTGGAACTGGCAAAATGTGCAGGTACTCGAACGCGAGCTAGGGCTCGATGCCTTCTTCTATGTGCTACACCGCGCGGGTGAACCGCTGGCCAATATTATGACCATCGAGAGCCAGGGCATTGGTCTTTTTGGGCATGTGTGGACAGTACCCGCCGAGCGACAAAAAGGCGCGAGTTCGGCGCTGATGGCGTTGCAGATGCAGCATTTTGTGGCGCGCGGCGGCCAAGCGCTCTTTCTGGGAACGGGCTATGATTCAGTGGCCTATCACATGTATGCCCGCTTTGGCTTCCAGAGTGTCGAACCGCAGAGCGGCTACATGGCCTATTACGGCAAATCGCAAGCGGAGTTCGAGCAGAGCTATTTTGCGCCATCATCTGATCCCACGGATGTGCTGATCCAACCGCTGCAGTGGATGCACTGGCCCCTATCCGCGGCCCTATTTCTGGGCGATTTTCCAGGCATAGTGCGCGCTGTGCGTATGCAGATTTTTGGACGACAGTCATCGGAGGGTGGATTGCTCGATCTCTTGCTGGAAAGTGAAAAGCGGCAACAGCAAGGCAAGCAATCAACCACCGTCATCCTACAAAATCGGGTTACGCGCGCGGTCGTCGGGTTGGCGACCTATACGCGGGATCCACTCTGGCCGGATACCTATCTGGCCGACATCTATTGTCACCCGGCCTATTGGGAGCAAGCCCCAGCGCTGCTTGAGGCCCTGTTGATGCCAACCAACCAGCGTGTGGTCGCTTATGTTGACGCCGATCATGATGCCAAAATAGCTGCGTTGACCGCGGCTGGCTTTCAATCCGTCACCCGCCTGCCCAACTGGTTGGCTGCTGACGAAGCTAGCAATCGGCGCGTCGATGTGTTGGTGATGGTACGCGCATAAATCTGGTGGAAAGCTTAAACGCGGCAGACCAGTCACGAATTGGAAACCTGTAGGGTCTGCGAGACCCTACAGGTCTAACAAGCTACATACGTATTTACAACACCCTCTGCAAGAACTCGACGGAGTGACGCGCCACGGCGTCGCTATCCTTGGGATCGGGCGGGAGTTCCACTAACAGAAAACCATCATAGCCAATCTCTTGGAGCGCGGCAAAGGAAGCCGGAAAATCCACGGCACCTGCCCCCAACACACGCTCGGTGGGGTTGGCCGGATTCCAATCCTTGACATGGGTTAGCACGGCGCGGCCCTTGGCGGCGCGTATCTCATCCGCCGGCTGCATGCCGCTGCTCGTTGAATTGCCCACATCCAGATAGATGCCCAGCACATCCGCACCGCCACAGTCATCGATCATCTGCAATAACTTGGCCGTGTCCAAGAGAAATGGCTTGCCCACGCCTTCTAATGCCAACTTGACCCCCGTAGTTTGGGCGCGCCCCACGGCTTGCAACAGACCATCGCGGAAAAGCTCCCACTTGTTGGCGGGTGATTGATCCTGATCGCACCCCGGCACCAAAATTGCACCCGCCCCCAACTCCTCGGCCAGGGTAATCGCATCCAACAGCAAACTGACACCGAGATCGCGAATGCGCGCGTCCGGGCTGGCCAGGTTGAAGATCCAATG
>DAOTTR010000500.1:0-1766 GCA_034437715.1 Caldilineaceae bacterium
GGGCCCTATGCCGAAACCAAAGAGCAATTGGGTGGCTTTTACATCTTGGAATGTCAAGATATGGCGGAAGCACTGGTCTGGGCGGCCAAGATCCCCGGCGCGCACACGGGCTCGGTCGAGGTCCGCCCCGTGGTCAATTTCGGCTGAGCACGCCACGTTTGTATAATCCACCAAGCGGAGACCGATTGGGTGTGCAGGAAATGCCGCCTTTTTTCGTCTCTTTGGTGGATTATCTGGGTTTTGAATTGCCTTGGCGCGGTTCTATGAACAACGCGCTGTCCCTACTACGCGCGCCCTTCCCACAATTGTTGCATTTCTGTACAGCGGCCCAACAGGTCGTCCAAGCTGCCTTGATCCTCAACCCGGCCATCCTTGAGCACGATAATGTGATCGGCGCGCCGCAATGCCGCGCGTCGATGCGAAACGACCAAGCATGTGGGTGCGTCATCGATGTGCTGGTCGGCGTGGGTAAAGAGGCGATCCCACAAAATGCGCTCTGTCTCGACATCCAACGCGCTCGATAGATCATCAAAGACATAGAGTGCCGGACGGCGCACCAGCATACGCGCCGCGGCGGCCCGTTGAATCTGGCCACCAGAGAGGCGCACGCCACGTGGTCCCACCATGGTTTCCATACCTGTCTCCAACTGCTGAAGATCGCGCTCCATTACTGCGCCATGGATCGCGGCCTCCAGATCGGCCGCTTCTTCCGGCATCCCCATGAGGATGTTATTGCGCAAGGTATCGCTGAAAAGGCGTGGCACCTGGCCGGTATAGGCGGCGCGCGGCGGTACAAAAAAGTCAGCGCGGTGCTCGACCAACTGCCCGTTCCAGCGGACTTCGCCCTGATCCAGTGGCAATAGCCCCAGCAGCACGCGCAATAACGTACTCTTGCCCGCCCCAATCCGCCCTGTCACCACCGTGAATGAGCCGTGGGGTAGGTTTAGATCGATCTGCGCAATACCACGCCCTGTAGATCTGTGGCGATAGCTCAATCCGCTGGCGACCAAACTATGTAATCGATCTGTTGCCTGCTTGGTTACATAGGGTAGCGGCGGAAAATTGCCATCCAGATAGACTTCGGTGGGCGCAAAGAGCGTTTCATAGGCGGCGGGGCTGGCAATTTGCGCCTGCACCCCTTTGACAGCTTGGCCCGCAAAGTCCGATTCGTCGCGGTGACGCACATTTTCGATCTGGCGTGCCATGCGATGGACCGAGACATCGGTCTGTTTCTGCACGGCCAGCATGTTGCCGATAAAGGTCAACCCATCAGTCACTTCCCAGAGATAGGCGACAAAGAGCGCAAAGTCACCAATCGTAAAGGTGCCGCGACTGATGGCCTGGCTGGCCATGATCAGGATAATGCCTGTGCTGATCTCAACCGTGCTGGCAAAAGTCGTGGCGATCAACTCACCAAAGAGGGTATCTTTGAGCGCCGTCTGCCGCCGTTCTTCGTTCAGTTCGGCCAAGCGTGCATTGATATGGCGCTCACCGTTGGCGACCTTGACCGCTTGCACCGCGCCAAACGTCTCGGCAATAAAGCCAATGACGCGACTGGCAGCGCGTCGCCGTGCATCGCGATAGCGTTCCAGGCGACGGCGCATGACATTGACCAGCACCATCACAATCGCCAGCGGGACAATGATCGCCATGGTGATCTGGGCATTGATCGAGAAGAGTACGGTCAATCCAACGATCGGCATGAGAATTAAGCCCCACATATCCACCAGCCGATCCACCATAAAGCGCATAATCTCATTCACGTC
>DAOTTR010000501.1:0-2310 GCA_034437715.1 Caldilineaceae bacterium
GTTACAAATCGCACCATCGCGGTCGATGCCGACTTGTGCGGTTACAAACCACACCATCGCGGTCGATGCCGACTTGTGCGGTTACAAACCACACCATCGCGGTCGATGCCGACTTGTGCGGTTACAAACCACACCATCGCGGTCGATGCCAACTTGTGCGGTTACAAACCGCACCTACAAGAAGAATTGCACCTGATTTTGTTGCCGAAATAACAAATCGGCATAATCTCTACTACTCACGGCGCGCCTTTTGATCTGGCAGGGGAATTTGTGAAAAATAGGTAACGATTCACCCCTCTCTAACCTGGCTACCCTTTACCCACAAGGTAGCCGTAGGCAAGGCGTGCCGGGGACGGCCCAGCGGCCGGAGCCGGACGGCACTACGCTCTGTTTTTGGGCTGCCCCCGGCACGCTCACCCTCCCTGGTACCCAAAGCTGTGGGTAAAGGGTAGCCCTAACCTGGGGAGGGGTGAATCGTACGCCAACGTTAAATTCGTGTTGAATTCATTCAACACCTGCGACGGGAAAGGTGTTTAAATACGTTTGCTATCCCAGGCTCTGAATTCATTCAGCAGCATGTGATGAAATTTAACGTTGTCGTAATCGTTACAAAAATAGAAAAAATTGTGATTGTGTTGCAAACGCGCCATCGCTCGATTTTGCAAAGGCCAAACGCCTCCGTTTTTAAATTTCAAACTGAGCAAGGTATAAGGTAGAATCTACCTGCTATACAGAGGACTGTCAAATTTGCCCGATAGCTGGTACTGATTGGCGGGCATTACCTAGTCAACCGCTATCCGATGCGCTTGCTGCGCTACGCGTAACCCGAGCAAGGTCAACGCGAACCGCTACTGCTCGGACAATCCTGCTGTAAAACCCAGACAAACGCCGATTGCAACGCAGACTGCGAGAATCTTTCGATACTTCTTGACAAGGTAATCCAGATCTGGTAATTTTCTAGTCAGCTATGCTTTACGTAGCTGACTATTTTTTGTGAGACCCTGCAAAGAACGCGCTTCGTTGTATTGATTATTAGCCACTTATCATCCTTCGTTGGCCCAACGCGCCAACACCAGACTGTTGCTAAACCATATGCGGGAGAAATTATTCTATGCTTCACCTACCAACTCTGTTGATTCAAGTTGGCGTTATTCTGCTTGTGGCCCGGTTAGTCGGCTTGCTCTTTCGCAAGCTACATCAGCCCCAAGTCATCGGTGAAATGCTCGCCGGGATTCTGCTGGGACCGTCGCTGCTGGGCTGGCTGGCCCCCGATATTTCGGCGGCCTTGTTTCCGGCCGAAAGTTTGGGCTTTCTCAATGCCTTGAGCCAGATCGGTCTGTTGCTCTTTATGTTCCTGGTCGGTTTGGAATTTGACCCGAAAATGTTACGCAGCCAGGGCCGTGCTGCTGTGGTGACTAGCCAAGCGAGTATTGTTGCGCCCTTTATTTTAGGCGCTGGATTGGCCTTCTATCTCTACCCCAAGCTCTCGGATGCCAGCGTCAGCTTTACCAGCTTTGCCCTCTTTATGGGCATTGCCATGAGTATCACGGCCTTTCCTGTGCTGGCGCGCATTCTGACCGAGCGCAAAATGTTGCGCAGCAAAGTGGGGGCCATGGCCATTACCTGTGCCGCCGTCAATGATGTGACAGGGTGGAGCATCCTGGCTGCGATTGTCCTCTTTGTACAGGCCAACAGTAGCGCTCATCCAATCTGGTTGACCCTGGTGGGGACAGCCGTTTACATCGTTGTGATGATCTGGGGGGTGCGTCCGTTATTACAACGGCTGGAAGGGACCTTTCAAAAGTGGGGCATTTCGCAAGATATGATGACCCTGATTTTTCTGGTGATTCTGGTATCGGGGTTGGTGACCGAGTGGCTGGGTATTCACGCCCTCTTTGGCGCATTCCTGGCTGGCGTGATCATGCCCAAGCAGCATAGCTTTGTCCACGCCCTGACGGAAAAGCTGGAATATGTGGCGATTGTGTTGCTGCTGCCGCTTTTCTTTGCCTTTACCGGCTTGCGCACCAGTGTGGGTCTGCTCAATGGGGCGGATCTGTGGTTCTATTGCGCGCTGATTATCCTGGTGGCTGTGGCGGGGAAATTTGGTGGCTCCACCGTGGCTGCCCGCGCCATGGGCATGTCCTGGCGCGAGGCCAGCTCGGTGGGCGTGTTGATGAATACGCGCGGCCTGATGGAACTCGTGGTGCTGAACATTGGGCTGGATATTGGCATTCTGTCGCCCACTCTCTTTGCCATGATGGTGATCATGGCCATCGTCACCACCGTCATGACCGCGCCGCTCCTCCAATG
>DAOTTR010000502.1:0-13608 GCA_034437715.1 Caldilineaceae bacterium
TCGGTTTGCGTTGGCACAGTTAGCTGAT
This sequence comes from Caldilineaceae bacterium, assembly GCA_034437715.1. Classification (GTDB taxonomy): domain Bacteria; phylum Chloroflexota; class Anaerolineae; order Caldilineales; family Caldilineaceae; genus JAHBVH01. The sequence continues at coordinate 29 of DAOTTR010000502.1, forward strand.
AAAGAGCCGGGTTGGCAAGGTTGGATGACGCATACTGGCGAGATCAAGCATGGGCGTAAAGGTGGTCAGGCGGTTTATATAATGGGTTAGATCGATTGTTGTTTCATCGACTGGCAGACTAGCACGGCTGGCCGTTGCCACCTCATCGATCAGTGGCTTGATGCCCCAGAGAATTTCGCCGGCGCGTCCTTGACCCATTGGCAGTAAACGAAGGCAGGCCGAAACCAGTCCCATCAAACTTTGTTGCAAATAGGCCACAGTTGTTGCCTCTTCGCCTAATTGTAACGCACCACCGACCAGACCAAAAGCCACGCAATAGTGGATATCAATGGCAGCCTGTTGTGCCGTATCTTGGGCCTGGCGCAGACAAGGTGTTGCTTCCAAATGGGCGACTGTCTGCAAAAAGCGGCGGCCCAAGGTGGCACTGGCGTCGCGACTCTCGCGGGCCGGTTTCAGGGCCGCGATATAAGTGTTCAATCCTAACCACTGCGCCACCCAGGCTTGTTGATCATTCTGCAACGCGCCGCGATAGGCCAGGCGCCCAAAGATCGCCTCGACGCGGCCCGTTTCCCATAGAAAGTCTTCCAGAAAGTGGTGCAAGCTTTGGGGTGTCAACGTGCCTTCGGCGGCCAGCGTTTCCAGGCCAAAGGAATGCGCAGCCGCCCCAATCGGGAAGGCGCTATCGGCAAGCTGGAGCAGACGTAAGATGGCGAGTGACATTGCTGGTTATGCGCTTTGCAGGGTGTGATTGCGCCGGGCGCGTCGTAAACTCAGCCTTTAATTGTAGGGTGCTTCCTGCCAGTAGACTACCCGAAAACTATCTAAAAGAATAGGCGTTGAATTATACAATCTGCACAATTCTTGGGTATATTGAGCACGGTTTGGCTTTGCTGCGCCCAAGGTTAGGGCATTCGGTGCACATTTGGTACACTGTAGATTGGTATTGTTGTAAATGAAGTGTCCTGGCTGGGCCTTTGGTAATGAAGCAAGTCGTTTCGCCTATGTGACTTTGCTGCCGTCTCCGTCTTGTGCGTAGGGAGCGGGTTTCCCCACGCGATCGCTTCAGATACGCACAGAGAGTACGGAGTTTTGATGATTCTGAGCACTACCTTAACTGTCGGTACGACGCTGGCTGTCGAGACGGTTCATGTCCCCATTGCCCACCTGCATCCGGCGCTGGAGGGCTTCAAGATTGTTCAACTGAGCGATCTTCATTTTTTGCCCTACACCCCGCTTTCGCTGATTCAACATGCCGTTGCCTGTGCCGGTGAATTAAAGCCGGATCTCATTGTGCTAACCGGCGATTATGTCACCCATGCTGCCGAGACAATTTTCGGCATGACCGACGTGCTGGGTCAATTGGATGCGCGGTATGGTGTCTTTGCCATTTTGGGTAATCACGATGTGCGCGCCGGTAAACAGATTATCAGCCGCGCAATTGAGGAAACCGGGATCACGCTTCTGCAAAATGAAGGAATTACTTTTGATGTGGGGCACAGTCAATTATTGCTGGCCGGTGTTGATGATTGTATTTGGGGACAGCCCGATTTGCAGCGCGCGTTGGATCGGCAGCCAGCAGATGTACTTACCCTATTGCTGGCCCACGAGCCAGATGTGATCGACGAATTTAGTCTGGATGGACGTATCGATCTCCAGCTTTCTGGCCACACCCACGGCGGGCAGATTCGCTTGCCGTTTTGGGGCACGCCGATCTTGCCCAAATTGGGGAAGAAGTATGTACACGGCCTGCGGCGTATCAATGACAGCTGGCTCTACACCAATCGCGGCATTGGCATGGTCGGTATGCCAGTGCGCTTTAGCTGCCCGCCCGAAGTGACCGAACTGATTTTATGCAGGGCATAGATCTTACTTCCAGGTTGCCAGGGTGAAAAACTCGCTTGTCTGCCCCGCCGCTTCGGCCATTGCCACTTGCCCGTTCTGACTGTCATAGACTTTGAGGATCAATTGCTGCACACCTGCGGGCAGCGCCAGCGCCACGCGATCGCGCAGACCGGGTAGCGCGGCGGGCTGGCCATCCAGTTGCGCCACCAACTTGCCTGTGCTATCCAGGGCTTGGATCGAAAAACGCCACGCATCGGCGGGCTTGGCTCCCCAGGTCAGATCAATCGCGGCATAATTGGGCAGCCGACCGACGTAGACTGCATAATTGCCCAGGGTGGCAGCATCGCCAAACTCGACCGCAATATTTTTCACCAGGAGCGGCGCGCTGGTGGGCGACATCATATATTCCACAATGCGCTGACTGCCAATCCACTGTTGGCGTCCGCCATAGGCATATCGATCCAGCCATTGTTCGGTGGTCGCCGCTGGCGCGTTTTCTGGCGTATCTTGCATAATCAACCAGACGCGTGCATAGGGCGCAAGCCACCGCGCAAGTTGTGCCGCGTGCGATAAGGCTTCGCTATCGCGTACCCACGTAAGGTAGGGCACGGCGCGCACCCCGCGATTCATCCAGGAAGCCTGCCACCCGTAGTGATCGGTGGCTGCGCTCATGTCTAGCAGCACCACATCGCCTGCACTGGTCTGAGATTGCAGATATGCCACCACGGCGCGACTATCGACTGGATTGGCAGTACGTTCGTTCCAACGTGGGTCGGCGGCGGCGAGCCTCACTGTGATCAATGCAAAGAGTAGCGCAAAACTCAACCCGATCCACCACCAGCCACCTGTTGCTCTGGCTTGCATGGCCCGCCATATGCCCCACCCCAGCGTGAACAACAACAGCAGGCCCAGCAGGACAAAGGTAGCGAGGAAGATCGTTGGCTGCTGCCAAAAGTCCGCGCGCCACCAGATCGGATCAACCAGTATGCCGCTGAATAGATAGGGCCAGGCGCTGAGAAGCGGCGTATGCGCCACTGACCAGACCAATTGCGTAAAGGTGAGGCCGCTTTTCATTGCTTCGGCTTCGAGGGTTTCAAAATTGATGAACACCCCCGGCACTTGGACCAAGATCGAGAGTAGTAGGCAGCCACCGATCCACCAGCGCGCCTGCCTGGTAGGCCGCCGTAGGCGATCTAACATGGGCAGACATAAGGTGATCAACGCGGGCGTCATGATCACGATCATGCGTGGTCCCCAAGCGCGCCCACCCGTCCAGTCATACCACTTCGCATAGAAAAGCGTTGTGAGCACGATCAGCGCAGTGGCTAGTAGATACTCGGCGGCGCGTCCCGATGGTCGCCAATCGCGCACCCCAAAGAAGAGCAGGAGCCCCACCGGCATATACCAAAACAGCCCTTTGCCTGGACTGAGCAGTAGGCCGATCAGCCCGGTGGCGAGTGGTGTGCTAAACTTTTCAAAAGGCTCCAAGGGAAAGGTGAGCCAGGTATGAAAGCGTACATAGTTGTAGGCAATGGTCAGCAGCAGCGCCCCACCGAGCGGCAGCGCAAAAGCAAAGACCGCGCCATAGGCGGGCCATAAGCGCACCGGGGGGCGTTGCTGCCAGCGTATATAAGCTAGATAGACTAGGAAGGGCGCAACCAGAATCGCATTTGCCGACCGCGCCAAGACCAAGACAGCCAAGCCACCACTAAGCGCCACCAGCGGCCCAATCGGTTCACGGGTGCGCAGGACAACACGATAGCGAAACGCACCCATCAACGCCAGACAGAGCCCAAAAGTTGCTAATGATTCACTGAAAAGCGTGCGTGTATAGGGCCAGAGCGGTGTCGCCAACCCCAGCGCCAGCGCACCCAGCGCCGCTGTCGTTGGCTTAAATGCCAGGCTGATAGCGAGTTGATAAAAAAGATAGACAGTAATGGCCGTCAGAAAAGCATTGGTCAGCAAGGCAAGCTGGATCGCACCCATCACTGGCCAGGCGCGACCCAATGCAAAAAGGGGCAGCGCCACCAGCGAAACGCCCAGCCCCTTTTTCGAGTAGAGATTGCCATCAATCCCCAGTGCATTTTGCGGCGGCGTGCGCTGCTGGTCCCACGCCATGGCATTGGCGTGCCAGTTGCCTTCGACCCATAGCGCTTCGGTCACCGTCAGGCCCGACAGTTCATCCACGCTATGCAGCACCCCCGCATAGGAGAGAAGATAAATCGCTAGCAACAGCAGACTCAGCCAGCGCGCCGGCAGGTTGCCTAGCCTGGTTACGGAGTGCTTCATAAGTTTTCGTCCGTACTCATCACCGTCACATTGCAAACATGACCTACGTTAGGCCATTGTAAAGAAATAAGTATGCAGTAGGGGCGGCTTGCAGCCGCCCGTTCACAGCGAGCCAAACGCGGGGCGGCTGCGCGGCCGCCCCTACGCATGATTTTGTTGGGCAAGCGCTGGATCCTTATTTCTTTGAAAGCGCCTTAGACCGTAGTAAAGACTTTAATCTTTGTCCGATTGAGGAAAGACTGAACTTTACTACCGATCAAATCACGCTTGACACACCCCTAGTACAGTTGGGCGTAGATACCACGGCAGTTAATAAGGCACGTTACTCGTGTACATCATGGTAAAAATAGGGTACCTTATTTACGCCGGGATCTACTAGTACACTTGGGCGTAGATACCACGGCAGTTAATCAGGCACGTTACTCGTGTACATCATGGTAAAAATAGGGTACCTTATTTACGCCGGGATCTACTAGGCGGCTTTGCGCTGTAAAACATAGATGCGCGGGTGCAGCCCACGCAACGTGATTTTCAAGCAGTCAAGAATTTTCCAGTCGGTTGACGCTTCTAACAATTGATCCAGCAAGGTGACTTCTTGGGTTATCAGTACAAAGCGACTGCGCGGCTTGGCCACCCGCGCTGCTTCGGCAAGAATCTGCGGATAAAGTTCGACATTGCCGGTATGATCGCCCACATTGATGCCAAAGGGCAGATCCGCGCAAATGGCATCGATGCTGGCATCCGGCAGGTTGGTGGCGCGGGCATCCCAATCGTGCAATTCAACTGTCGTCTGCAATCGGCTGGCGGCCAAGTTGGCTTGTGCAGATTGTAGCGCTGCCGGGTTCGTGTCGCAACCAATCACCCGTTTGGCCGGCGCGGCCATGAGCCGTTCGATGAGCAGGGTGCCCGAGCCACAGGCCAGATTGAGATATTTGTCGCTGGCTTTGGGTTGGGTCAACAAGACCATCCCGTGCGCTACGGCGGCATTCAGCGCCCCTTTCATGTCAGCCACCCGCCAATCGCGCACCGATAATGGCCGTGGTGTCAGGCGCAGCAATACTTCCCAGCCATCGGTTTGCAAGCGTGCCGGGCGCAGACGTACCAACAGATCAACTTCTGTGGGCGAGAAGGCCATGCCCAAGCTATCCGCCAATTGCTGCTGCAACTGTTGCAACACTGGCGAATCTGAACCTGCCGCACTGATACCAAAAGTGTGAAAGCGCTTGGGAAACGGTTGCAGTACCTGCTGAATACTTTGCAGTAGGCGGCTAAAGTTGGCCTGGGCCAAGATCGCCTTGGGTCTGGGAATCGCGTAGTGAAATCCCCCATAGACATTGAGCACTGTATGCAAATGAAGGAGGCGCTGGCTATCCCCGCGATAGGTAAAACGAATCACCCCACTATTCGGTTCTAGCGGCTGGAGCAGTTGCATGGCATTGCCTAGCTGGCATAGCTCCTGGAAGGCCACCTGTTCAAGCCCAGGCGCAACCTCGACTTCATAGAAAGATGGATCACTACTGTGCTGTTTATTCAAAATATTCGTTCAAACCCATCGCTTTCAACCCATAAGCAACCACGAAAAACGCCGCTGGGACGTCACCCCAGCGGCGTTTTATTTCACGACTTTGGTAGGTAACGTCTTATCCACCCAGGCCAGCAATACCACCTTGGAAGAGGCTGGTCCACAGCCCAGGGTAGAGACCGATCACAATCGTCAAGATGGCGGCGACGGCTAACCCAATGTTGAGGGTTGCCCAGCGTGGCGCTTCGGCCAATGTTTCGCTGGTCGGCTCTTCGAAATACATGGCTACTGTCACACGCAGGTAGTAATAGGCGGCGACGGCACTATTGAGCATACCCACCGCCGCAAGCCAGGCAAAGCCACCATCGACGGCAGCCTGGAAGACAAAGAGCTTGCCAAAAAAACCGGCTAACGGTGGAATGCCGCTCAGACTAAACAAGAAGATTGCCATCACCAGTGCCAACATGGGCCAGCGCTTGCCAATGCCCGCCGCACGATTTTGAAGCGCGTCGTCTTCGTTGGCTTTTTCCAAAGCGATGATCACAGCAAAGACGCCGATGTTCATAAAGGCATAGGAAAATAGATAGAAGATCGCCGCGCTGGCACTTTGGGCCGTGCCACCGACCAACCCAACCAGAACATAGCCAGCATGGGCAATACCAGAGTAAGCCAACATGCGTTTGAGACTCAGTTGGCGCAGCGCAGCAAAGTTACCCAGGGTCATCGTCACGACGGCCAGAATGGCGAGAATCCAACTCCAGGTGATGTGCTGCTCTGGAAATGCCGTCAAGAGCAGGCGAATAAAGGCGGCAAAGGCGGCGGCCTTGGTGCCTACGCTCATAAACGCTGTGACCGGCGTCGGTGCACCTTGGTAGACATCGGGCGTCCACATGTGGAAAGGCACCAGACTTACCTTGAAGCCCAACCCCACAATCAACATGGCAATGCCCGGATAGAGCAAGCCTGGCTGGCTGACACCGTTGAGCAACACCGCGGCAATTGTGGCATATTGGGTGCTACCGGTTGCGCCATAGACAAGCGCCGCCCCATAGACAAAGAAGGCGCTGGCAAAGGCCCCCAGCAACAGATACTTCATGCCAGCCTCAGTGCTGCGTGGATTGTTGGGGTTCAGGCTGGTCATAATGTAGAGCGCGATCGAGAAGGTTTCCAATGCCAGAAAAACCACCATCAGATCGGTGGCGCTGCCCATGAACATCATCGCCGTGGCACAGAGCAGCAGCAGTGTATAGTACTCGCCAACCTGCTTGTTGACCTTGGGGATATAGCTGACGCTGAGCAGGATCGCCAGGGCAGTCGCCACCAGCACAATCAGCTTCACCCCCATGGCAAAGTTGTCGATAATCGCTGCGCCCTGAAAGCTGGCTACGGGTGTGCTCCAGATTGCCGCACAGACGCCAGTGGTTACGGCGACACCCAGCAGCGCTAGCCAAGGCAGCACACCGCGTAAGCCTTCTTTTTGATCATTGCTGGTCATATCAGCCAACATGACTAGGAGTGCGAAGGCAAAGAGTACGAGCTCGGGCAAGATAACCGTTATATTGATGCCCACTGTTGTCCAAACGTCAGACATAAGTCATGCGCCTCTCTGATGATTGCTAAATCGCTCTGCTTACTGATCCATAAATATGAAAGCACAGCGATTTGATTTACTTACCGGCCGGCGATAATTGCCGGTTGTTGGTTGAGCAACGCTTCCACCGACGGATTGATCTTGTCGAGGAAAAGATTGGGGAAGATACCGATAATCACAAACAGGATGATGAAGGGCAGTAACATGGCGATTTCATTTTTACGCAGATCCGGTAAGTTGGCTGCTTCGTTGGCCGGGTTGGTAATCGGCCCCTGTGCCATTTTGCGGAAGGCGGTCAGCAAATACCACGCCGCCAGAATCACGCCCAAGGCACCCAAGACGGCGAAGACCGGCTGGCTATGATACATGCCCAGGATGATGGCAAATTCGCCGACAAAGCCATTCAAACCGGGCAAGCCCGCGCTGCTCATGGCTACAACTAAGAAGAAACCACAATAAATCGGGATACTCTTCCAGAGACCACCAAAGTCTTCTAACATGCGCGTATGGCGACGTTCGTAGAGCATCCCAACCATCAAGAAGAGCGCCCCCGTGCTTAAGCCATGATTGACCATTTGCAGCACAGCGCCACTAACACCCTGCATATTGAAGGCCACAATCCCCAGCATTACAAAGCCCAAATGGGCAACCGAGCTATAGGCAACCAGCGCCTTAATGTCACGTTGCACCAGCGCAACCAAAGCCCCGTAGAGAATACCAATCACTGCCAGGGTGGCGATCACCGGCCCAAAGTCGGCGGCGGCTTGCGGGAAGATCGGCACGGCAAAGCGCAAATAGCCATACGTTCCCATCTTCAGCAATACACCAGCCAAAATGACCGAGCCCGCCGTTGGTGCTTGCACGTGGGCGTCGGGCAACCAGGTATGGAAGGGAAACAGCGGAATTTTGACAGCAAAAGCCAGCGCAAAGGCCAAGAACGCCCACATTTGCGCATCGGCAGGTAGGCGGAGCGTTTGTAACTCAATAATATTAAAGGTACCCGTCTGCGTGTAGACATAGAGAATCGCGGCCAACATGGCGGCCGAGCCAACAAAGGTGTAGATAAAGAACTTTACCGCCGCATACACCCGGTTGCCACTACCCCATTGGCCGATCAAGAAATACATGGGGATCAAGCTGAACTCAAAGAAGACAAAGAAGAGCACCAGATCCAGCGATAGGAAAACACCAATCATCGCTGTCTCAAGTGCTAACATGAGGGCCAGATAGGGCCCAACATTCTTCTCGACATAGAGATTGCTAAAATAGATCGCAATCGGCATCAGGAAGGTTGTCAACAGAACAAGCAAGAGGCTGATGCCATCGACACCCAGGTGGTAATACAACCCAAATTCGGCGGCCCAAGGCACTTTTTCCACAAATTGCATGCCAGCTTGCCCATCTTCCCAGTTGATCCAAAGGAGCAAGCTGATCAGAAAGGTCGCCAGTGTCCAAACCAGCGCAATCGGCTTTTTGGGCGCTTCATTGGGCACCAATAAAACCACAATGGCACCAAGCACGGGTAGGAGTGTGATCACAGAAAGTAGCGGAAACGTCATAAGAGCATCCTAATTTATCTGAGCACTCGCTTGCACTGCCCACAATTGCTAGCCAACACAAGCGAACGCTTATATTCGGATCTTAAGCGCCAAAAACAAAGTATGCTACAACAACGGCAACGCCGACGAAAATACTGAGCGCATAGGTGGGCACAGCACCGTTTTGTAAATAACGAGCTTGTTCACCCAACGCAAGACTGCCCTTGCCAACGCCATTAACAATCGCATCGATGCCCATTTTGTCAACGGTTTTTGCAAACCACTCGGCCACAGCACGGATGGGGTTAATGATGACAGCCATATAGAATTCGTCAATATACCACTTGTGTTCGGCCAGTGGTTGTAGGGGTTTGAAAGGCTCCACCAGCCGCTTCGTCCAGGCTTCCTGCTTGACATACAACCCATAGGCCAACAAGATGCCAAAGAGTGAGATGATAATGCTCAACAGAAACGCGAGCAACTCGATTATCAGGCTGGGCGCTTCGTGATGGCCAAGCGCGGGTTCCAACCAATGTTCCAACGTGAGCACATAGGGCAGATTCAGCAAGCCACCTACCACTGCCAACCCAGCCAAAATCCACAGCGGGATGGTCATCAGCGGCGGGCTTTCATGGGCATGATCATAGACATGCTTGTCGCGTGGCTTGCCAAAGAAGGGCACAAAGACGGCGCGAGCACTATAAAATGCCGTGAGCAACGCCGTAAAGAGGCCAATGATATATAAAATCGGATTTTGGACCAACGTGGCGGCCAGGATCGCATCTTTAGAGAAGAAACCAGAGAGCAGCGGCACACCGGCCAACGCGGCTGCACCAATCGCAAAGGTGCGGAAGGTGGTGGGCAACTTGTCGCGCAGGCCACCCATTTTGCGAATGTCCAACTCGCCATGCAAGGCGTGCATCACACTGCCTGCGGCCAAGAAGAGCAGCGCCTTGAAAAAGGCATGGGTCATCAGGTGGAAAATCGCCGCGCCATAGGCACCCACGCCCACACCCAACATCATATAGCCGAGTTGCGAAATGGTCGAGTAGGCCAGAATCTTCTTGAGATCCACCTGTACCAACGCAATACTAGCCGCCAACAGCGCCGTCAGCCCGCCGATCCAGGCGGCGGTAGTGGCTGCCCCTTCGGCAATGTGCCACAGCGTGTGCGTGCGCGCAATCATATAAATGCCTGCCGTCACCATGGTCGCGGCGTGGATGAGCGCAGAAACCGGTGTTGGGCCAGCCATGGCATCGGGCAGCCAAACATAGAGCGGAATTTGCGCGCTTTTACCAGAGGCACCCAGCAGCAGCAATAGGCAGACAATATTAGCTGTACCCACGGCCAGGCCATGTTCGGCACCCTCGAAAACTTCTAGGAAAGTAACCGTACCCAGGGTTGACCAGAGCGCCACAATCGCCAGGATGACGCCAAAGTCACCAATGCGGTTGACCAAAAACGCTTTCTTCCCAGCATCAGCATAGTAGCCATAGCTATCATCGCGTTGATCAAACCAGAAGCCAATGAGCAGATACGAAGCCAGGCCCACGCCTTCCCAGCCCACAAACATGCCGACGAAATTATCGCTCAGTACGAGAATCAGCATGGCAAAGATGAAGAAGTTGAGATAAATGAAGAAGCGTTGGAAACGTTCATCGTGCTCCATATAACTCATGGAATACAGATGAATCAATGAGCCGACCCCAGTAATGATCAGCGTCATCGTAATGCTCAACGGGTCGATCAATAGCGCGGCGCCCACTTCAAAGTTGCCAATGGTGATCCAGTCCCACAAATGGACGGTGACAACCCGCTCTTCACTTGCGCGTCCTAGGAGACTGATCCAGACGCCAAGGGCGACCAAAAAAGATAAGATAACCGCACCGGATGCAATGGCACCAATGGTTTGTCTGTTCAATCGATGCCCAAAGAGCAGATTGATCAAGGCGCCTGCCGCCGGTAGGGCAAAGAGTAGCCAGGCAAGGTTCAACATGAATCAGTCCTTTACTACCACTTCAAAAGGTTGATTTCGTCAATATTAGTGGTCTGGGTATGGCGCGAATGGGCGATAATGATCGCCAAACCAACGGCCACTTCGGCGGCAGCAACGGCCATGATCATAAAGACAAAGACTTGTCCATTTAAATTGCCCCATTGATGGCTCAGGGCAATCAGCGTCAAATTGACACTGTTGAGCATCATCTCAACACACATCAAAATGATTAGGGCGCTGCGGCGGGTTAAGACGCCAATCGCGCCGATAAAAAAGATCATTGCGCCTAGAATTAGATAGAAGTTTGTTGGGACCACGGAAACCTCACCTTACTGTTTACTTTGTCTCGAGCTTGGAACGGCGCGCAAGCAACAAGGCACCCAAAAGGGCCACCAGTAACAAGACGGCTGCTAATTCAAACGGGAGAATATATTGGGTAAAGAGTGCAAGACCTAATACCGGCGGCGCGCCACCATCGGGAATCGCCAAGGTAGGCGTACCAAATTGCTGACCAGTCATCACACTATAGGCCAGCGTAATCACCAAAATCAACCCTAAGAACATAGCAACATAGGGCGTCCAGGTGCGATAAGGCCCCTGGTTTTCAATTCGTTCGCTACCAATCAACATAATCACGAATAGAATTAAAATGACAATGCCACCGGCATAGACAATGATCTGGGTGGCCGCCAGAAATTGGGCATCCAGGGTAATATAGAGCACGGCCAGTGTTGCAAAGTGCGTCAATAAAAAGAGCGCGCTGTGTACCGGCAAGTTACTAGCCACTACCCCATAGGCCGCGGCCAAACTAATGGCGCCGATCACAATAAAGAAGAGCAATGAAAACGACATAAATCGTGTCCTTATCGATAAAACCCTTAAAAGCTGCACGGATGATTGATCCACAGATCAGCCAACCTCGCTGTGCAACTTTCAAATCGTTTGTTGCTTACGTCTATTCAGTAGGATTTGCGCGATGGGGCCAGGCCGCGATTGCGGCATCCTGCAAGCTTGCCCGCGCAATCTCTTTTTACTCAGGCCGGATCACCACATTCGGTTCGCCCGGGTTGAGTAGTTGCTCTTTGGTCAAAATAAAATCGCGTCGGTTGTAATTGGCCATAGCAAATTCGTGTCCAAGCACGATCGCTTCCGTTGGGCACGCTTCCTCACAATCCCCACAGAAGACACACCGCAATAGATTAATTTCATAGATTTGGGCGTACCGTTCACCTGGCGAAACGCGATCCGTCGGATCATTTTCACTTGCTTCTACATAAATCGCGCCGGTGGGACAAGCTGCTTCACACAGCATACAGCCGATACAGCGTTCTAGTCCGTTCTCATAGCGCCGCAATTCATGCTTCCCACGGAAACGCGGATAGAGTGGCACCGGCTCTTCTGGGTACTGAACCGTGATCGGCTTGCGGGTCAAGTGCTTGAGCGTTACACCCATTGCTTTGCCGATTTCAACTGCGCCCTTCAAAAAATCATTTACAGCCATGTTCATTTACCTCATGACGGTTTTACATGCCAAACTGACAAGCGCTTTCATGCACACGCCTGTCAGCCGGTCATTGGCTATCTTGTCATTTGAAAAACAACGTCAGCAACGCCGTAATCATCATATAGACCAATGCACCCGGCAATAACCTTTTCCAGGTGAATCGCATCAGTTGATCATAGCGGGGGCGACCAATACTCGCACGTACCCAAATAAAGAGAAACAGCAGCACAATCACCTTGGCAATCAGGACAAATGGCCCAATCCAGAGCACATCTTCGAGCAGCCCAAAGGGCAAGCGCCATCCGCCAAAGAAGAGGGTCGCCATGATCGCGCTGGTGGTGATCATGTTAATGTATTCGGCAATCATGAAGAGCGAAAACTTCATGCCGCCATATTCTGTCTGATAACCGGCGATCAACTCATTTTCGGTTTCTGGTAGATCAAACGGGCTGCGATTGGTTTCTGCCAGAATACAGATGAAAAAGAAGGGGAACATCAGCCAGAGCCAAAGCCATTCCCACCACGCGCGCTGACCATCCACCAAGTCTACCAAACTAAAGCCGCCCGCCAACATTAAAATGCTGACCAGGAAGAGGCCCATGGGCAACTCATACGAGATCATCTGGGCCGATGAACGCAGCGCACCCAACAATGAGTAGTTGTTGTTGCTGCTCCACCCGGCCAGGATCAAGCCATAGCTTTCGATGCCAGCAATCGCCAGAATCCAGAGAAAACCGATATTGACATCGGCAATCACCGGGACCCCTTTGGCTACGGGGATCACTGCCCAAATGACCAATGCTGGAATCAAGGCCAGTGCCGGCCCCATCAAGTAGATCCATTTGTCTACATGATTTGGCACAACTTCTTCTTTAAAGATCGCCTTGATCGCATCTGCTGCCGGTTGCAATAGACCAAAAGGACCCGCTCGATTCGGACCGTATCGAATCTGAAAACGCCCAATTAGTTTGCGTTCCATCCACGTTAAATAAGCTGCCCCGGTTAAAACCGCAAAAATCAGAATCAGCGAGCGGATGATCGGAAAAACAACGAGATTTAGCCAGTCCATGAAATCCTCGTTATGAATGTGTTGACTACTGTCAAATCACCAAGCATCCAACCACCTGGCTAGAGGTAGCTATGTGATTGGATGCTTGGAAACAATCTAAAATGCTGGGTACAGCTTATTTGGCCAGTTCGACCCGTACATACTCGACTGTACGGCTATTGAGCAATGCACCGACAGGTGCGCCGGGCAGACTTTCTGGAATCCAGATGGTGCCCTGTTGTACCTGGCT
>DAOTTR010000503.1:0-5922 GCA_034437715.1 Caldilineaceae bacterium
GCTTCGGGGGCTAATTCATCGGCGAAGGCGCGGGGCACAAACACAAAGATGGCGAACAAGCTACAGACAAATAACAGCGCAATGATTGGGAAGGCCGACTTGCGCGAACGCAAAACAGGATACGTCTGGGGATGGGTGTGTGACATAGATCCTCTAATTTGATTATGCGCTAGGTAAGAGTTACATTACGACACAAATTTCTCCCCACTTATAGCACAAATTCAGCCTGTTTGTAAAGGGATATGGCCCAGTTTTTGAAAGATTGGTCAAGCCGCCGGGGAATTCAGCGTGGCGACCAGGTGGCAAAAACGCCATCGGTCACCCGTTGGGCGGGGCTGTCACCCGTGACAGCTTGTACCCACACGCCAGCTTCGCCATCTGCGCGCTGACCTGCATAGACGATGGCTGTGCTGTCGGGCGACCAGAAGCGTATACTCTGCATATATTGATCCGAGAAGCGCAGATAATCGCGCAAAAAGATGGCGCTAGGAATAAAGCGATCATATTGTTGCAACCCGTCGCTATCCCAGACATTGACGCGCAACCAGGCGCGCTGCGGTTCTGCTTCTGCGCTCAGGAAGAAAAGCGCCTCGCCGTCGGGGCTCCAGAAAAAGGCAATGACCGGGCCATCGCTGATCTGCGTAAACTTTTCTTCTATCAAATCGTACAATAGTAGGGGCCCAAAGGAGTTAAAACCGATCTGCGCACTGGTTTCGATGTAGGCCAAGCGTGTGCCGGGCGGGTTCAAGCTGAAACTGATCGCATCATTTTGGCTAAAATTGGTCACAAACTGGGCGTTTTCACCGTTGGCATCGGTCAGGAGCAGTTGCGGTACATTCGCTTCACTGCTGACAAAGAGCAACTGATTGGCTGCGGTACTCCACTGTGGGGCAGCAAAGTTGGCAGCTGTGTCATCCAGCACCACGGCATCGCCACTCGCCACTGTAACCAGCGCTACCTCTTGATTGGCGACGTGGGTGATCATCTGTTCACCACTGGGTGACCACGAAAAGTAGAGCGGTTGTCCCGTGCCAATCGTTGTCATCGCATCGCTATTCCCCGCTATGTCTGCCACGCGCAGCGCAATCGTCTGTTCCTGGCCCTCCAACCAATTGCTGAGATAGGCCAACTTACGATCATCGGGGCTCCAGTAGAGATAGAAGGGGGCAAAGAGCGTCTCGACTTGGGTGCGTTCGGTGCCGTCGGCGCGGCTGGTGGCCAACGTACTTTGGAGACCGTCGGCGGTTTGTGCCAATCCCACCCAGCCAATGCGCGCACCCGATGAAGACCAAGTGGCCTGGCTATAGGCACGATTGCGTCCGGCATCGGTGGTCAGGGCAAAGGGTGCGGTGCCATCGGGACTAATGGTAAAAAGATTGCCATCAAGCCCATGCACCAATAGCCGATTGCTGCCAGCCAGTTGCGGATCGATGGTGTTGCTGGGTGCCTGTCGATTGAGCGTCGCGATCAGGCGCACAAACTCGCTACTGGTGCACCCACTCAGCAGCAAAAGTAGCATAAACAAGAGCAGGGGGCGGAAGGATTGAACGGAAAGGCGCGAAGCTGAAACAGTTCTGGGCATGGTATCACTCCTTGGGTCGAAAAACCGTGTGCAGTGATCGATAGCGTAACATAGACGGCTGGTCCGTTTCTGTAAGATCGCTGTGTCTTGGCACGCCGATTTATTGCCTACGCATAGCGGACAGCAAAGCGTTCGGCTGGCAGATCATAGCACCAACCCGCGTTTTCCACCAGCGCTGCCGCAATACGCCCCAACTCATTCGAGGATTTGGCCGACGAGCCACAACCGCCCGCCGCTACATAGATCGCCGTGTCGATTTGGTCAATGTAGGGAAGATCATGGGCCGTATAGGTGACGACACAGGGCTTGCTCTGGAACGCCGTAACCACCAGGCCGGGCACCATCGCCAACAATACCTCGCGCAGTGCGTCACGTTCGACGGGGTTGCCATCGCCATGAAACCACGCCTGAATCTCAGTCGCCGTGTGGATATAGCGCGTGTTGCGCAACGTGCCACCGATTTTGAGATAGGTTTTGCCGTCGGGATAGACTAGCGGCGGCACCGAATAGATCGACGCCAGCACGGGATGGTTGTCCAATCGATAGATAATGCTGGGCAAGGCGCGCAGCCGCTTGGCCTCGTTGGCTGGTAATTCTGCCAATAAAACTGTAACGGCTTTGCGCCGCAGGTCGAGCGGGCGATCCAGTAGCCAACCGCTATAGGCTCCCGCGGCGATCAACACTTTGCCTGCTTGGATTTGTTGGCCCGCGCTGGTCGTGAGCATAACGCCGTTGTGGTCTGTCGTCAATCTGGCAACGGCTTCCAGTATGATCGTCGCGCCTTGCTGTTTGGCAATGGTCAGTTGCGCCTGCACCAACTGGCGCGGGTTGATGTACCCGGCCCCGCCTCGTTCCCACAAGGCCATCGATCCGCTGGGGAAATGTAAAAACGGAAAGATTTCACCCAGGCCTTCATCCTGCCGCTCAATTGTAAAGGCCGCGTTCAGGTCACGGCCCACCTGTTCGGCTTGCAGCAATGTATCGCCAGGGGCCAGTGGATCGGGGCTCACGCGCAGACAACTGGCGGCACCATGAAAGCCGATGCCACTGCGCGCTTCGAGATCGCTATACGCCGCAATCGAGCGTTTGCCCAACAAGCCCCAGACCGCGTCGGCGTCGATAATGCGCGTAATGCGCCCCTGATCATAGTGACTGGCAAAAACGCCCGCGTGGGTTTTCCATTGCGCTGGCTCACCCGGCCCAATGCCCGCCACTTGTAAGCCGGCGGCACTGAGATAATGGGTAGCGGCTGCACCAATCATGCCGTTGCCGATCACGGCTACATCAAAGCGCTGATTCATCGCTCGTTCCTTCCTGGTTGCGCCCACCGATCATCATCTGGCCGATGCCGGCGGCAAAGGTGATCGCGCCACTAAAGAGTAGAAAACTCCAATAACTAATCGCGCGGTTGAGGAGCACTGCCGCCGATAGATTGAACGCGGGCAGCGGCAGCAGGGACAATAGGGCCACATTCACGGCCTCAATTTGGCCGATCCCACCGGGGGTGAGGGGAACCGCGGCAAAAATATCAACCGTCAAGGCCACAAAGGTAATAGGCTGCAACGGCGCCGCGATACCCATCGCCTGGAGCACTGCCCACATCAATATACCGTCGCATAGCCAAATGTAGAGACTTTCCACAAAGACCAGCAGCGCAATGAATGGGGCGCGCCTCAGGGCGTGCAAACTTTGCACCAATTGTGCCGCCAGATCAAGCGCCTTGTGCCAGAGCGGATAGAGCGAAAGCCGTCGCAGCCACTGTAGCAATGCCGGGGCTACGACGAGCGCTATCACAGCCAATCCCAGCAGCACAATCGCACTGCCATATGCCGCCACGATCCAACCCGGCATCTGTGTGCGCAACAGCGTAAAGCCGACGCCTGCACCCAAAACCACCAGCGCCAGCATATCTAACGCGCGCTCCATGACAATCGAGCCCATGCCGTCGGCAACGGGGATGGCCGCTCGATCGGGCGTGGGCGTGCGCAACAAGGCAATGCGCAGCAAGTCCCCGGCGCGCGCTGGCAGCAGCGCACTGACAAACCAGCCGCTGAGCAAGAGCGTCGTGACATAGCGCCACGTAAGACGATGGCCCAATGCCTGGAGTAATTGCTGCCAGCGCAGGCCGCGCACCGCAAAGCCGCTATAGTGAACCAACAGCCCTACCCCAATCCACGCCAGATTCACCTCGGTCAGCGCGCTGATGGCCGCGCGGCCACCGCCCAAGGCAATCAGAAAGACCACCGTCAGGATGCCCAGGCCCAGCAGCATGACGACGCGCCACAGGCCAAGCCGTAGCGTGGGCAATTGAAAGGGTGCAGGTGAGCCAGGTTGTTGATCCACAGGTATTTATGCTTACCTTTACCCACAAGTGGTCGGTAACTACCGCGTGCCAGGGACGGCCCCGTGCGCGTTCGGTTTGACAAGATATTGGTGGGCCGCCCCCGGCACGCTAGCCGTCACTGGTACCCAAAGATGTGGGTAAAGGTAAGCCATTGATGGCGGGGCGCATGTTTATCGCGCGCCGATAGCTGTACATGGGCCGCCCGTAGAGTTGAAAGGTGCTGTGCTGGATAAACCCATGCCGCACATAGAAACGCTGGGCACCCTGGTTTACCGCGGCGACGGTCACATCCAACGCTGGAATTTGGCGGGCTCGACAGGCCGCTACCACCTGTTCAACCAGTTGTGTCCCAACCCCTTGGCTGCGCCACGTCGGCTCGACCATGATCGAAAGTAATTCAGCGGCGGCTGCGCTGGTGTTCGCGCTTGTGTGCAGCAAAGGATAGAGCACCGTCTGTACACAGTGTAGAAGCAAGCGCGGCTGCTGGGCAAATCGGCGCAGCAACGCGGGCACAAAGGCGGGCAGATGGCGCGTGCCCAATGCTAGGAAAAGGTGCCCTGTGCTGGTCGTGGCGCTGACAAAGCCTACGACCTGGGGCAATTGCGCCGTCATCGCGTGTGCTGGCGCGCGACTTAGGGCCGCAAAGCCAAAGCCCGCCGCAGATTGGGGCAGCGCGCGATAGAGCGTGCTGAGCACGGCGGGGCCAAGGCTGGTCAGGAAGGTGTCGGGTTGGCCGGCGATGTGGAGGCGCGCGGCGGCGGCGGCGTGGGTTGGGTCAAGCGCGATGATCTGCATCAATAGCTATGCTTTTTCCATTACGTTCGGCCACTGAGCAAAGCGGCGTACGCCTAGCCCTTGACGGCGAATAAAGGTTTCAAAAATTTCGGTGGTCTCTTTGGTGCAGGGTAAATAGGTGGTGAGTTGCAGTGCACCGTGATCGGTCAGGTTGACACTGATGTGGGCAATAAAGCTCAGATTGCCCAATTCCTGGTGCCCGTAGGTGTAGGTTGTCCATGGCGGCGTCAAATCTTCGGCGTAATTTTGGGTGGTGAACCAGAGATCGCGAAAGAAAGGCAATTCGGAAAGCTCGGCCAGAATGACGCGAAAACGCGCCGTATGGCGATAGCGCAAGGTGGACGCGCGAAAATAGTGCAGACTGGCTTCGGCCCGTTCTGACCACTGTTCCCCCATGATTTGGCGAAAGGGCGATTCGGGTGCAAAGACCACGCGCAAGAGATTATAGCCACTGGCCAACGTTGGCGCATTGGCGATCATAGTTTCCGGCACCTTCAAGACAGCCAGCGCCACAGTGTTGGCCGCCAAGACATTCGCATAGGGATCACAGACAAACGCGGGCAGCCGAATTTCACCAATCAACTTGACCAACGTCTGGAACGAATGGGCTGCTGGCTCACGCATCATATATTGCGGATCGGCACCTACTTCGGCGGCGGCAGCAAAGAGCGCCACTTGCTCGCCCATGGTCAACTTGAGTGCGCGCGCCAGTTGGGTCATGGTCTGGGCGTCCAGATTCATTTTGCGCCCTTGCTCGATCTGGCTGATGGCTTTTTCGGGCAAATTCGCCTCTTTGGCGAGCTTGGTCTGGGTCCAGACGCCAATACCCCTGGCCGAGAACTCAATGTGCTCCTCGCGCAGGGCGGCAATTAATTTTCCAAATTCCTTACGATCCATAGCTGCCTCAAATGCTGATAGGTCACTGCCCAAAATCAGGCAGAGAAGCTGCCCATTTTCTGATTGTACATCGCGCAAGACTAACCAGCAAACTGAGCAAAATCAGTGAAAAGTCGCTTGAAATTCGTAGGCGAAACCTGTTATGCTATACGGGTAGCACAAACTTGGTAATTCATGTAGTTAACCCAAGTTGTGACCTTGAAATACTGCGCGTAATCATCGATTTTTTGAACTGACCAGCGTGTGTTTCGATTATGTTGCATTGATGATTTGAAGCAAAAATGGCAAGCTACATGCCACTTAG
>DAOTTR010000504.1:0-2733 GCA_034437715.1 Caldilineaceae bacterium
CTCGCAACGGCCACCACACGGATGGGTGTACCCGCCGCCGAACGCCCCTGGTTCGCAGAAGTCGAAAATTTCTGGCACGATCCAAAGATGCGCTGGCATCTCTACAATGTCCATCCCCATAACTTGATGCTGGCGGCATCTGTACCCGTCCATGAAACCTATGCGGAAGGTGATCAGATCCAGTGGGGCGACGTGACGATTACCGTCTTCAGCACACCTGGCCACACCGACGGCAGTGTCTCCTATTTGGTGGATACAGGCGAGGAACGCATTATCTTCTGTGGCGATCTGATCTATGCCGCTGGTCAGCTATGGGAATTGTATAGCCTGCAAAAAGGCAATGCGCGCGTCACTGACTATCACGGCTTTTTGGGTGACCGTAACCGTGTGCTACAGAGCTTGGATCGCTTGGTCGCGGCCAATGCTATGCGTCTCATTCCAACGCATGGTGTCATCATCCAAAATATTAGCAGCGCGGTGAATTTGTTGCGCCAGCGGCTGGAACAATGCTATGACAGCTATGTGGCCATTTCGGCGTTGCGCCACTATTTCCCCGAACTGTTTGCCGAGTATGCGGGAAGTCTGGGGCATATGCCCATTCGCGCGGGCAAACCGGTACCCGCCTTTTTGCAGCACGTGAGCACAACCTGGGTGATTGTGGCGGAAAACAAAGAAGCCTTTGTCATGGATTGTGGAGCCAAAAGTGTGCTAGATGCGCTGCAAAAATGGCAAGCGGACGGCACGATCACCAACGTGACCGGTTGCTGGGTCACCCATTATCATGACGACCATGTCGATTTTATGGAGCAATTTCAGGCTACTTACCCATGCCTTACCTATGCCGATACCATTGTGGCCGATGTGGTAACAGCACCTACGGCCTATCGCCTGCCCTGTATTTCACCCAGCGTTGTACGGATTGATCAGCGCACCCACGATGGCGTGCGCTGGCAGTGGAACGAATTTCAGATGACCGCCTATCACTTTCCCGGCCAGACCTATTATCACGGGGGGCTACTGGTCGAAGGCCGCGGGGTACGCCTCTTTTTCAGTGGCGACTCCTTTACCATGGCCGGTCTGGATGATTACTGTAGCGGCAATCGTAACCTGTTGGGGACGGGCGTAGGCTATGATCGCTGTTTGACCCTTCTGGATCGCTTACAGCCGACCCACATTTTCAACTGCCATGTCGCGCCGGCGTTTGACTTCACCTCCGACGAAATTGGGCAGATGCGCGCCAACCTCGCCCTACGCGAAGAACAATACGGTCAATTATTTCCCTGGGACCATCCCAATTATGGCTTGGATGAACATTGGGTGCGCTGTACGCCCTATGAGCAAGTCGCATCCCCCGGCACCACCGTAACCCTGACCGTTGTGATCACCAATCATTCGGCAGCAGCGCGCACGGCCACTTGTTATCCCGTCCTGCCCGCTACGTGGACAACAGCGATAGCCGAACAATCGATCAGCATTCCCGCGCATCAAGAGGGGCACCTCTCCTTTGCCATCCCAATGCCCACAGACTGGCACGCAACAGGGCAGGCAGCACCCACACGGCTCGTGATTCCGGTTGAAGTGACCTATCACGGCTACGCGCTAGGGCAGTTCCGCGAAGCGATCTTGGTTATGCAAACCTAACTACATACTACCCCTAGCAAAAGACCTGGCTAAGCCAGGTCTTTTGCTAGGGGTAGTATGATTGAGTTTAGAAGCAGATGCGGCGGAGTTTCACACAGGGATAGTAGACTGTCCACCACAACACTTTCTTGCTGCACGTACCAACATAGGGCACGTAGATACAGAGCATTTCCAACCGATTTTCGAGCTGTTCCAGGGCGAAGTCTTGCTTGGTTACCATGATTGTTTCTCCTTGATAAAGTCAATAGTTGCTGAGTTTGATAGGTCATCTTCTAGGCGGGCACGTCACGCCAGCGATGATGACTTAGGCAATACCAATTTTGTTGACGAAGTAGTGGCTTAGAAGCAGATGCGGCGGGTCTTCACACAGGGATAGTAGACCGTCCACCAGAGTACTTTCTTGCTACAGGTGCCGATATAGGGCACGTAGACGCAGAACATTTCCAGACGATTTTCCAATTGTTCCAGGGCGAAGTCTTGTTTGGTTACCATGATTGTTTCTCCTTTTGTGTAAACTGACAGGATGATTGATTGTTTTGCGGATGGACAACCGATGCACTTTTGTTGTTTGTTGCTCTGTTGTTTTGTCATCCGCTGTTGTGCCCTTATTGTAGCCGGTTACAACGCCCAAATGTAGGGCAAGTTTCTGAAACTTTGCCAGATATTGCTATGATTTAGCGAAGGGTATGATAGAAAGCGGCGATGCACAGCCACCTATAGCCGTTTTGTCGAAAAAAAGTTCGCCCGACTATAATAACACTAGAAGTTACGCAGTTGCGTAGATTCACAGGATAACGATTACGACAAGGTTAAATTTCATCACCTGCTGCGCTGCATGAATTCAGCGCCTGGGATAGAAAACGTGTTTAAACACGTTTGCCGTCGCAGGTGTTGAATTCATTCAACACGAATTTAACGTTGGCGTACGATTCAGGCCAATCGCATTCACCACCGGGAACGCCGCCGTCACTGACCGCCCGGATCGGGAGCCCCCTGGGCGCGTTCTCGGCTGAATCGTTACGAAACAGGACTACGGTCAGCTCATCCACGCCACAATTGAGCGCCTGTTCGCGCTCATGTACGCACTAGCAA
>DAOTTR010000505.1:0-4235 GCA_034437715.1 Caldilineaceae bacterium
CGATGGGCATCTTCGCGACAGGGCTCGCGCGTCAACAAACGCTGGAGATAGTGCATGGCTTGCACGGCATCGCCATGTGTGTAATAGTAATTGGCCAGGGCGGTCAGTAGATCTAACAAGGTGGTGCGCAGCCGTTCGCGCGCCAGCAGGGCGCTAATACTAAAGTCACCGGAGAGATCACCGCAAGTTAAATCCCCGCGATAGAGGGCCAGCGCTTGTTCACAACTAGCAAGACCCTGTAGACCATCGCCCTCGTGTAACTGCTGTTGGCCTAGCGCCGCCCACACGTAAAATTGTTCAATATCGGTGCCGACGCCGGCTTCGTAATTGAAACGATAGTAGCCCTGTTCATGCAGGATCAGGGGATCACAGGCAAAATGTTTGCGACAGAGTTTGTTCAACTCCGAGGTAACACTGTTCAGTGCCTGGCTGGCCAAAGTTGTGCTTTGGTCCGGCCAAAGTTGGGCCAGGATCTGCTCGCGCGCCACGGCTCCATGCGGGAGCAAGGCCAGGCCGATCAACAGACAATCGGATTTGCCGCGGCCACGCACGGGGAGCGTCCGGTGGGCGGCCGTAAGCTTAGTGGGTCCTAAAAGTGAGACAAGTAGCGATACACGCGGCTGCGATGAATGGGCGATGAGGGCATGTGTGTAGTGCATGCTTGGCCTCCGTTTGGTTGGCGAATGATGGGGGTAGACGCGCGGGGGGAACAAATTTATAGACGAGCAACGGGTAACAGGCGCTTGCACAGCGCCTGTTACCCGTTGCTCGTCTGCGAAGCGCTTTATTGGCTTACCCGTGGCGGAAAGCGGATGTCAGCCGCCGCCGCCCTCCTATTACGTCACATTGGCACAGATGGCATAGACCATTAGGCTCCACCCAAAGGCATACGGAATGATTTCGCTGCCGCGCGCAAACCAGCTATCTATTCCTGACGGTCCACTATCCCGTACCATGATGGGCGCACTCTGCGAATTCGGGTCAGCCACGGTGGGTAATATCACTGCCTCGCCACCCAGCACAGACTTACCCGCTGGACAAAAAACACCCGTAATTTTTATTGTTGACGAGTCAAAAAAAGAATCGGCGCTCACAATCTCGTAGCCACTGACGCCGGGCGCGCCTGGTACACCTTGTGGGCCGTGGGGGCCGGTCAGCCCCACGGCACCGGGCGATCCTTGCGGGCCGGCGGGGCCGCTTTGGTTCCAATCCACGGTTCACTCGCCCCTGCTACTAGGGTGCAACCCCAATTCCGTTATACCAACAAACAGCACCCCGTGCGCAAGGCAGACAGATAAACTCATTGGTAACGTCATCGCGGTCTAATGAATATCCGACGTCGCATACGGGCGCGGTCGCACCGTCACCGAAGATGAGTGCCTCCCGTGGTGCTAGCTTACAGCTACTTTGGCCAATTAGATCTTGATATTCCCTACGGGTTTCCAAACAGAGGCTAGGCGCACTGGCACCCGTGACGGCAACGTAGCTGCCCTTTGGTGCCAGCTTACAGCTACTCTGACCGGTTAAATCTTGATAGGCACCCATTGGACATGGTTTGGCCGCAGTGGCCGTCATGGCGCCAATGATGTCAATGTAATTGCCCGCCGGCGCTGGCGCACAACTACTTTGACCGGTTATGTTCTGATATGTACCGGTTTGACATGGGCTGACCATCACGGCGCCAAAGATGTCAACGTAACTGCCCTTGGGCGTCAGTGTACAGTCACTTTGCCCCTCTTGATCCTGATACGCGCCTTTGAGGCATAGGTTGGCGGTGGTGGCACCGATGGTATCAACGTAGCTGCCCTTTGGGGCCGACTTACAGCTACTTTGCCCTTCTTGATCCTGATAAGTGCCGACCAGACAAAGGGTGGCTGCCGTGGCTGCCACGCGCAGAAGTGGCACATAAGAACCCGGTGGCGCGGGGATGCAAGTTGTCCCATCCCAGTACGCGCCGGCCGGGCAAGCCGCTGCATAGCTACTGGCCGGGTGGGCCAGGGTCAGCCAGGCAACGAACAGGGCCAGTAGCAGGCGTGCGAGCCGGTATAACCCATTTTTACAGTGCGGTTTGTCATGCATGTTTGACATTGTTTCTCTCTTTCTTGGGAAGCATTGGGTAGCGATTAAGCTAAACATTTTTTTTAATCACCGGCAGGCGCGCGCTGCATCTGCGCCGCACGGGCGGTGACGGCGACTCCCACCGCGGTTGTGATCGCCGCGGCGGGAAAGAGGGCGAAAAGGCCATAGGTGGTCAGGAACGGCTCCACGACCGGCCCCAGTAGATTGGCGCCCAACAAGGGCAGGTAGGCAAAACTCATAATGCGGCCACGGTAGGCCGCGTCTACGGCGCCGGACAACACCGTGAAGCCCAGGGCAACCAGGCCGGCGGTAATACTATTCAGCAGCGCCCAGAGAAAGCCAAAGGTCAGCAACGTGGTGGCCAGCAGCGGTAGCGGCCAGAGGCAGACCAGCCCACTCCCCACCGTCAACAGAATGCGCCAGTGGCCATAGCGATCCCCTAATGCGCCCAGACAAGGTGCAAAGAGTAGGGCTAGAAAACCACCGGCACCTACCACCAAACCGGCGACGGTGTGCAGATCCTGGCCGTGGTAGTAAAAAGCAATGAGCAGGGGGATATAATTGATCGTGAGTGACCAGCCGGCAAACAACAGAAAGAGGGCGAGAAAGAGCATCCGTAGATGGGGGGAACCGCCAATCAAGCGCAAGGAATTGCCCATCATGCCCAACAGCGGCTGCGTTGGCTGGGGCTGAAAAATGTCGTGATAGCCAAACGCCAGCCCCAGAATACACAAGCAGAAGAAGGCGATGTTGATCAAGACCAGCGTGGGGAAGCCCCAGGCATCGACAACCGGTCCTCCCAACAGCGGTCCCAAAATGTACCCGACCGACCCCGCCCCATCCAAGATGGCAAAGGTTAGACCAATCCGTCGAGCCGGCGTCTGTTCCGCCATGGTGGTCAACATCAAGCCGGTGCAACCCAATGCAAAGGTCATGACGGCGCGACCCAACAAAAAGACCCAGACATTTGGGGCAAAAAAGATCAGCAGACTGGCGAGCAGATGGGCCACAAAGGCGCGCACAATCAATGGTTTGCGCCCATAGCGATCGGCCATGGCGCCCCATAACGGGACAAACGGAATGCCGGCAAAGGTCGCCAGCGCCGCAATCCGTCCCGTCCACAGCATCACCTGATCCGTGGGGATGTGCAAGGCCGGCAAATAGAGCGGGGTAAAGACGCTCATTTGCCCCCAAAAAATGGCGTCAAACAGATTGGCCAGGCTGAACAGCAGCAGCAACCAACGCCAGTCGGGCTTGGCGAGGGCGGAACGCTTGCTGGGCTGTATGATGGTCACGCCCCCCACCGTCAAAAGGACGGCGCGCAGTTGTTGTTTAAGCTGGTAGATCATGAGCGTACTCCCTTGCACGATTCTTTTTAGTGACCGGCACTTTGGAAGTGCCGATCGCCGCTGCGTCTAGCGCGTCACCAGCGGCAAGAAGATCGCATTGACCTGCTCCTCCACCACATCGGGCCACGGGTCGGGCAGGGATGTGACCATGTTGCCGTCGTCGGTATCAGGCAGGTCTATGACAATGACATTATCAAACTCCCCAGCTTCCGCCGCGGCTGCGAGCAGGGTGGTGCTGTTGCCAAAGAGGACGGCCACGACCTGCCTCGGCGCTATGGTCAGGGCATAGAAAAATCTACTGCCCTACTCAGCTTGATCCCACTGGATAGGCAACACAACTTGCTTCATCAGCTCATCCAAGGTTTGGCTGGCTGCCTCGATGGTAGGGCCAGCCACCAGCACTTCCCCCAGCCAATCGGGGACGCCGTCCAGTGGCCCAATCACCCGTTGGCCGGGCTGGACGCTCGCTTTACAGTACAAAACGCGCGAGTCGCTGGCAATCTCATCCAGAAAATCGGCCCGTAAAAGTGTACCCGATGCGGGACAAGGTACGTCACACTCGGCGACACAGACAAGCGGTTGGGCGGCTTTAGCCGGGCGGATGGGCAGCCCCAGACAGGTCATCAAGTATTGCTCTACGAGGTCCACCCCCCAGACGAGTTTATTGATCCGGTAATTCTGTCCGCCACCCAGCCGCGCATTGATCTCGATCAAGCGCGGCCCGGCGCTGGTATATTTGACTTCCACATGAAAGGCGCCGGTGGTGAACCCTAACGCTTTGAGACACTGTCCCGTTAGTTCGACGAG
>DAOTTR010000506.1:0-17175 GCA_034437715.1 Caldilineaceae bacterium
CCAAAGGGAAAGATCACCCACGGCAAGATCATGCCCCAGTAGGTGTTGACCATGGGCAGGCCGGTCCAGGCTTGGATGCGCAACAAGATGTTGAAAAGTGGCAACAGATAGGTGACAAAGGGCACCATCGACGCCGCCAGCAGAAACCAGAACAGTAAATTGCCCAGACGCGACGCATCTTTGACAATTACATAGCCGATCAAGCTGCTGGTAAAGACGACAATCAGCGTGGTCCCGCCGGCATAGATGAACGAATTGAGAAAGTAGCGCGCAAATTGGCTGCTCCAGACCAATGGATAGTTGGCAAAGGTCATTTCCTGGGGCCACCAGGTGGGCGGGATGGCGCGCAATTCGGCAGACGTCTTGAGCGACGCGATCACCACCCAGTAGAAGGGCATGAAAAAGATCAACGCGCCCAGCGCCAGAAACAGATAGAGCAATAGATCGCCCATCAACCGTTGGCGGCGCGCTTTGCTAACGGTGCGTCGCTTGTTCTGCGACCTAGGCTGTACGGCCATTGATGTAGTGGTTTCCATGCAATCCTTTCATTGATTCCCGCGCTTTAGCCTATCCGCTGTCACCAGGGTCGGGTCGCCGATTACTTTCCTGTTTGAGCCAATGGCGGATCCCTTTGCCGGCCAATGGCTCGTCTGGGTAGCGCGGGATCACATGCAAATGCGCGTGAAAAACTGTCTGTCCGCCGACGGCACCGGTATTCCAGCCGACATTGTAGCCTGCGGGTTTGTATTGTGCGTCCAGCAGTGCTTTCGCAGCTTGCAACAAGGCAAAGGTCGCTGCCCATTCGGCTGGGGTCAGATCAAAGACAGTTTCCCGATGTGCCCTGGGAATAATCATGCCTGAACCAACAAGCACTGGCTCGTCACCGCGCAGGAAGAGACAATGCGCGTTTCCCAGTGCAATCTCTGCCGGATCCAGCAGCGGCAGACAGAAGGGACAGTGCATGTGACTACCGCTGTGCCTCGGCCCATGCCTTCAACGGAATATCCGCATCCTGCGGTCGCCAGTAGCGCGAGATCGGGTGAATGATCGGATCGTCACCATTATAGTTCTGTGAACCGTCGGCCATTTCACCCAACAACTGGCGCTGGATTGGGTTGCAGTCGGTGAGTACCGCCGGATCTTGGTGATCATAATCGGACGGGCGAATCCAGCGCGGGTGATAGCCATAGTAGAGACACTTGCGCGCATGGTCCGACAGATTCGGCGTGACACAATGCAACAGCGCCGTGCGCCAGACCAAGGCTGTGCCAGGGCGCACGTTGACTTCGACAATATCCTTGGGATCAACAATCACATTACCCTGGGCATCGCGCTGCGCCCGCTTATGGCTGCCGCGCACCACGCAGATCGCGCCGCTGTTGTGTTGCGTTAGATCGGTGAGGTAATAGCCGATTTTCATCTCCATATAGGGCACCACGCCCTCAACCGTGGGCCAGCCAAAGTTGGGTGCGTCCGAATGCCAGGGGAAAAAGCTATCGCGTGCGCCCAGAGCTTTTTGTGCAGTTTCGGGCTTTATCGGCGGGCGTACATCCAGGTGTGACGTGCGAATCTGAATGTTGTAACCGATCAGATCGACCACCAGCGGCAGCATTTTGGAATGGTCGATCAAGCGGCGAAAAAGCGGGTGCAGCGCCACGATATTGCGCCACTGGGCGGCATCATGCGGTCCCAGTTTGCGCTCGTCGCGATAGACGGCATATAGTTCATCAGCCAGGTCCACCAACTCGGCAATTTCAGCTGGCGTCAGGGCATCTTCAACCAGAAAGAAACCGTCCTCATCGAACTGGCGGCGCTGGGCTTCGGTAATTTGGAGTGTATTCGTCATTATCTACGATCTTTCTTTCACGTAGTAAAGACTTCAGTCTTTGTTCTTCTTGATAAAGGTAAAGACTTCAGTCTTTACTACGTCCGGTTAATATTCACGGTTAATATTCATAAGTCGCGCGGATAAAGCGATATTGGATATAGCCCACGGCGACCATGATCACAAAAAAGATGGCGGCCATGGCACTGCCATAGCCCTCATTACTATACGCAATTGCAGTGTTGAAGATATGAAAGGCCATGAGATTGGTGGCATAGTTGGGCCCCCCGCGCACGCCGCTGCCCGCTTCCGCCGTCATGACATAGACCTCGGTGAAGGCCAGAAACGAACTTAGGGTGGTAATGATCACGACGAAGGTGATGGTCGGCATCAACAGTGGCACCGTAATATGGCGAAAGCGCCGCCACGCACTGGCCCCGTCCACTTGGGCTGCTTCATAGTACATCACAGGAATCGCCTGTAACCCCGCCATAAAGAGCACCATGGCATAGCCGGCCTCTTTCCAGATGCGCAGGATCGCAATCGAACGCAACGCCCAATCGCTCACCGTGAGCCAGCGGATCGGGTTGATGTCAAACCAGCCGATAACGACATTCAACAAACCCTGTTTACCCGGCAGGTAGATGTAGCGCCAGACCAGGGCAATCGCCACCAGTGGCACAACATAGGCGGTAAAAAACGAGACGGTAAAGATGCCGCGGATGGTAATATTGCGAATTGAATTGACAGCAATCGCCAACAACAAGCCCAAGATCACGACACCGGGCACAACCATAAAGGCAAAATTAAAGGTGACGCGCAGCGACTTCCAGAAAACTTCATCGCTAAAGAGTTTGCGGTAATTCGCCAACCCCGTGAATTCAAAGATGCCGGGTCGTTTGTCAAAAAAGCTCCAGTAGAGCATCTCGCCAATCGGCCACCACATCAGCCCGATCACAAAGAGCAGCGACAACAGCAGCACCACGCGCCCGAAAGCATGTTTGGGTAGCCAAGATTCTGTGTGCATAAGGATTGTTTAATTGACATAGAAGTTACGCAGTTGCCTGGGAACGCCGGCATCCTGCCGGCCTGCCACCAGCGATGGCAACGCTGCCAACTGCGTAACGCCTATGACAATTGTTAATTATCAATTGTCAATTGCTTTAGCTTGCTTCCGTCAGCCACTGGGGGTTGGCTTCATAATCCGCCGCGCTCAAGATGCTCCATTGCGGATTGGCCTGCAGGTATTCATTCCCCGCGGTTTCGGCGCGTTGCAAGACGGTGGCGATATCCTCACCTTCGTCGCGAATCGAGGGCAGAATTTGGTTGGTAATGTTGACCAATTCCAGCGGCGCAAAGCCAAAATCGACACTATTCTGGGGCTGATTCTTGATGGCAATCGCCGCCCAATGGGGACCAGAATCGGCGGAAAATTCGGGGTCGTTGAACATGCTCTTGATGCTGGGCTGAATCCCGCGCAACTTGCAATATTTCGCCAGATAAGCCGGGCTGACCAGATAGCGATAGAAGGTGTAGGCGGCATCCAGGTTGTTTTCGGTCTGCGACGTAACTGTGAAGCCGACATCCGGTCCGCGGCGACCATAACTGGGTTCACCGGTTTCGGTGGGCGGAATCATAATGCCCCATTCAATGTCGGGGTATTGATTGTCCATAAAACCATTGAACCACGTCCACTGGTAAAGTGTGACCGCCGCTCCCGACCCAAAGCGTTCGCGGGCATTAAAGCCTTCGGCAATGCTATCCAGTTTGTGGACATTGTAGAAATCCATGATCGTTTGCCAGGTCTTGATGCCAATATCATCGGCCTGCACCATACTATCCTTGGTGGGGTAGTTGTTGCCGGCAAGCGGGCCACCATATTGAATGCGCAAATCTTCGGCGACTTGTGCTTCATTGGCATAGAAGGCCATGCCCGCAGTTTCTAGCGTATCGCCATCCCATTGACTCACCGACGTGGCCCAGGGCAAAAACTCGGCCCAGGTGGTAGGAATATCTTCTGGTGTATAGCCCAACTCTTCTAACAGACCCACGTTGTAATAGAGGGCACTGGCAAAGGAGCCATTGGGCAAGCCATAGAAGCGCGCATCATCCGAACCATGCGGAATGCGATAGAGCGAGGCCGTCAACTCGCCCATCTCTTCGGTCACATTCAACACTTCATCGGGAATGGGCAGCAATACCTCTTGCTTGGTCAGGGTGTCCAGGAAGGTTTCATCAATCGACGAAACATCCGGCGCGTTGCCTGCCGCCTTCGCGGTGAGCAACTTCTGCTGCAATTCACTCTCGGGCACAAATTGCATCTCCACTTTGATGCTGCTGTTGCCAGCCTCGAATTCGGGGATGGCCTCTTTTTCAGTCATGTTGTTGATCGTGCTACGATCTGTGAACCAGGCGATCAAGTCGGTGGTGGCGGCGCTGGCTTCGTTGGCCGTTTCACCGGTGGGTGTACCGGCTGGGGCACAGGCGGCCAATAATGCGCCAGCCGTTAAACTGCCACTCAAAACCAAAAACTGGCGGCGACTGACCGAATGGCGACGCGCGGCATGTTGGGTGCTCATGTTGGTTCCTCCAATAGAATGATAGGGATGAACTGTTCAGATGGGATAGGCAAAATAAAACAGGATAGCAGAGAGCGCTATTGCCAACTAAATTCAGTTCAAATTACGGTTCAAATGGGCTTGTTGTCGATTATATCGCGATTGCCCATTGCATGCAACCAAGCAAAAAGCTCTGGTATATTTCACTTCGGGGATCAATTATAGAACTGGCGAGCAACGTGTGCCGGGGACGAGTGGGGTGCAGTTTGTCAAGCCGGTGTGGTCGTCGCTCGCCCCCGGCACACTTCCCCCAAAACTGCATTACACCCCAAAGTCTCGGCGGCGCGCAGACGACGGCTTGTCTGCGCGATTATTGGCTATCGTACAATTTCGCTCAACAAAGCCGCAATGCGCTCAGCCAATTCTGTGATATTATCAATGATAATGATCTGCTTGTAGCACGAATCATGCTTCGCGAACAACGATTCATGTAGCGAATAGCGAAAGGAACGCGACCATGCAATTGCACGGTATCCATCACGTGACTGCGGTCACGGGGAATGCCAAGGCTAATCTAAATTTTTATACACAGGTATTGGGGTTGCGCCTTGTCAAAAAAACGGTGAATCAGGATGATGTCAGTGCGTACCATCTATTTTATGCCGACAAGCTTGGCACGCCGGGCACCGATATGACCTTTTTTGACTGGCCGCAAACCGGCCCCAATCGCCGCGGCACAGACAGCATTGCCAATACCCTGTTCCGGGTAAATGGGCAGGCTGTGCTTGCGTATTGGGCGGCGCGCTTAATTGCCAACAATGTTCAGCACAGCGGCGTAGAAACCTTTGCTGGACGCGCTATGCTGCGCTTTGAAGATCCAGAGGGACAGCGCCTTACCCTGGTGGATGACCAAGGGGCGGCCTACGAAGGCGAAGTCTGGGATGGAGTGGACATTCCCACCGAGCAGGGGATTCGCGGCTTCTATGGAATTACGCTAGCCGTGCCCCAACTGGCACAAATGGAGCCGATCTTCACCCAATTGATGGGCTTCGAAAAAGTAGCGCAACATCCTAGCCTCGACAACCCGCAAGAGAGTGTGACGATCTATGCCATGGACGGCGGTGGCCCCGGCAAAGAAGTGCATGTCCTGGAGCAACGCGCGCGCGCCGAGTCGCTAGGCTATGGGGGCGTACACCATGTTGCCTTCCGCCTGCGTGGCGACGAGGAACAGCAAGCCTGGCTGCAACGCTTGGCCAGCATGGGGGTTGGCAATTCGGGCGTTGTCGATCGCTTCTACTTTCGCTCGCTCTATTTCCGGATCTCGAATGGCATCCTATTCGAACTGGCAACCGACGATCCCGGCTTTGCGACGGATGAGCCGTTGGCCGCCTTGGGCGAACGCTTGGCCCTGCCACCCTTTCTCGAAGGCAGGCGCGCCACGATCGAAGCCGGGCTGAAGCCGCTCTGATCCGCTTTGTTTGACAGGGAACGGCTCTTTGCCTACAATGCAAGAAAGCCAACCCACAATTGA
The DNA here is from genome assembly GCA_034437715.1 of Caldilineaceae bacterium. GTDB lineage: Bacteria > Chloroflexota > Anaerolineae > Caldilineales > Caldilineaceae > JAHBVH01. The sequence continues at coordinate 5,915 of DAOTTR010000506.1, forward strand.
AGGAGAACGCCATGCAAATTCAGGGTACGCATACCTTTAAAGCACCACAGCAGGCTGTTTGGGACGCGCTGCAAGATCCGACCATTCTCTCCATGGCACTGCCCGGCGGCGAGCAACTGGTCAAGCTCAGTGACAATGAATATAAAGCGGTGATGAATGTGCGCGTCGGCCCCGTACAGGGCAAGTTTGAAGGCAAAATTGAACTCACCAATATCAACGAACCGGACAGCTATCGCATGAAGGTCAGCGGCCAAGGCTCCCCTGGTTTTGTCAACGGCGAGGGCAATGTCCAGTTAGCCGCCAGTGGCGACGAAACGGTGATGAGCTATACGGGCGATGTACAAGTCGGTGGCAAGATTGCCGGCGTGGGCCAACGCTTGATCGACAGTACGGCCAAGTCGATCATTCGCCAAGGGCTGGTCGCATTGGACGCGCAGATCCAGGCGCTTGTTGCAGAGGCCACGGCACCTGCCAACGTACCACCCACCCCACCTGTTGCGCCCATTGACAATCCAGTCGCCGCGGCGGTTGCGCCACCCCCAGCGCCCCCAGCATCCGCCCCCACCCCCATTACACCGGCAGCAAAGCCACCAGCCGCGGCGGCTGGGCCTTCCGCCGCCAAGATCGCCAGCGAAGTTGCCAAAGATGTGGCGCGCGATCTGGTTTCGGATGTCATACCGCTGCAACATCAAGAAAAGGTGCTTTGGTTTGCCTTGGGTGCGTTGGTCATGTTGATGGTCGATTTCTTACTGCGCACGCTCTTTGATTGAGGCGTGTAATAACGCCATCCCCGCGCGTTAGGGTCTAGCTGATCCTAACGCGCGAAGACCTGCGCGACCTTGGACTACCAACCTGACCGTTGCGGTAAATCGCTGCGGCGCTTTTCTGTTGTCAGCAGCCGGACGCTATCCGCGCGCAACGTGCCCCGACAGCAATTACAGCCTTGTTTAAGCAATACCTTCGCCACTCGTTGACAGAATCCCCACCCTGCGCTAGCGACTGTAGGTCACGTTTGTAACGTGACAGACCCGTTGCCTGCAAACCAGCCAGTTTTTAACCGAACATGCGTCGTCGATCCAGGCTTGGCTCGGGCGCGGTTGCGGGTTTGGACAGATTGTCACGTTGCAAACGTGACCTACGCAATCTGCTGCGTACCGTTTGGTTCATTTGACCCGCTCTGTACTAGGGAATTAACCGTGGTTAACCCAAAACCGCTCGTTGACAGAATCCCCACCCTGCGTTAAAATGTATGTAAGCTCTCCCATAACTAGAGTCCGGCGCTACTTACGCTATAACAGCGCTTTTTCCTCAAGTCGTAAACCCATAATTCAGATGATTGGCAAGAGGTGACGCGCGCGTGATTATGGATGGCGTTTAGCACTTCTACCAATCAATCACCAATTCGTGGAGGAACAGATATGCAGAAGATTTCAGTGACGGTCAACGGCGCGGCCTATACGCGCGACGTGGAACCGCGCATGCTGCTCGTGGACTTCATTCGTGACGCACTGGGGCTAACCGGCACCAATATCGGTTGTGACACCAGCCAGTGCGGCGCATGTACTATCCACATGGACGGCATGGCAACCAAATCGTGTACCGTGTTGGCTGTGCAAGCGGACGGCAGCACCATGACCACCATCGAGGGGCTTGCCAAGAATGGTCAATTGCACGCCATGCAACAGGCATTCTGGGATCAACATGGCTTGCAATGTGGCTATTGCACACCGGGCATGATCATGGCGGCGACCAAGCTGGTGGAAAACAATCCGGGCATCAGTGAAGAACAGATCCGCCACGGCTTGGAAGGCAACATCTGTCGTTGCACCGGCTATCAGAATATTGTGCGAGCTGTGGCGCAAGCTGCGGCAGCCGCCTAAGGAGGTGTTGCTATGAGTGGATTAATCGGTCAGAGTATCAAGCGGGTGGAAGATCCGCGTTTTATCCAGGGCAAGGGCAGGTATGTTGCCAACTTGCAGATTCCTGGGATGTTGCACGCCGCTATCGTGCGCAGCCCTCACGCCCATGCCAATATCAAGCGCATCGACGCCAGTGCCGCGCTCGCGATGGAAGGCGTAGTTGCCGTTTTCACCGGTCAAGATTTGGCGGCGGATGGCGTCGGCGGCCTGCCTTGTGGGTTTAATCCGCCCGACATTAAGACTGCGCCCCACCCGGCATTGGCCGTGGGTAAGGTGCGTCATGTAGGTGATGGTGTGGCGGTGGTGATTGCAGAGAGTCGCTATCTGGCGCAAGATGCCGCCGAGGCGGTGCAGGTGGATTATGAGCCACTACCCGCGGTCATTGATGCCAAGAAGACCACGGAAGCCGGCGCGCCGCAGCTTCATACCGAAATCCCCAACAACACCAGCTTCTACTGGGCGTTGGGTACAAACGATGCAATCAATCAAGTACTGGCCAGTGCCGATCGGGTGGTTGAGCTGGATCTGATCAATCAGCGCTTGGTGCCTAATGCGATGGAGCCGCGCGCCTGTGTTGCGCAATATAGTGATTTTTCCGATGAAATGACTATATGGACCACCAGCCAAAACCCGCATATTATTCGTCTGTTGCTTAGTATTGCCACCCTGCATGTGCCGGAGAATAAGCTGCGGGTGATTTCACCGGATGTCGGCGGCGGTTTTGGTAGCAAGGTCTTTCACTATGCCGAGGAGGTTATTGTACCGTGGGCGGCGCGCAAACTGAATCGCCCCGTCAAGTGGGTCTCTACCCGCTCCGAAGCGTTTTTGACCGATGCGCATGGCCGTGATCATGTCACGAACTGCAAATTAGCACTAAAAAACGATGGTACTTTCCTTGGCCTCTATGTGAGTACCTACGCCAACATGGGCGCCTATCTTTCCCTCTTTGCGCCCATGATTCCGACGGCGCTCTACATCACCCTCTTCTCTGGTCTCTATAAGCTGCCGGTTATTTTTGGCGAAACCTACGGGACGATGACGAACACCGTACCCGTTGACGCCTATCGCGGTGCGGGTCGCCCGGAAGCCAGCTTTTTGTTGGAACGGTTGGTCGACATTGCGGCGCGCGATCTGAAGATGGATCCGATTGAACTTCGCCGCAAGAATTTCATTCAGCCCAGCGAGTTCCCCTATCAGACCCCCGTGGCGATGATCTATGATAGCGGTGACTATGAAAAGCTCTTTAGCAAAGCCATCGAAGTTTCCAACTATCCTGAATTATTACGCCAACGCGATGAAGCGCGCGCGGCCGGTAAATTGGTGGGCATTGGCGTCGCCGGTTGTATTGAGGCTTCAGGACCAGCGCCATCCCAGGTAGCGGTTGGTTTGGGCGCTGGCGTCGGCTTGTGGGAAAGTGGTTCGGTGCGCGTGCATCCGACGGGCAAAGTCTCGGTTTTCACAGGATCGCACAGCCACGGCCAGGGCCATGAAACGGCCTTTGCCCAGATTGTCGCCGATCAATTGGGCATCCCGATGACGGATGTTGAAGTCATTCATGGCGATACCGGTCGCACACCCTTTGGCTTGGGCACCTATGGTAGCCGCAGCGCATCGGTGGGTGGCAGCGCCTTGGTGCGCAGTGCTGAGAAGATCCGCACGAAGTTGATCAAGCTGGCCGCCCACCAACTTGAGGTCGCCGAAGAAGATGTCGAATATGATCGCGTCAACGGCAAGGTGCATGTCAAAGGGTCGCCCGACCAGGCCAAGGCCTTCGCTGAACTCTCGGTTGGCTTGCTGCTGGCAAACAATCTGCCGGCTGGCATGGAGCCAGGGTTGGAAGAGACGACCTTCTATGACCCAGCCAACTTCACCTTCCCCAACAGCGCCCATATTGCGATGGTGGAGATTGACCGCGATACCGGTCAAGTTTCCCTTACTCACTACACTGCGATTGATGATGTCGGCAAAGTCATCAACCCCATGATTGTCGAGGGGCAGATGGTGGGTGGTGTGGCCCAAGGTGTGGGTCAGGCGTTGTGGGAACATGCCATCTATGATGAAAGTGGGCAGTTGCTCTCCGGCTCGTTTATGGACTATGCCATGCCGCGCGCCGATGGCTTCCCCACCATCAACGCCGCACGCACGGAAACCCCTTCGCCGCATAATCCCCTGGGTGTCAAGGGCGCCGGTGAAATGGGTACGATTGCCAGCACTATCACGGTGGCCAATGCAGTCATGGATGCGCTGGCACCGTTAGGGGTTCGCCATCTGGACATGCCCTATACGGCCGAAAAGCTTTGGAAAGTCATTCAAAGCGCCAAATAACCATTGGAAGTAGGGAGTAGGAAGTAAGGAGTAGGAAGCAAAACACTCCTTACTCCCTACTCCCTACTCCTTACTTCCGAGGAGATAAACCTTATGTATCCGCCAAAGTTTGATTATACACGCGCCGCCTCCGTCGAAGAGGCGCTGACCCAGATCCAACAGGGGGCCAAAGTCTTAGCCGGTGGGCACAGTTTGATCCCGGCGCTCAAGCTACGTCTCTCTGATCCCGGCCAGCTTGTGGATATTGGGCGGATCGCCGCGCTGAAAGGCATTTGCGTTGACGGCAATACCGCCACCATCGGCGCGCTGACCACCCATGCCATGGTCGCCGCATCGGATCAACTGCCCATCGGCTTGACCGAAGCCGCCAGCTGGATTGGCGACCCCCAGGTGCGCAACCGTGGCACCGTGGGCGGCAACATTGCCCACGCCGATCCCGCTTCGGATCTCCCCACCATCCTCGTCGCGCTGGGCGCGACCATCAACTTGGTCGGCCCGCATGGCACACGCAGTGTTGCTGCGGGGGATTTCTTCCTGGATCTCTTCTACACAGCGCTGGAAGAAAACGAATTGGTGGCCAGCGTTGCGATTTCTTTGGATAGTGCGGGCACTGCCTATGCGAAACTATCCAATCCCGCCTCGCGCTATGCGATTGTGGGGGCGGGGGCTAAGCTTACGGTAACGAACGGCGTCTGTTCGGCGGCGAGCGTGGCGGTAGGCGGGCTAACACCCAAGGCCACCGCTGCGCCATCGGTGAACGCAGCCCTCGTCGGCCAAGCGCTCACGCCAGCTACGATCAGTGCAGCCGCGGCCCAAGTGATCAACGATCTAGGTGATGAGGTCATGGGCGATATCCACGCCGGTGCCGATTATCGACGCGCCATGGCCGTTGTCTATGTCGAGCGCGCGCTGAGTAAAGCGGCAGCACGTGCAGGGTAAGTAGTACGCCAACGTTAAATTGCATCACCTGCCGCGCTGAATGAATTCAGCGCCTGGAATAGCAAACGTGTTTAAACACGTTTCCCGTCGCAGGTGTTGAATGAATTCAACACGAATTTAACGCTGGCGTAGCAGTTTCGGTTGTACCAGATTGCCGATTGTGTGAGCGACTTACGCAATCGGCAATTCCTATGTTAAAATCGAAGCACGATTGTCGAGATCGGAGCGTCTCTCCGATCTTTACTTTTTATCGGCCAGCCAATGTTACACTGCGCTCAATTTGAAAACCGGCCTTCTGCTATAGCGTGCCGGGGAGTGACCAGGAAAAGTGCGCAGTGCAGAGCTACGCTTGGTCAGTCCCCGGCACGCTGATCATTGTTGCATCAAACGCTGGCTTTCATTCTGATTTGAGTATAGTAGACGGGAAAGGAAGCGGGCATGACGCAAGTCGCACAGATCACAGCAGCACAGGCCGAAGCGCAATTGGCAGGGTTGATAGCCTTGTTACAAAATGTGGTGGATGACGGCGCGTCGATTGGCTTTATTGCGCCGCTTTCCATGGCAGAAGCGCGTGAATATTGGCTGGGTATTCTGCCCTCAATTGTACAAGGCAACAAGCTGCTTTTTGTTGCCAAGATCGACGATCAGATTGTCGGTTCTGTGCAATTAGCGCTGGAACCGCGCGCAAATGGTCGCCATCGGGCCGAAGTGCAAAAGCTCATGGTACATACGGCGCACCGCGGTCTTGGTCTCAGCCGCTACCTGATGGCAGCCTTGGAAGATGCGGCGCGCGCCAACCAACGTTCACTCCTGGTGCTCGACACGCGGGGTGGGGATGTAGCCGAACATCTCTACCAGAAACTTGGCTATCAGCTAGCCGGCACGATTCCACAGTATGCCCTGAGCTCGGACGGAAATCTGCATGATACGGTCTTTTATTACCGACTGCTTTCCCAGGCATGATATACTTGGGATCAAGCTGCAAGGTATGCGCTTTGGAGGTAGCTATGCAATGGAAAGATGTTGTCGCCGATCCTAATCTGCGGGATCTGCCATTCAAAATCGAAACGAATGAATGGGGTCAAATTGTGATGACGCCAGCCAGGGTGATGCATGGCAAACTTCAACTAAAAATTGGCATGCTCTTGACTCAACTCATGCAAGCATCGGGTGAGGCAACGGTTGAATGCGCCATTCAAACAGCGCGCGGCACAAAAGTTGCGGATGTCGTATGGGCATCTGAAGCTCGGTGGCAACGGATGAAAGATGCGTACGAAAGTGACATCGCTCCTGAAATCTGTGTGGAAATCCTATCGCCAGGCAACTCAACCGGTGAGATCGATCAGAAGAGAACCCTGTACTTTGATGCAGGCGCACATGAAGTATGGCTGTGTAGCGGTGAAGGGGTGATCGCCTTTTACAATCGTGTTGGTGAATTACCCCAATCAGCACTTGTGCCTGACTTTCCCACCCATCTTTTAAGTCAATAAAGCGGAGCTTTTGCGTGAGTCAACTTGAGTTAAAAACGATCGACCTAAAAACGATCGACGATGTGCAAAGCGCGCTGGCAGATCAAGGCTATGTGAGCGAGCGCACCCTGGCGACCGCGATTTTTCTGGCGTTGAAATTGCAGCGCCCCCTCTTTTTGGAGGGCGAGGCAGGCGTTGGCAAAACGGAAATTGCCAAAGTGCTGGCGCGGCTGCTGGACCGACCGTTGATCCGGCTGCAATGTTATGAAGGATTGGATGTCAACACCGCGGTCTATGAGTGGAATTATACGCAGCAGATGTTGCAGATTCGGCTGTTGGAGGCGGCGGGGCATGTCAATGTGGATCAGGCGCGCCACGAACTGTTCAGCCCCCAATTTCTCTTAAAGCGCCCCCTGTTGCAGGCAATTGATTATCCAGCCGGTCAGCCGCCAGTGCTGCTGATCGATGAGCTTGACCGCGCCGATGAAGAGTTTGAAGCGTTTTTGCTCGAAGTACTCTCCGATTTTCAGGTGACGATTCCCGAATTGGGCACGATCAAAGCGCCCGTCCCGCCGGTGGTGATTATTACCTCCAATCGCACACGCGAAATTCACGATGCGCTGAAGCGGCGCTGTCTCTATCATTGGATCGACTACCCGGATTTTGCCAAGGAATATAGCATTGTCCTGACCAAAGTGCCCCAGGCACCGACAGACTTGGCGCGCCAGGTCGTGACCTTTGTCCAGGAGTTGCGACGCCAAGAACTCTACAAATTGCCCGGCGTGGCCGAAACCATCGATTGGATCACCGCGCTGGTAGCGTTGGATCAGGAAGTCCTGACCGAGGCGATGGTCAACGACACGTTGGGCGCGCTGCTCAAATATCGCGATGACATTCAGCACATGCAGGGCGCGGCGACACGCTCGATCCTGCAACGGTTGAGTGCGGTGTAGACATCATTTGAAGTGACTAAGGAGGGTAGAATGGAGCAACCAACAAAGCCGATCCATGATGCAGTGATTACCCTGCGCGAGATCATCAAAGACACCTTGCGCCCGATTCTCAATCTGGAGGTGGCGGCACATCAAAAGGATTTTGTCGCGCCCAATGCCGTCTCGATTGCCCAGGCCCATTTTGAAGGCGATAACGCCTGGTTTCGCGCCATCTATGCCGACGAGACGCCCGTCGGCTTTGTCATGATCGATGATGATCCAGCAAATGCAGAGTATGGCTTATGGCGCTTTATGATCGATCAGCATTATCAAGGCTTGGGGTTTGGGCGACGTGCCTTGCAAACTGTGATTGAGCACATCAAGACAAGGCCCGGTGCCAAAGAATTTTTCACCAGTTGTGTGCCCGGCGAGGGCAGCCCCTGTCCTTTCTATGAACGGATGGGCTTTGTCTCCACCGGTGAAATGGACGAAGATGAGATCGTGATGAAGCTGATGCTATGAGCTACCTCTTATGAGCTACTCTGCCGAATCTACGCAGAGCGGCAATCTACTGCGCAACTGTGTCCTCTTTGGGCGCATGTTACGTATGCTGGGTGTCGAGATCACGCCCAGCCAAATGGTCGATCTGGTGGATAGTTTACAGTATGTGAATATTGGCAGCCGGCAAGATTTCAAGAATAGTGCGCGCGCGGTTCTCATCAACCGGCGCGAACAGTTGCCGCTCTTTGAGGAAGCCTTCGATCTTTTCTGGCAGGCGCGCGGGGAAAGCATGGTGCTTGGGCTGGACATGGGCCAGTTGTTGCAAAAACAACAAGAAAAGCTGGAAGTATACCGGCGCAATCCCCAGAACGAAGATAACAAGCAGTCAACGCCCGACGAAGAGCCCGAAGAAGAACGTCTGCTCACCTATAGTGACCGCGAAATTCTGCGCCGTAAGGATTTCACACGGCTCGATGCCGACGAGATGGCCGCCGTGCGCCGCATGATGTTGCAGACGCAATGGCGGATTGAGCCGCGCCGCACACGCCGTACCGTACGCGCCACCCAGGGCAACCGGATCGATCTGCGGCGCACCGTGCGCCAAAACCTGCGGCATGGGGGCGAACTGTTGCATTTGGCCCACAAAGAACGCAAAGTTAAACGGCGACCGGTTGTGCTGCTCTGCGACATCAGCGGGTCCATGGAGCGCTATTCACGGGTGCTACTGCAATTTATTTATGTGGTCACCAGTCGCCTCGATCGCGTTGAATCGTTTGTCTTTAGCACACGGCTTACGCGCATTACGCGCCAGTTACGGCGGCGCAATGTTGACGAGGCGCTGCGCGAGGCCAGCACGGTGGTGCATGATTGGGCAGGCGGCACGCGCATTGGCGAGGCGATCAAAACCTTTAATTACCAGTGGGCGCGCCGGGTGCTCGGCCAGGGCGCGATTGTGATGATCATCAGCGATGGCTGGGATCGGGGCGACATTGGGCTGTTGGAACGCGAGATGGATCGGCTCCACCGCAGTTGCCACCGCTTGATCTGGCTGAACCCCCTGTTGGGCGCGACCGATTATCAACCATTGGTGCGCGGTATTAAAGTTGCGCTGCCGCATGTGGATGACTTTTTGCCAGTGCATAATTTGGCTAGCCTAGAGCAACTGGCCGCGCTGCTGGCCGAACAATGACAAATCGAGAGTCAAGGTATTCAATACGTTATGCAAGCAGATGAATTCTATTACGGGCGGCGTCAGATTATCACCTATGGCCGGACTGCCCAGCCCAGCTACAGCTATATACCCCTGACCCAAGCCGATTTTCTCGATGCGCAACCCACCGATGAATTTGCGCATGGGCCACGCCATGCTGCAGATGTGGCCCATCTGCATGGTATTTTTCGCCAACACTATCGCGGCAATCCGTTGGTGACAATTTTGGGCAATGTCAAAATGGTTTGGGACGTTGCTGGCTTGGCGCAACCCGCGCCCGATCTGGCGATTGTGATTGGCCTAGAAAGTCTGGAGCACGAACCCGCCTATTTTGATGTGCAGGCCATGGGCCAACGCCCGCGCTTTGTGGCCGAGGTGCTATCGCCACGCTTTGCCCAGCTCGATCTGGTGGAGAAGCTCAGCATTTATGCGCAAGCAGGTGTACAAGAATATTTTATCATCGACAGCGGTGAGCGCGAAGACAATGCCGCGTTGCATTATTACGTGCTTGGCTATCGGCTGGTCAAACAGAGTTACGAGCCAATCGCACCCAACCAAAATGGGCGTGTCTACAGCAAAGTCAACCGGCTGTGGCTGCTGCCCAACACGACACACGACGGCTTTATGGCAATCGGGGAACGCACTGGTCAACCGATCACGCCGGACGCCGACAGCATGACCAGTGTCACAGCGGCGCGCGTCGAGGCCACATTCCGCGCCACATCGATTGCGGCGCAACTGGATTTTCTGAGCGATGATACGTCGGCCTAGGATATAGCAGTAAGGAGCAGATGAATGCGTGAAGTGATGAATGAAATTGAACGCTGGCGTGGCGAAGGCAAACAGGTAGCGCTGGCCACAGTCGTCAAAGTCTATGGCTCGGCACCGCGTCCCTTGGGAGCCAAGATGGCGATCTCGGAAAAAGGTGAGATGGCTGGCTCGGTGAGCGGCGGCTGTGTCGAAGGCGCAGTCGTACAGGAAGCGCTGGACGTATTGGCGCACCAACAGGCCAAATTGGTGGAATATGGCATTGCCGACGAATTGGCGATCAGCGTTGGTCTGGCTTGTGGTGGCAATATCCAGGTGTTTGTCGAGCCATTAAATTGGTAAAGTTTTCCCATCACTAGTGCAGAGCGGCCTAAGTAAGACAGTAAGTTCAGTAGGACAGTGAGTCAGTGGCTGTCTACTGTCCTACTGAACTACTGTCTCACTGGACTACCATTGGTCTATTTACGCCGTTGTGTATAGTAGTGCGATATGAGCTTATGCGAATTGCTGTTTTGGCGGATATTCATGGCAACCTGCCAGCGTTAGAGGCCGTGATTGCGCGATTGGACACGTTACAACCGGATTATGTTGTAGTAAATGGAGACCTGATCAATGGTGTCCCGTTTAGTACCGAAGCGATTAATCGCGTGCGCGCGCTGGGGTGGACGGTGGTGCGTGGCAATCATGAATTTTACTACCTGGACTTCGGCACCGAACGCGCCGTGCCGGGCTGTGAAGATCCCGCGCGGTGGGGACAACTCCACTGGTTGATCGAACGGATTACGCCTGACCAAGGTGCCTATCTGGCCATGTTGCCCGACGAACGAACATTTTATCTTACAGGCACGCAGCCACTCCGCATGGCCCATGGCGTGCCTGGGCGCAACCGCGTTGGCTTTCATAACGAACAGGCCGACCCCCAGATCGCGGCGGAAATCCATCCGATCAGCGAACGCACCTTTGTCTCGGCCCACACCCATGTGCAGATCGACCGGCACGTACACATGGCGATTGCACCAACGGCCAATGGTCACGCCGACGAGGACGCGGCCATACGGCGCTGGCATCTGATCAACCCGGGCAGTGTCGGACTTCCCCTCAATGGCGACACGTCTGCACAATTTGTGATTTTGGAAAATGTAGACGAAGCAGCAGAAGCTGGGGGGTGGCGGGCAACCATGCAGCGCGTGGCCTATGA
>DAOTTR010000507.1:0-1652 GCA_034437715.1 Caldilineaceae bacterium
TACAGCACTGTCTTGTTGGCCTGGCGCTATTACTGCAGGCTCGCCACTGGCTGTGATCTTTTGCAATGAAAATAAAACCTGTTGCTCGGTTGGGGTGAGCGCTCCCCAAATATCCACCAATCGTTTCTGTACGGTCGTTTCTGCGCTTAACGTAGGCAACCACTGATCCAATAGTGGTTTGTTGGCTGTCATCAACCACCAGTGACAAACCAGTTTGAGCAGCGTCGGGTAGCCACCGGTAAGCGCCAACAGACAGGTAATTTCTGTTTCCGTGGGTGGGGTCATGCTCATCGCCAGCCGTCTTGCAATCAGGTTGCGCGCGTCTGCCTCGGACAACGGCCCTACATAACAAAGGTGCGTTGCCAGCAGACGGTAAAGATCATGCGAAAGCGTCATTTCATCCAGATCGGCAAGGTCTCGCCCGACCCCCAGGATGTAGGTAAGCGTGCCGCGCACACTAGCATGCAGGCTCCGCAGGGCATCTCCCATTTCTGGCGTCCACAACCGGTAGGCAGTGTCAAAACGGTCTAGCACCAAGACCACGCGGGTGGCCGATTCCTCAAAAGCAAACAGAAGATCGCGCAAGGCGCCTTGAACAAAAAACGCATCAGGGTTGGTGCTCACCGCCTGATAAGCCTCAGCAATCCTGGTCTGGAGGGGGGGAGTAAAGTGTTTACGGCTTTCGTAGAAAGCCCGCACGAACAAGCGGTGAAGGGCACTCAGCGTGGCTTCAAGTAAGTTATTCAGCGCCACGGGGATCAAAACTACGGCATCGATCTCATCTGGCAGATAGTTGCGCAAGGCGTCAGGTCGCTGGCAAAGAAAGCTCAACAAATTTGACTTGCCTACACCTGGCAATCCAAGCACAGCACCACTGATACCGGCTGCTACCCAGTGGGCGAGCGTTTGCATTTCCCGCGCGCGATAGCCGAGTGGGAACTTTTGCCAATAATCAAATGTGCGCCCCGCGTTCGGGGGCAACAGTAGCAAGTCTTTTGCATTGGCTATGGCAGAAGGCTGCTCTGGTGGTTGGACGGCAGGGTCGATGTTTTCTGTCCGCTCTAGATAGCCATAACCGGCAGCATAGAGAAATTGTTGGCGGAGCACAGGCTCATGCAACCCGAGCACATCGGCCAGACGAATGACCATCTCTGGTGAATTGGGGCGCGTCTCCCCGTTGCGCCATCGGGTGACCGTGGCGGGGTTGACGCCGAGGCGTTGCGCCAACCAGGCGCCAGATCGGTCGGCTGCGACCAAATAACGGTCTAACAGGCTAGCAAGCTCTGGATAATATTTCATTTGCCCCTCTGCAATGGAGGCTGTGCATGATTGGCGTTTCATCCATGCAGGCTATGCACGCCAATCATGCCAATCATGCACGCGCCACCTGGTACAGTAGTAAAGGTATCATGACAGACAGCAAAACAGTGCGAACGCAGGAATGTTAATAATCAACCAAACTTTGCTTATTGGGAAATACGCGTGCACCGTACTTGCGATGGGATTCCCACACTCAATGGGACTTCTCTAGCCTAAGGCGAGTCCGCAAAAATAACTATGCCAGGACGAGAGGAAGCGGAGCAATCGAGACAAACCATTTATCTAAACCCGGCAGGCGGATGAAGCGTTGCTCTAAAGCAGTCATCAGTTTT
>DAOTTR010000508.1:0-6097 GCA_034437715.1 Caldilineaceae bacterium
CCCAACTCGGCGACAAAGGGATAGGCGAGCTTAATGTTGAGATCGACAGGGCGAAAGCCGGCGTCCATGACGGTGCTTTGCACCGCACTGCTGCGCACATAGTCGGTGAACAAGGTCGCTGCTGTCCGTTGTTGGGCGCTTACCCAATCCGTGTTGGGAATGCAAAAGGGATGCTCATGCCAGAAGGTGCCTTCCTTGGGATAGAGCGCCACCAACTTCTCTGGTGGTTTGTACTCGGTTTTGCCTTGATTGATATAGATGAGATCGTTCTCTTCCAGTGCCACAAAGTCCAGATAGTCGGGCCCCTGGGCAATGTATTCTTTGAACTCGGTGGTGCGTTCGGAGTAGTGCTTGATCATTGCTTCGAACTGGCGTACGCCAGCCTGTACCTTTTGATCCTGCACCAACTCGGGCGTCAGACGACGGAAATTATCAGCCCCGGCTTGGTAGCGGGCGCTGGCATAGAACTCGGCAAGCAGCGTCGAGAGACCCGTAGAGCTGACGTAGGGATTCGTATGCCCATAATAGACTGTCTGGCGACCGCCAATGCCATAATCGGCCCAGCCATTGGGGGCTGTCAACACCGCCAGCAGATCTTCCCAGCCCACTGGTTGACCCTGGTTGGCTTTTTGCAAGGCGGTCAGGCGACTTTCCCAAATCGCAATCACCACGGGGGCCAAGGCTGTGGGGCGACACTCGTCCAACGCAAAAACAGTTTGCCCGGTCTGAAAGTTGACCAACGCTGGCCAATGGCTGACCGAAGGCGCAAAGATCGTGGGCCGTTCCACATTGGTATTCGTGGGTGCAATCACGGCGTTAATGATCCCTTGATGCACCACCCCCGACGAGCCGGGATGCCCCGTAATATAGACGCGCGCTTCGCCCTGTGCCAGTTGCGCGCCTGTGACGGGATGATTTCCTTCGCCAACCGTACAGTTAAACTTTTGCATGGCGGGCACCATGAAAACGTCCATCTCTGGCGCATAGATAATCGAGATTTCCACCGCATCCGCTGCTTTGGTACATGGATCAGCGAGAAATGGCACACCACTGCCCGACGGCAACAGCGTGCCAATGTTGCGGATCGCGATGATCGCAACGATGGCTATGCCAATAATCCAGAAAAACTGCATCCGTTGTTGTTTGAGCATAAGGATCCCTACTATTTACAAAAGTAGATAATTGCAGAAGGTAATAAATCAGCGTGATTGTACCATCGCCTGCGCCAATTGTATAGAAGCTCGGCCACATAACGGATGTGTGTTGCTGCATAGGCAGATTGCACAGTTGCCTGTGACACACTAAAATTTCTACCAAGGACACTGGGTGCAGCCAAAGGCGGTGGGGTAAGAAAATGCAGGGGCGATCATCACTTTATGTGATGATCGCCCCTGGTGTATTTCAAGTTGGGGGCAAATTTTAGAAGTAGCGAGCAATGTGTGCCGGGGACGAGCAGGGTACAGTTTGCCAAGCCGGCGTGGTCGTCGCTCGTCCCCGGCACACTTCCCAAAAACTGAACTGCACCCGATCGCCCTGGCGAATAGACAATGAGGATTGCGGCAGTTTGTTGCTGTCGCTAGTAGATCCCGGCGTAAATAAGGTACCCTATTTTTACCATGATGTACACGAGTAACGTGCCTGATTAACTGCCGTGGTATCTACGCCCAACTGTACTAGAACTTGATTGCACCGTCGGTTAGGCCGCGCATAAACCAGCGTTGGAGCAGCGCGTAGATCAAGATGACGGGGAAGGCACTAAAGAGCAACATCGCTGCGTCGGCGGCTTCGTGGGCAAATTGACCGCGCAATTGGGGGACAATCGCCGTGGCGCTCTCATAGCTGGACGTTAACACTTTTTGGATGCCCACCGAAATGGTCAGTTGCGTGTCTCTGTCCACCATGGTATAGGTCACCAGATAGTCGCTCCACACGCCGACAAAGGCCAGCGTGGCGATCACCACCATGGCGCTCGCCACCAGCGGCACCGAGATGCGCGCAAAGACCTGAAACCAACTCGCGCCATCAATGAAGGCTGATTCCTCAATCTCTTTAGGGACGGCCAGAAAAGCTTGGCGCATAATAAAGATCGGTACCGGCAGGCTCGAAGCAAAGAGCAAAATCAACCCAAAAAGGCTGTTGCGTAATTTGAGAAAGCTCATCAATTCATAGAGCGCCATCAACCCGCCACTGCGCGGGATAAACATGGAGACAATGATGGCGATAAAGATTAAATCTCGCCCGCGAAAGTTGATCCGGGCAAAGGCATAGCCTGCCAACGCCGCCGAAAAAACTTGGACAACCGAAACCCCAATCGCCAAGATAAAACTATTGCGCATGTAGATCGGCAATTCTTGGATCGCCGAAAACATATATTGAAAATTGACCAGGCTGGGGTTACGCGGGAAAAGCGAGGCCGAATTGGTATAAAATTCTGCACCATCCTTAAATGCCGTTGCCAGCATCCACAGAATTGGCAACAAAACAATAAAGGTGACGAGGGCCAGTGCCCCATGTGCCAGCCAGTTGGTCCGGCTCCACCAACTGTTACGTTGGGTGGCCCGCGTTTGCGTTTGTGGGGTTTGTGTTGGCGCTTCGAGCATTTGCGTCGTTGCCATGGTACTTCTCCTTTACGACTTGAAAATCAATCGCGCGACCAGCGAAATACACCCGCCGAGATCAGCGCACTGAAGACGCCAATCACAAGGCTGATCGCCGCGGCATATCCCAGACGCAAATCACCCTTGACAAACGCGATCTGGTAAATATCCAAACCCACGGTAAGCGTTGAATTCTCTGGACCACCCGCTGTGAGCAGCAGCATCGGGTCTGTGACCCCAATAATGCCGATCTGCAAGACGAGGATCAGCGCAAAGGTTGGCTTGAGCAGGGGAATGGTGATCCAGCGTAATTGTTGAAAGCCATTGGCACCATCCAACGAGGCTGCTTCATACATTTCCGAACCGATATTATAGATACCGATCAAAAAGAGCAACGTCGGAAAGCCAAAAATGATCCACAGATGGGCCATGGCAATCGAGGGCAACGCGTAGGCAACATCCCCCAGCCAGTTGGGCGGATTTTCCACGCCCAGGCCGCGCAAGATATTGCTGATCAAGCCAAATTTTAGCCCGTACATCTCGCGAAACATGAGAAAGCTGACGGCAACCGGCAAAATGCTGGGCAAATAGACAACCCACCGATAGAAGGATGCGCCCGTCCGTACACGACTGATCAGCACCGCTATGATGAGTGCTGCAAGGATGGTGACTGGTAAGACCATTGCTGTATATTTGAGCGCGATCCATATCGATTTGTGTACTTTTTCATCACTCGCTAGCTTGACGAAATTGTCTACGCCATTAAAATCCCAGCGCGTATCGGGGTAGACAAAGCGATAGTCGGTAAAGGCCATCAGAAAACCACGGATGATCGGCCAAATGTTGAAAACCAAATAGAGCAGCATCGCCGGGGCGATAAAGGCATAGCCAAGCAAGTTGTTGTACTTCACACCTTTATCTTTGCTGCGCAGGCCACGCAACAACACGGCGAGATTACGCGTCCCCGATAACGAAGCAGATTCATTCGCTGCCATAAGATCTCTTTCTACTGCTGCATCGGCGGGCGGTGGCGCGACCCAGGTCGCGCCACCGCCCGCCTAGTGATAGACTACGATTCCTTCATTTCGTCGATCTCGGCCATCAGTTCGTCGAGGGCCTGACCGAGTGCGTCAGCGGCGCCCAGGTTGTTGTCTGGGTTGAGCGCTCGTTCGATCCAGGGCGCGAGCACCGTGGATTGCACACCCCAGTACAGATCCGCAGGGAAAGGTACTGAATTGCGCACCAATTCGATGCCTTCTTGTTGCCACGCCTGCACCGGATCGGGGGCGATAAATTCGTCGTAGGTGTATTGGTAGGCGGGCTTGGCGGCCACGGTTGCGATCTGCTTGCCGGTAGCCTTGTTATCTGGGCCAAACCACCACAGGTAGAAGTCGATCATGCCTTGGGGATTGGCTGCCTTGTTGAGCACGACCGAGCCGTTCAACCAGAAGGGCGCGCCCGCCGCGGGCTTGTCTTTCTCCCGGCGGATGTTCACACCGGTTGCCGCCTTATCAACCCCAAAGGTCTGTTGTGCCAGGGTGCCATGTACATCATACGAGCTCATAATGGCCGTGCCGCCCTTGAGCCAGTTGCCAAAACTTTCCGTATGGATGCCGGGCATCAAACCATCTTTCACCATGGCCTGTAACCATTCCAGGGAAGCAACCGCGGTTTCGCTGGTCCAATCGATGATGCCATCGGCGGTCAGGGGGTTGTCTGTCGCACCCCAGATCATGCTGATGACATCGCACAAGGGGGAGGCCGCAACGTCATAAGGGGTCAGCTCGGGGCTGGTCGCCTTGATTTTTTCGGCGGCGGCGCGTACTTCATCCCAGGTGGTGGGCGGCTCGATATCGGCTGCGGTCAACGGATCGGTGAACCAACCCAATGCCACGCTGCCTACATTGCCAGGAATCGTAAATTGTTTGCCTTCATATTTGCTCGACTCTAGCACCGAAGGAATGATCGCCGGCACAACTTTGTCGGCATTAGGAATGGTCGAAACGGCGATCAACTCATCGAGCGATTGAATCAAGCCACGGTCGGCCCAAGCTTTGAGCGACCACGGCCCCTCGATCACGGCGAAGCCATCCCAGATCAAATCGCCCGCAGCCTGTGCGGCTTGGATTTTGCTGTCTACTTCACCGGCGGGCTCGTCCAGGATAATTTTTTCTTCATGATCTGCGTTCCATGCCTCGACCGCCGCGTCGCCAGCATAGGCGCTGCGGATATCTGTACGGATCAAGAAGTTGATCTCTTGCACCGCTTGGGTTGCGCCACCCGCTTCACCACTCGGTGCTTGGGGTGCGCTACAAGCGCTTACTGTCACGACTGCCGTTGCGGCTGCACAAGCAGCCAAAAATTGACGTCGACTCAGGCGCGCGTTACCTAACATACTTCTCTCCTTTGAAACTTTACGTAGCTCAGCAAAAATAGGACGGACATTGCGTAACCGATCTGAAACGCCTATACACGGGGCTGTGCATGAGCATCAATATTCGAATCGGTTTTGGGTTGGTTCTAGGGAACACAATCACTTGGTATATTGTATGCCGTTTTGCGCATCCTGTAAAATTCCACTTACACCTTGGGCTTGCTCCTGTGCCCGATTGCGTGGGCAGGACATGGGTGAACGAAAAAAGAGCGTTAGGGTTTCAAAAACCCTAACGCTCTGCGGCAGCTACAAACGGTTACGGTAACGATTACGGTTGATTTCCCATAATTTCGCGCACAATTTCCAGCACGCGCTCGCTATCATCCTTGATGCCGCTACTGCGGAAGCCGAGGAGGCCTTCCAATTGTTCTTGTGTGGTGGGTGCTCTTTGCGCAATCGCTTTGAGCAGGGTGTTGCCGGCTACCTCGTAGGGCTTGGCACGGCCCGTATGGGCTTTTTTCTGGCGCAACTCCTGTAATTTCATAAAGATCTTCTTTTCCACAGCGGCAGAAACGGTGGGCAGCTTTTCCTGGATCTGCTGTTTGGCGGTTGCCAACGTTTCGGCTTGCACGCTGCGCTGAGTTTGTAACAGCAGCTGATCGCCCTCTTGGGTTGGGTGAAGCTTGATCAAATCCATAATTGCCGGTCCATAATGTTGCAAGCGTTGTGCGCCCATACCCGGCAACAGGGCGAGTTCATCCTCGTTTTGGGGGCGCGTCTCGGCAATGCGCAACATTAGTTCGTTGCTCATGATCACATAGGGTGGCTGTCCCTGCTCGGCAGCACAACGGCGCCGCCAGAGCCAGAGTGCTTTCTGAAGTGGCGTATACTTGTCACCTTCGGCGGGTAACGGCTCCTCGGTTGCCCCTTCTTCCACCGGTTGCGCTTCGGCGTAGGCGGCCAGTTCGGGATGTTCGGCCAGCCAAAGGTCAGCCTGGGCGCGCCCGCGCACGGTGGGTGCCAACACAGAATAGCCCTGCCGCTCATATTGGCGCAACCGACTATCTTCGAGTAGATCGTCAATGTAGTTGGTAATCGTTGTTTCGCCCAACGCTTTTAGTGTGCC
>DAOTTR010000509.1:0-17837 GCA_034437715.1 Caldilineaceae bacterium
GTAACATCATCAATGTACCAGCTACTGACGGGTGACAAGTTTGTCGCCGAGTTTGTCTCGGCACGGATTTGCAGATCAACAGTCTGGCCGATATATGCGCGCAAATCGACATTGCGCAGTTTCCAACCCCCAGTTTCGGTGGCGCGGCAGAGGTTGAGTTCATCCACCACTGTGCCATTCACCACGACACCCGCAAAGTCATTCCCACAATTATCCTTTGAAACAATCCAATACCAAAATTGCAGGATGGGGGCATCATGCGCAATGGTTGCCGGTTGACGTACAAAGGAAACTTCTTGGTGCACGCCACCTAGCCAAGCAAGCCAGGCACCGCTGTGTGCAGTCACACCGCCGGCAGGAAGAATTAACTGCACACCTTGCAACGAAAATTCTGTCCAATTCGCAGTCCCAGCCTCAAAATTCCCATTTGCCAATTCGGTAAAGGTGTTGTAGGAAATAAAGGGCATAAAAACTTCTGACGGTGGGCGGGTTGGTGTCAATGTGGGGGTGGCAGGCAACGTGCCGGTGGGCGTGGCGGTAGCCGTGGGGGTGGCCGTGGCCGTCGCAGTCGGGAGTGGGGTAGCTGTTGCCAATTGGGGAATTTGTGCCGCGACCCAATCCGCATAGCGCGAAATGCGCGTATAGACGCCATAAAAATTGGGCTGAGCGCAGCCATCGCCCCAACTGACGATCCCCACCTGACGCCAGATCGCGGTGTCATCATCAAAGGTCATCAACGGGCCGCCGCTATCACCCTGACAAGAATCCTTACCCCCCGCTTTGAAACCCGCACAGAGCATATTGTCAGTCAACCGATTCCCAAGAATGCCGTATGATTCTTGACACTTGTCGCGCGCAACCAGCGGCACTTCCACTTGGCGCAAAACATCGCTCAATTCGTCATCATCATTGGTGCCCCAGCCGGTCACCATCATTGAGCGATCCGTCACCTCGAACTGTGGCATCAGCGCGTCCACAAATCGTATGGATTCACCGCCCGCCGGTGTTGCCAATTCAAAAAGTGCAATATCGTTGTCGAAACCGGTTCTTATGTATTCTGGATGGCGGATAATACGTACGACAGCCAAGCGTTGCCCATCGGCACCACTCAGCACATGACGGCCGATCACCACATCCACGGCATCTAGTTGCAGCAGCGCACCCGATCCAGTGAATGTGCAGTGGGCTGCTGTCAGCACCCAATTGGGGTCAATCAACGAACCACCGCAGAATAGTTCGGCAACAGGGTTATCGGCGTCTACCAATGCCACCATCCAAGGCCAAGCACCCGGTTGCGCCTCTTCGCCACCAATAATCGCCGGTGTATCTGGGCTTTGCGGCTGTGCATCAGCCTGTTGCACCAGCAGAGCCGCCAAAGCGCTTGGTTGCCCGCTAGCGGGTTGTAGCAGATAGAGCCCGATGACCATGCTGACCAGTAGAAACCCAAACCAAAGTAAACGTTTCTGCATAAAGAGCGCTTTCCCCTATAATGCTTACGATGGGACAACCCAAAGGGGCCAATATTTCTTCATCCCCTTGAGCGAATGGTAGAATAGCATAGGTTGCTAGCAGTAGCAACTTACTTACCGGCAAGGGGTGTCTCCATAAGCCTACGTAAGCAAATGTTTGGAACCCATGAAACTGCAGCCAGAATCATTACTGATTCAGTACACATATTATGCATCGCCGATTGGCTTGATCGAAATCGGTGCCACAACAGACGCGCTGACTGCGCTTTATTTTGTGGAAGAACCACGCCATGTCGCTGAAAACACAGCGCTTTTAGAGAGGACGCGGCGACAGTTGAGCGAGTACTTTGTGCGCACCCGCCAACATTTTGACCTTCCCTTGCGCTTTCAAGGCACCGAATTTCAACAACGGGTATGGCGACAGTTGCTCACTGTACCCTATAGCAAGACGGTATCCTATCAAACGATCGCCAATGCTTTGGGCAACCCCAAAGCGGTACGCGCCGTGGGCGCAGCCAATGGGCAAAATCCGATTTCCATCATTGCGCCCTGTCACCGCATCATCGGCAGCAATGGTCGATTGATCGGCTATGGTGGTGGGCTGTGGCGTAAGGAGTGGTTACTAAAACATGAGGGATATTTGTTGGTCTGAAGCGAGAAGAGCATAGCCATAGATGATAGTGGTGGCGACACGTTTACGGGAAATTACAGCATAAGCAGATGGAGTTGATATGGACGAAACAACGGATGAATTGCAAAATGTACTGGGTGGGAAACTCGAAGGCTGTTCCACAGATCCGCTCACGGGCTTCTACCGCGATGGCTACTGCCGCACCGGCGCAGACGATCTAGGCGTACATGTGATCGCCGCACAGATGACTGAAGAATTTCTTGCCTTTTCCAAGTCACGCGGCAATGATCTGAGCACACCGCGGCCAGAATTTCTCTTTCCTGGCCTTGCCCCTGGCGATTGCTGGTGCCTCTGCGCCGACCGTTGGCAAGAAGCGCTCGATGCGGGTGTCGCGCCACCGGTAAAGTTGGAGGCAACGCATATCTCGGCGCTGGAATTTGTCACCATGGCCGACTTGCGGCGCTACGCCATCGATGATGAAGAGGATCTGGAAGTGTGGCGATTTTAGATCTAAAAAGTTTGCGGTGGCTAGCGTAAACACAAGCGCATCTCGGCTTCACCATCCAGCATTTTCCCAGTTTCGGTAAAGCCGAAACTGGTATAGAGGTGAATCGCTACACGATTTTTCGGGTGAACGGTTAGCAACACTTCTTGATAGGCAGGGGCCTGGCGACGCAGCGTAGCCAGAAAATATTGGAGAAAAGCGCGACCATAGCCGCGGCCTTGATGGGCTTTATCGATAAAAAAGCTTGTCAGAAAACAGTGGCTCATGTCATCTGGGCGATAGACCAAGCAATAGAAACCGACAATGGACGTAGCCACATAGATAGCCATCGGTTCGTAAATGTAATTATAGGGCTGAATATAGGCGCGCGCCAGCGAACGCTCGACGGACGCGGTGAAGGCACGCTGTTCGGCATAGACATCTAGTGCCAACGCCTCTAGCCAATTGTACGCGGTGACATGACGAACGGTAAGCCGTGACATGGTTGAGCCGATAGATGGAACGTAGTCGAATCGATTTATAGAAGCGCTTTAGGGTCTCGCAGGCCCTAAAGCGCCAGTCAAACGTCTATAGGTTACGTAACACGTATCTGTTAGACATTAAAGCGAAAGTGCATGATGTCGCCATCTTGCACCACATATTCTTTGCCTTCCACTCGCATCACACCGGCGGCTTTGGCAGCCGTCTCGCTGCCCAGCCGTACATAGTCGGCATAGGGAATCACTTCGGCGCGAATAAAGCCGCGCTCAAAATCGGTGTGGATCACACCGGCGGCTTGCGGTGCCTTCCAGCCGCGCTCAATCGTCCAGGCGCGCACCTCTTTGACCCCCGCCGTAAAATAATTGATCAAGTTCAGGGCATCAAAGCCTTTGCGCACCACCTGATCAAGGCCAGTTTCTTGTACACCGGCATCGGCCAGAAATTCATGGCGCTCTTCATCAGTCAGGCCGGCCATCTCTTCTTCGAGCTTGGCACAGAGCTTCACGACTTCGGCGTTCTGTTCGGCGGCCAATTCGCGCACCACGCGTACATAGTCGTTGTCTTCTACCAGATATTCTTCATCGACATTGGCCGCATAGATCACGGTTTTGCCGGTGAGAAAACGCATCTCATTATTGAGCATTTCGTAGGCTTCGCTGGTGCGGTCGGCGTAGGACGAAACCGGGTTGCCCACTTCCAACAATGCCTTGAGTTCATAGGCCACATCCAACACCGGCTGGAGCTTTTTCTCGCCGCGCACCTGGCGTGTCAAGCGGTCGATCTTGCTTTCCAACTGCTGCAAATCGGCCAGCATCAGCTCGACATTGATCACTTCAATGTCATCGCGCGGATCCACTTTCGACGCGACATGGATCACATTCTCATCGTCAAAACAGCGCACCACGTGGACCAGCGCCGATGTTTCGCGGATATTGGCGAGAAACTGATTGCCCAATCCTTCGCCCTTACTCGCGCCTTTGACCAAGCCCGCAATATCAAAGAATTCGACAATGGCATAGAGCACACGCTCCGGCTTGACCAGTTCCGCCAACTTCTCGATCCGCGGGTCGATCAGGGGCACAATTGCCTTATTCGGTTCAATGGTGCAGAAGGGATAATTTGCGGCTTCTGCGTTTTGGGTTTTTGTGAGGGCATTAAAGGTGGTACTCTTGCCCACATTGGGCAGGCCCACAATGCCAATTCCTAGTGCCATAAGTTTTTCGTTTATTTATTCTGTATTAAATTTGAATAGATGATAGATTCACAAACGGCCTGTAGGCTCTACGAGAGCCTACAGGCCGCGCTTATTCACTAAAAGAACCACTTGATAATCGACAGTGCGCCTTGTTTCCAGGGCACACGGTGCGAAACCCCCGATTGGCCTTGGAATTCATGCATGTGCGCCAGATACCATTGATAGTTACGGATCAGGGCATCTTTGTTGGAATACTTGGGTTGGTAATGCAGCACCCGCTCGGCTTTTTCAATCGAAACAAACGAGTCCTCGGTAATCGTACCATAGGCCCACTTATAGACGGGCGAAAGTTTCAGTTGTTCCAATGCCTGCAAGGCCAGAATCATCGGCGTAATTGGAATCGAAATGATGCGCTTGCCAAAGCCAGCCGCATCGAGCACCGCTTGGAAATCTTCGCGCAGGGTCGTAAACTCTTTGGCACCAATGTTGAATACGTCATTGACAACCACAGGATCGCCAGTTGCCACCAAATAAATCGCGTCGCAGAGATCCTCGACATCCAACAGTTGGTAGCGATTTTTGCCTTTACCCGGCACTGGGAAATTCTTACCATCCTTGGCCCAGTCATAGAGCAGGGCAAAGATGCCCAAACGCTCTGGCCCCACAAACGACTTAGGCCGAATGATCGGCACACACATGCCTTTGTCGCGATACTCCTGGCAGATCGCTTCGGCGGCCACTTTGGCCTCACCATAGGGGCCGACCCCATCCAATTTGTCGTTCTCCACCAGCGGATGATGATCCGGGATACCATAGACCGCCGTCGACGAAATATGAATCACCCGTTCGACCTGGTGTTCGTAGGCCACCTGGAGCACCGTGCGGATACCATCAATGTCCGTCGAATAGATATCTTGCGGGCTATAAAGCGGCAGCGCCGCCGCCGTATGCACCACAATATCGACACTCGTCATGGCCCGCGCCAAATCCGCCGGTTTGCGAATGTCACCAATCACTTCGGTGATCTGGTCGCGTTCGGGATAGGTAAAGCCAGCCAAGTCCAGCGAAACGACACGATGACCGCGCGCCAACAGATAGCGTGTCAGATTGATGCCCAAAAAGCCTGCACCGCCGGTCACCAAATAGGTTTTGGCCGGGCCAGCAACATCAATGCCGACAGTTGGTTGCGTTTCGCTTACCGTAATTTCTGAATTAGTTACCTGCACGATTCATCACTCCTACACTAGCATTTATTATTTTGCCGCTAGTTTACACAATCGCCACTTTACAGATGCGCTTGTGCGCGCCATTGGGCGAGCAAAGTCTGGGTCGATTCAAAGGCAAGCGCAACGGGCAGTTGCGCGCTGGTAAACCAACCGGCCTCACATACATCATCGTCACACACGAGCGCGATCTGATCTGCCTGGGCGGGAATGGCATGGTAGGCCAGGACAATGCCTTGACTGCGGCCATTTGCCACAACCATAGGAAAGATGTCGAGCACCGTCTGAATCTTGACCAGCAACCCAACTTCTTCCAACAGCTCGCGCTGCAGTGCGGCTTCGGGCATTTCGCCGGCATCCATATAGCCGCCGGGCAACGCCCACATGCCCTTGGCCGGGTCCACGGCCCGGCGAATCAGCAACACTTGCAGACCATGTGTCACCAAACCGATTACGGCGACCTTGGGATCCTGAAAATGGACAAAGCGGCAATGCGGGCAAACAGGCCGCTGTTGCCGATAGACCTCGCGAATTTCTAGCGCGCTGCCACAATAGGGGCAATAGGCAAAATCGGGTCGGCTCATGGACATTTCCTATCTATACTGAGTTCAATTTGAGAACCGGAGTTTCGCTATAGCGTGCCGGGGGCTGCCCAGGAAAAGTTCTCAGTACAGATCTACAGTCGGGCAGTCCCCGGCACGCTGATCATTGCTACATCAAACTCCGGTTTTCATTCTGATTTGAGTATAGCAAGCGATATAGGCAAGCAATGGCGCGCCGCACATGATACTCGCTTACGACAGATGATTATACTCTGCTTCGCATAAAGGGGGAAACATCTGGGTTGAATAGATTGACAAATGCTAAGATTTGTTGCTTCAGAGAGCAGGGTCTATAATCTAATCATCATAATCTACGAATAGAAGTAAGGTGCTAGACAAAATAACTGCTTGTCAGATCTGGCGTCCCGTAGCCGTGCGCAAGCCACAGTCACTTAACTCAACCACTCAACGTTCCAATTCATTCTTTAATCGTTCTTCTATAATCATTGTAACGCTTACTAAAGTGAAATGCTTACGAAACGCTCACTTTTCAAGGAGGCAGTAGCTTGAATCTGCATGAATATCAATCAAAGCGCATCTTTGCCAAATATGGAATTCCCATTCCGAATGGCGAAGTTGCGGCGACCCCCAGTGAAGCACGCGCCATTGCCGAGCGCCTAGGTGGGCCGGTCGTTATCAAAAGTCAAGTGCTGGTTGGTGGGCGCGGCAAGGCTGGCGGCATCAAAGTGGCCAAAAGCGCCGCTGAAGCCGAAGCACTTGCCGCCCAAATCTTGGGCATGGACATCAAAGGGCTGACAGTCAAAAAAGTGTTGGTAGACGAAGCCGCCAACATTGCCACCGAAATCTACCTGGGCGCCGTGCTGGATCGTGCCCAACGCCGCGTGGTCCTGATGGCCAGCAGCGAAGGTGGCGTCGAAATTGAAGAAGTCGCCAAGCATACGCCAGAAAAAATCATCAAGGTGGCGGTACATCCTTTCTTGGGGCTGCGCGACTACCAAGCACTCGAATTAGCTGATGGCATTGGCTTGCCCAAAGAACACCTGAGTGCCTTCGTTAAAATCGCGCGCAGTCTCTATCAAGCCTATCTGGAAAATGACGCCAGTCTGGCCGAGATCAATCCGCTGGTAATTACAGGCGACAACCGTTTGGTGGCGCTTGACGGCAAAATGGTGATCGATGACAGCGCGCTTTTCCGCCACAAAGATCTGGAAGCCATGCGCGATCCAGACGCCGAAGACGCGTCCGAGCGCGAAGCACGTCTGAGCGGCCTCAACTACATCAACTTGGATGGTGAAATTGGCTGTATGGTCAATGGCGCGGGCTTGGCCATGGCGACCATGGACATTGTCAACTTCTACGGCGGCAGCCCAGCCAATTTCCTCGACGTAGGCGGTGGGGCCTCGGCAGAAAAAGTCGAAGCCGCGCTGCGCGTGATTCTGCATGATGAACGGGTCAAGGCCGTTTTGATCAACATCTTTGGCGGCATTACGCGCTGTGATGAAGTCGCACGCGGCGTGTTGAGCGCGATTAACTCGCTGGATGTCAAGGTGCCCTTTGTTGTGCGCTTGGTTGGCACAAATGAAGAAGAAGGTCGGCGCATTCTCGCCGAAGCGAACATGATTACCGCAACCAGCCTGGCTGACGCCGCACAAAAGGCAGTGGCCGCGGCCAAAGGAGAGATCGCATGAGCATCCTGGTTGATAAGAATACACGCGTTGTCGTACAGGGCATTACGGGCAAGCAGGGCATCTTTCATACCGAACAGATGCTCGACTATGGCACCCAAGTGGTCGCCGGTGTGCGCCCAGGCAAAGGTGGCGAATGGGCCACGCGCAATGTGCCGATTTTTGACACGGTCAAAGATGCGGTCGTTGCCACCGGTGCCAATACCAGTTTTATTATTGTGCCTGAATCCAGCGCGGCCGATGCAATTATCGAAGCCGCCGACGCCGGCATTGACCTGATCATCTGTATCACCGAGAATATTCCGGCGCTCGACATGGTCAAAGTGCGCGCCTATCTGGATACGCTCAATGTCCGGCTGATCGGGCCCAACTGCCCTGGTTTGATTACGCCAGGTGAGGCCAAAGTAGGCATCATGGCTGGTCATATTCACACGCCCGGCAATGTCGGCATCGTCAGCCGTTCGGGCACGCTGACCTATGAAGTGGTTTACGCCCTTACCGCACGCGGCATCGGCCAAAGCACGGCGATTGGCATCGGTGGCGATCCGATTATTGGTACAACCTTTATTGATGTACTGCAAATGTTTGAGGACGATCCAGGCACAGAACAGGTAATTCTGATCGGCGAAATTGGCGGCACCGACGAGCAAAAGGCCGCAACCTTTATCGCCGAGCACATGACAAAACCGGTCACCGCTTTTATTGCCGGCCAAACTGCGCCTCCCGGCCGCCGCATGGGTCATGCGGGCGCGATTATCTCGGGTGGTGAAGGCACAGCCGCCGAGAAGATGGCTTTGCTCAAGGCCGCTGGCGCGCAAGTCGCACGCCACCCGGATGAGATTGCTGAAATTGTCGCCAATAATATCAGTAAGTAACGGCGCATTACAGTTCGCTTTAAATAAAAAACGCCAACCTAAAAAGGTTGGCGTTTTTTCTACATTACAGGTAGCTGGTATGCTATCGTGGTTAGGCACCTATGGCAAGCGCCATTTCTGCCGAAGCTGGCAACCAGCCATTGTTGATAGCAGCCAGCACTACTTCGGTGCGGCTCGTCACCTGCATCTTTGCAAAGATATTACTGAGGTGCGTCTGGACGGTGCGCTCTGAAATTACGAGATGGCGCGCGATTTCCTTGTTGCTACAACCCTGCATGAGCGTGCGCACCACATCCAGCTCGCGGCGCGTAAGATTGTGTGGCATGCGATGTTTGCGGACGCGGCGCGTAGCATGGCTGTTACGATTCTTCGATTCTTCGCTACCCAGTCCGGCGCTATTACTGCCACAGATATACGCTGTACGCACAACTTTGACCAGATCCGACACTGCCATCGCTTTGATGACATAGCCAAAGGCACCTGCGCGCCGCATTGCCAGCGCCGCATGTTCCTCTTCTTGGGCAGAAAGGCCAACAATTTGAATGCGCGGTAAGATCTGCTTTAAACGCTTGGTTGTTTCTACACCGGACATGCCCTTCATCTGCAAATCCATCAAGACCACATCCGGGCGCAAACCTTTTTGTAGTTGCTGCAGGAAGAACTCGCCACTACCAGCTTCCCCAATTACGTGAATATCTTCTTCTTGTTCAAGCAGCGCGCGCAATCCTTGGCGCATCAGTTCGTGGTCGTCAACCAACATCACCTGGATAACTGGCATAAGTCAAAACTCCTCTTAGATAGATCATAATATAACCATTTCTCCTGCTATACTTTGTCAGACTTTTAGGCAAATTGCAATAGTACCGATGGCCTATTCTTGCCAACTTCGTCCGATCCAACATGTCATAAAAGGATAAATGCTTTACGAGGTTGTTAGCAAATTTAACGGACTGTTTGCAAGATTTGTTCCGTCAAATAGCCATTTTCCTGACAAAATCTACATAATTCTCAGGAAGAAGCACCAATAGTGGCAAGAATAAGTGCAGTAGGTTATGCGTGATCAGCCAGAACAGGGCGGATAAGCGTAGTAAAAAATACGCTATTTGACGTAATCGAATACGCCAAATAGTGAATTCTGACAAGACAAAAGATTGAACGTTGAAGCATCTTTTTATACGCGCCAATTTGATGGATCCTTGATCTAACGGCACAATGAGTTCCGGTCGTGTGTAAAGACTTAGTACACCCTGGCAATAGCCCATACCAGGATCAAGATCGCAGCAACGGCTATGCGTTTCAACTAACCAATTCGGATAATAATCAATAAACTTTATTCCGATTTGATTTTGTGAATTTGTAGGTGCGGTTACAAACCGCACAATCAGGGTGGCGCCAGCGTTGTGCGGTTACAAACCGCACCTACCAGAACCACCCTACCCTGTTTTGTCGCCCAAAGAACAAATCGGAATAATCTCTAATGGTAAGTCAACTTACGCACCGTTTGCTCCTCGATAACCTGGTGGTAGTCCTGCAACGGCCCCAGGATGCCCACAATATTGGCGCGGTCGTACGCGCCATGAAAAATATGGGGATCAGCGATCTACGGTTGGTGCAAGCTGCGCCACTGGATGCAGCGGCGATCTTGCGCGTGGCCCATCACTGTGAGGATCTGTTGGCGCGCATTGTCGCCTACGCGACATTGGATGAGGCCCTGGCCGATGCGATCTATGTGGTGGGCACCGCCGCCTTGCTCCACAAGTCACGCCCACAGACAGACACGATCCGGCAAGTGGCAACCGCGTTGACCATGCGCTTACAGCAGGGAAAAGTGGTTTTGCTCTTTGGTCAGGAGGATGATGGGCTGGACAATGCCGCGCTCGATCGGTGCCACCTGATCGTCACGCTGCCCACCAATGCCGATTACCCGGCGCTGAATCTGGCCCAATCGGTTTTGTTACTGCTATATGAGGTACGCATGGCCGCGTTGGCCGAAGCGCACGCAGACGCCCCCGCCTTGCCGGTTGCTGCACAGGCCGACTTGGAACGCCTTTTCCAAGCCAGCGCGACCACGTTGGATGCTCTGGGCTTTTTCAAAGGCAATCAGGCACCCACCATGCGCAAGCTGCGGCAAATGGTCTATAAAGCCAACCTAAGCCCCGCAGAAGTGGGCCTGTTGCTGTCCATTGTGCGCCGTGTGCAGCGCCAGCAACAAGCTAGCGCGCCGACGGCCTCCAACTAACCATTTGCTCGGAAGAGAACGTATATTCCAGCACAACGTCAATCGGCAACCGGCGCTGATCACCCCCATCGGCATTCATCACCCAAAAGTGCCATGCGCCCGCCGACTCAATCGAATTGCGATTGCTCAGATAGAGTATATATTGACCATCGGGGCTCCACGTGGGGGACACGTTAGAAGGCAACTCGTCTACTAGCGCCGTCACGGGGCGCGTCAACGCGTCCAAACCGCTGCCATCGGGGTTGACGATGTAGATCTGCCAATGGCTACCCTGCTTGCGCTGAAAGACAATCCGGCCCCCATTCGGCTGCCAAGCGGGATCGTGAAAATAGCCCAGCAGCGCATCATTGGCCACCACTACACTGCGCGCATCCCCTTCGTCCGCCGTGCGTTGAATGCCAGCATTCGACTGATAGACAATGCCCGCTTCGTTCCAATCGGGTGCGGCGGCGTAATCCATGGCGGGAATATCGCGATAGTCGCTGCCCGCCGGGCTAATGCGCGCCAGAAGAGAATGATAGGCGCGCTGGTTGGGAATGCCGCGCAGCAAACGGGTCACTTCGGCATCCATCTGCAACTCGGGGGGCAACGATTCGAGGATCGCGTCATCGGGCACACAGACACTGCCGCGCAAAATGCGACAATCATCGTAGCCATTGCTGCGGCTAAAGACGATCCACTGGCCGTCGGGGCTCCAGCTAGGTGCCCGCAGCAGGGGTCGCTCATTGTAAATCAGCCGTTCATCCGAGCTGTCGATATTGATCACATAGAGTCCATTGCCGCCACCGTCGCGCGTAAACGCAATCTGCCGCCCATCGGGACTGAGTGCAGGGTCGATGCCGCCGGTGACGGGGCGTAACGTATCCTGCCCCAGATCATAGACGTAGATCGTGCCGCCAATGCGATCCTGAAAGACCAACGTGCCGGTGAGTCCCGTTTTGCCAGATTGGGGTGCGCTGATCATGGCAGAGGCGGTGGACGGCGTAGCAACCGCTGAGGCAGTACTAGCCGCTGGAGTTGGCATCAGCGTACGGACCGTGGGCTCAGGCGGCGCGGGCAGGTCGGTGATCGCGGGCAGGGTTGCCGCATCACCTGCGATCTGTAAATAGGTGGCCGCGGCCCAGGTGCTGTCACCGCCATGCAAGGCGCGCAGTTGGAACCAATCCGCTGCCGCATTACGCCCCACCACCGCCCAGCGACTGCCCGGCTCGGCCTTGGCAACCACGGGATAGGCGACACCGGGGCCACTGCGCAGATTGAGGCGACTGTCTTGCAAAGTAACGAGTGCGGTCACGGCATCAGTCGGCGCGCGAACCCCACTTGCAGCAACCACTGTGGGCACGAGCAAAACCGTTTGTGTAAGCGTCGCGGTGAGCGTCAGCGTAGCCCCATTGGCGGGCGACAGCAGCGGCGCACTCATGACGGGCAGACGGTTGACATCCGCTACCAGCAAATCAGCCGCCGCCACCCAACCCAGCTGGCGCGTTTCGGTCTGCACATAGAGCAGTTGCCCATCTGTGCTGCGCGCCTTCACCGTGAGCAGCACAGATGGTGCGAGTTGGGCTAACGCGGCTTGGGTCAGGCTATGTTGTAGTGTCGCACCCTGCGCCCCAACGACGGCGATCTGATCGATAGCCAGCGCTGGTGCCGTATCTTGGGCGCGCACAACAGTCATGAAGAGCAGGGTCAATAGGCCAGCCAGCAGCACGACATGCGTCAATTGTTTGCGGTTGGTTCGCATCTTTGGCATTTCCCCTCGCTCAAGGTCCAAATGGATTAGATGATTGCATATCAAGGAAGGAGGCCGTGGCACCGACGATCATGTCGCCATCTTGCAGTTCAGATGAGATCACCACCACCCATTCCCCCTGAGTCTGATCGGTCACTTGCACGTCGAGCGCCGTGGGGGTCTCGCCACGCAGTACTTGAATTGTGCCCACACCGCCGGCTTGGGTTTCAATCGCACTGAGCGGCACCAACCAACTGTCCGCAGGCAACTGATTCGAGCCAATAAAGGTGACTTGGGTACTCATGCCAGCGCGCAAGCGTGCATTGAGTGGCCCATCGCCCACCGTCACGGTGACAGGATAGGTGGTAAATTGAGTGCCGCCCTGTACGCCACTATTGGCACTGTCGCTCTCTGTCTGCACCGCGGGCGGCGCAATGCTCGTCACTGTGCCGGTGAGTGGTTCGGTTGGCAACACATCCAGCGCGATCGCCACCGCCATCCCCGGCGCAATCCGTAGAATATAGAGTTCACTCACGGCCAGCGTCAACTTAAATTCATCAGGAACGACCAGCACCGCCAGCGTATCGCCTTCTTTGACCACTTGCCCGGTCTTGGCCGATAGCTTCACCACCTGACCCCCAACTGGCGCGCGCAGATTGGCGGTGTTCAACAGTTTGGAGCGGATCCCTTCCAGCGTGTTGAGCGCCTCCAGCACCTGACCTTCGGCCTCTTGCACCTTGAGCGGTGTCGGACCATTTTCCACTGCGGTCACTTTCTCTTGCGCCTTGGCCACATTCACCTTGGCTTGCTCGATCTGGGCGGGTGTCGTTTCAAAGAGGGCATCATAGGCACTCTGCGCACTGGCAATCGTATTCTGCGCTTTCTGTACTTCTAGGTCGCTAGGCGGTTTGATCGCTTTTTCGTAGGCGGTGCGGGCCCGTTCATGGGCAATGGTGGCGCTTTGCAGAGCAGCCGCCTCTGACGAAGCCGCAATATCTCCTTTCCAGGAGATCGCATTATAGGCAGTCTGGGCGCGCTGCACACTGTTTTCGGCTTCGCGCAAGGCATAGCGTGCCTCGCGCACTTCGGTGGAATTGGGGTCGTTGCGCGCCAACAACTCTGCATAAGTCAGTTGTGCGGTACTGATCGCGAGTTGGGCGCTGCGCATATCAGCGGCACCCGGCCCCTTTTCCAGCTTATCCAGCGCCTCTTGGGCGGTTAGCAGTTCAGCATTGGCTTCCATGAGCGCAAGCGGCGAACTCTCGGCCATCAGGTCAGCCAACGCTTGGCGCTTGGCTGTCAGATCCAGCCAGGCGGTGTTGAGCTGTTCACCCAGTTGATCCACATCCAACGCCACTAGCGGATCGCCGGCGGCGACCAGGGCACCATTTTCCACATAGACCGCCGCAATATTTTCGTCAAAGGGCGCTTTGACTTCATAGAGGGTGCGAAATTCGAGCTTGCCGCTCACGGTGAGATCGGGAATAAAATCGGCGGCGCGCTGGACAGGTGAACTTTCGATCATGGGCATGCCGGGCGGCTGGCCTTCGAGGAAAATTTCCTGGGAACCGGTTTGCCAGGGTAAGGGAAACCAGAGGAAGCGCAGATTGAGCCCGTAGAGCGCCCCAAGCAGCGCGAGCATACCGAGTAACCACCAAAGCCAACGTCGTCTTCGTCGCATAGAAACTCACGGTTTATTCATAGCGCAGGGCCTGGATCGGATTCAGACGCATGGCGCGGAGGGCAGGGTAGAGGCCAAAGATGACGCCACAGGCAATGCTGCTACCGGCGGCAATAAAAACCGAGCGCAGGTCAATGACGACATGCAAGCCAACCATCGAGCCCTCGCCGGCGAACGCGTTGATGATCGAACCGATACCATAGCTGACACCGACTCCCAAGAGGCCACCGACCAAGCAAATGGTGATCGCTTCAAAGAGGAATTGAAACAGAATGTCACGATTGCTGGCCCCAATCGCCTTACGCAAGCCGATCTCACGCGTGCGCTCGCTCACGCCAGCCAGCAGGATATTCATAATGCCAATGCCGCCCACGATCAATGCCACCGCGCCAATGCCGCCCAGCACGAGAGTAAACCCGTTGCTAAAATCTTGGGCAAAGCCCAAAATATCCCCTTCTACCGAAAGGTCAAAGTTATTCATCTGCTCGGCGCGCAGCCCATAACGCAAACGCAAAATACGCTCGATGTCTCGTTTGGCGGGTTCCAAGCGTTCGACATCCACGGCCAACACGTTGATCTCATCGACGGCCAGGGCACCATTTTCAATTTGTATGCTCTGGGAAGAGAGATAGCGCTGCAATAAGCTGATGGGAATGTAGGCTTCTGGTATGCCAAACGAAAACATGCCTTCATCGGCTTGGGTGACACCTACAATGCGAAAGGGTTTATTGTCAATCGTCAGCACCGAAAGATCGCGCTGACCAGTCTGTTTCAGCAGATCAAACATACCCTGATTGATCACCGCCACAAAAGCACTTTCCCGTTCTTCTGCAGCGCTAAAGAAGCGGCCTCGACTAAAGATAAACTTCTTCATTTGCGGATAATCAGCGCTTGTCGCGGTTACCATGGCTGGCTGCATGTTGGGATCGACCCCTTTGATCGCCAGATCCCACAGTTGTTTACTGGGCGCAACTGCGCTGATGGCGGCGCGGCCAATCATGCTTTGCAACAGATCGACCTCGCGCAAGGTGAGCATCACTGGTGCGGTGTCGGGGCTATAGCCCTGGCGCAGCGTAATCTTGTTGGGCAAGAGGGTGGCTAACTGCTCCTCCGTACTTTCGCCAAAGCCGCGCCCAATGCCGGTCATCACCAAAACCGAGGAGATGCCAACGATCAAACCGAGCAAGGTTAACAAGGTGCGTAGCTTATGCTGGACCATGTTGCCCAGAGCCATCAGAAAGTAGAGTCCGAATTTCATGGTGGTGATTTCAGCGTGGTAAATTGCGTTGCTACATTTCACAGGAATGGATACGTTTTTCAATTATACCAAGCAACAGGCAACAACGCAGAATTGGAGATAGAGAGATTGTCATTGGTCGTGTGGTCGTGTGGTCGTGTGGTTGAGTGGTCGTGTGGTTGAGTGGTTGAGTGGTTGAGTGGTTGAGTGGTCGTGTGGTTGAGTGGTCGTGTGGTTGAGTGGCTATTCACAGATATGCAGAGGAAAAGAAAATACGGGCAGCAAAGACCAATTGACGAATCGCCCAATGACCACACGCCCAATTGACGAATCGCCCAATGACCAATGGCCAAATTTGACTTGACAACTCCCCAGCCTTCGTTTAGACTGACACACCGGAGCGAAAATGCGACCATTGTATTTTTGCTCCGGGCCGACCCAGGCTGTCTCTCCCTACCAAAAAGAAAAACCAAATAAATCAGGCCCAAGAAATCGAACCCAAGAAATCGAGGAGGAAAGATTCATGAAGCGAGGATTGTGGATTCTTGTTTTGCTGTCGGTGATTATCGCTGGCTGCGCCACACCGGCTGCGCCGATTGCGCCGGTAGAAGCGCCTGCGCCGATAGACATGGCGGCAAGCGATACAACCAGCATTGTAGGCCCAGATTGGCTGATGAAAGCGCCCGAAGAAAATCCCAAGCGCGGTGGCATCTTAAAGACGGCGTGGGGGGCCAACCCAACCCACTTTGATATTCATCAAGGTGGCGGCTGTGCGGGCTGTGGCATGATCTATGATGGTCTGATCATGTGGAATTTGATGGATGGCTATCGCACAATTGTGCCGGCGTTGGCTACTTCCTGGGAAGTCTCCGAGGACAAGATCACCTACACATTTCATCTGCGCGCAGGGGTCACGTTTCACAATGGTGAACCTTTTACTTCGGCAGATGTGGTGGCAACCTTTGAGCGCATTGTGAATCCGCCAGAGAACATTGCAATTGGTGGGCTGCGTGAAGAACTGGCTATGGTACAGGAGGTCAGTGCGCCCGATGACATGACTGTCGTCTTTACCCTGTCCAAGGCAACTCCCTTTTTCCTAGAAATCGTGGCGGGTGACGGCGCGGTGATCTATTCGCAAAAGGAACTAGAAGCCAACAACTTTGATCTCCGCACAGTGACAGTGCCTAGCGGCACGGGCCCCTTTAAATTTGTCGAGTTTATTCCTGGCGAAAAGATCGTGCTAGAAGCCAACGCGGACTATTGGAATCCGGAACTGCCCTACATCGACGGCATTGAATTACAACATGTCGCGGCATGGGCCGACCGTGGCACGGCTGTCTTGACCGGTCAAGCCGATCTCTCCTTTAATGTATCGGTCGATACCTGGAACGAAGGTGCGACGCGTGAAGAATTTGTGACGGCGCGTGCAGCTTGTCTGAATTCGCACATGGTCGCGATTAACAATACCAAGGCACCGTTGGATGATCCACGCGTGCGCCGTGCGATTCACCTGGCGGTTGATCGCCAGTCGCTGATCGATACCTTTGCGCCGGTCTGGGAACCCGCCTTCGTCACCCGTTGGTTGCCGTCGGCCAGCCCCTATGCCACCCCGCGCGAAGAACTCTTGACCATGCCTGGCTACCGCCCCGACAAAACCGCAGATATTGAAGAAGCCAAACGCCTATTGGCTGAAGCTGGCTATCCCGACGGTTTTGAAACGACCTTCACCGCGTGGACCGAAGCCTCGTCGTCGGAAGTGGCCGTGCCCGCCTTTGCCGAGTTGCTGCGCACCAGCCTGAACATTGTGGGCGAAATCAAAGTGGTCGAACGCGCGCTGACACCAGAAGTCCTCAAAAACGGGGACTTTGATCTCTTCAAAGCCGATATCTATGCATCGTCGATCTTGGATCCCTATCCCATGTGGAACAGCTATTTGCGCACCGGCGCTTCGCAGAACTGGTCACAATATGCCAATCCCGACTTTGATGCCCTGCTGGACGAGTTGGCTGGCGAGCTTGACACGGCCAATCGCCAAGCGATCATCAACCGTGGGCTGGATATGCTGGACGAAAACCCACCCTTCTTCCTGATCGGCTTCTGTGCCCACTCGGTGATGGCCAGCACTTCCGTCAAAGGCATTGCGATTGATCAACGTCTGTGGTCGAAATTTGGCCGCTTCGAGACGGTTTGGTTGGATCGCTAAGGCCATTGCAAAGAAATAAGTATCCAGTAGGGGCGGCTTGCCGCCGCCCGTTCGCAGCGAGCCAAACGCGGGGCGGCGGCGCGGCCGCCCCTACGCATGATTTTGTTGGGCAAGCGCTGGAT
>DAOTTR010000510.1:0-8555 GCA_034437715.1 Caldilineaceae bacterium
CAGACAAATGGCTGCACCTATGGCGGCTACACCCTCTCGACCCAATCGGACCGCAACAGTGGCCCACTTGTGATCGAGCAGCAAACAGGCACCCTGACACCCACGCCGCCGACGGTTACGCCCACGCCGACCAGCACGACCATCCCTGGGACGCCGCCTACCGCCACCCCGACCGCGACACCGAGCGCGACAGCGATCCCAGGCACGCCTACTGCGACGCCGACGTTGCCTGCCGTCGATGCCATCACGGTGGCCGAGCCTGGACAGCCAGCCACGCTAACCTACAGCGACCCAAGCGGCGGTGGAGTGGCCGTGCAGATTCCGGCAGGCGCAGTCGATCAGACGACAGCCTTCCTATACGATGACCAGGGCGCGCTGTCACAGCCAGGGGCCTTCCAATTCGCGGGACGCACCTTTACCTTGACGGCCTATCGCAATAACAATGCGATGACCGGCTTTACCTTCCAGCAGCCCGTCACCCTCGTCATCGACTATACGGATAGCGATGTGGCGGGGATCGATGAGAACACGCTTACGCTCTTGTTCTACGATGTGACGCATAGCACTTGGGCCGAATAAGGGATCACCGTTATCGCCCGTGATCCGGCCAACAACCGCATGACCGTACAGATTACTCATCTGACCGAGTTTGCGATGGGCACAGTGGCACACGTCCATCTGCCGCTGATCGCTCGCTAGACATTCATCTCTACGTTCCCTGACAGCCTTCCGCAATTTGCCACAGCGCCTTTGCTGGAGCCATGCAAATTGCGGAAGGCTGTAACGGTCATCGATCAGTACGACGACGCCAATCGCACCGAATTCCCCATTTTCATTCCCCAAAAACTCACTCCTAGGCATTGCCGCAAGCTACGTATACAGCGCTCCCCACAGTTAAAAAAGCTGTTTGCGCATTATCGTGTTCTCATCTGGCGACGTTGCAGTATATAATACGTAGCCGAAGCGGACTCTATATTTTTACAAAGATTTTCATCAAGCTTTGGAACCAACCCTTATGCAAAACGACAAACGTCAATTTGGTTTTGAGACACGTATGTTGCATGCCGGTCATATCCCCGATGCCGTGACCGGCGCCCGTGCCGTCCCGATTTATCAAACTACCTCCTATGTTTTTGACAACACCGACTATGCCGCCCAACTTTTTGAGCTAAAACAGTATGGCAATATCTACACCCGCATCAACAACCCCACCAATGCCGTCTTTGAAGAGCGCCTTGCCTCGCTGGAAAATGGCACCGGTGCGGTTGCCACGGCCAGCGGCATGGCCGCCCAGTTCATCACCATGATGACGCTCTTGGAGCCCGGCGACGAAGTAGTCGCCTCGGCCCATCTCTATGGCGGCACGGTGACCCAATTCACCCACACCTTTAAAAAGCTGTCGGTCAAGGTACATTTTGTCGAGCCCAGCAATATCGAAAATTGGGCGGCAGCGATTACAGCCAAGACGCGCGCCCTCTATGGCGAGACGATCGGCAACCCGCGCGGCAGCATCCTGGACATTAGCGCGCTAGCCGATCTGGCCCACAGCAAGCGCATTCCGCTGATTGTGGACAACACCTTTGCCACGCCCTATCTGTGTCGCCCAATTGACTTTGGCGCAGATATTGTGATCCACTCGGCCACCAAGTTTATCGGCGGCCACGGCACGTCGATTGCCGGTGCGATTGTCGAATCGGGCAAGTTTGACTACAGCCGCTTCGGCACGATTGCCGATCCGTCGCCCTCGTACCATGATCTCAAGTTCTACGAAACCTTTGGCCATTATGGCTTTCTGATGAAAGCGCGTGCCGAAACGCTACGCGACACTGGCGGCTGCCTTTCGCCCTTTAATGCCTTTATGCTGATTCAGGGCTTGGAAACGCTGTCGGTGCGTATGGATCGCCATGTCTCCAACGCGCATAATATTGCTAAATTTCTCCACGATCATCCACAGGTTGCCTGGGTTTCCTATGCCGGTCTGCCCGACAATCCCTATTATGATCTGGCGCAAAAATATACACCCAAGGGGCCAGGTGCGGTTTTCACCTTTGGCCTGAAGTCGGACAATCCGCGCTTGGCTGGGCAACAATTTATCGAAGCACTCCACCTCTTTTCCCACCTGGCCAATGTCGGTGATGCGCGCAGTTTGGTCATCCATCCGGCATCGACCACCCATCAACAACTTTCTGACGAAGATCTGCGCGCCGGGGGCGTGGGTCCAGAGATGATTCGTCTGTCAATCGGCCTTGAAACATTGGAGGATTTATTATGGGACCTGGATCAGGCCTTGTCTGCGATATCCGCATGAATTCGGCGTTGCCGCCGGAACTGCAAGCGAAATACCAAGACCCTATGCGCATCCGCCGCATCCTGGCCGACACGCGCACGATTGCGATTGTGGGGCTTTCCAAGGACCCGCAGCGGCCTAGCTATTTTGTCGGCTCCTACCTGAAGTATGAAGGCTACCGCATTATTCCGGTGAACCCGACCGCCACCGAAATTCTGGGCGAAACAGCTTACCCCGATCTGCTCAGTGTGCCCGAACCTGTTGATCTGGTCGATATTTTCCGCCCACCGGCAGCTTGTGTGGAGATCGTGCAACAGGCGATTGCAATCAAAGCCAAAGCGGTCTGGATGCAACTGCATGTGATCAACCTGGAAGCCGCCAAGCTGGCCGAAGAAGCCGGCTTGGAAGTGGTCGTCGATCGCTGTGTCAAAATCGAGCATGGCCGCTACAATGGCAGCTTGCACTGGGTCGGCATGAATACGGAACTGATCACTGCCCGCAAAGCGCGCCGTTATTTCTGATCGTACATGACGACCGCCTCAGGGTCTGTGAGACCCTGAGGCGGTGAAACAGACATCTACCTATGCAGACGCTCTCGATTGCTTTTCAGACGGACAAACCGCTCAACGCCTATGGCCCCTTGGCCGCGGCGGCAGAAAATTATGGCTTTGATGGCGTCACTGTCTACAATGACATGCTCTATCAACCGGCCTGGCTGCCACTGCTAGAAGTTGCCAAAGCCACACAACGCGTACAGATTGGGGTGGCCGCGGTCAATCCCTTTACCTGTCACCCCGTGAACATTGCCGGCAACATTGCCTTGATCGACGAAGCATCTAATGGACGCGCCTATCTAGGCTTGGCACGCGGCAGTTGGCTTGATTTTGTGGGCGTCGAGCCAGCACGCCCAGTCACCGCACTGCGCGAAGCCTTCACTTGTGTGCGCCATCTATTGCGCCAAGCCAAAGAACCCTATCCCGGCGAGATTTTTCCGCTAGCCGGGGGCGACTCGTTGCGCTGGTCGATTCTGCGCCCAGAGATTCCCTTTTTGCTAGGATCGTGGGGCGCGTCTACCATTCGTGCCTGTGCCGGGTTGATCGACGAGATCAAAATTGGTGGCAGCGCCAACCCGGATGTGATTCCCCATTTTCGCCAGCTTTTGCAGACAGCCGAAAAGCCCAATCAAAAAATAACGGAGATTGTCATCGGCGCAGTCTGTGTCGTGGACGAAGATGGCAACGCCGCACGCCAACATGGTAAGCGCGAAGTGGCGCTCTATTTACCCGTTGTTGCGGCGCTCGATCCGACCGTCAACCTTGATCCAGAATTGCTTCAGCGCTTGCGCACCGCCGCCGACCGCTATGACTTTGCCGGGGCTGCCGCCTTGATCTCGGACGATCTGCTCAAACGCTTTGCTTTCGCAGGCACGCCGGCCGAAGTAGCCGAGCATGCCCAATCGCTTTTTGACGCAGGCGCTAACCGCGTCGAGTTTGGCACGCCCCACGGCCTGACACCCCAAAGTGGTTTGCGATTGCTCGGCGAAAAAGTCTTGCCTGCGCTGCGCGCCCAAAACCCAGAAAGAATGTGAGCCAAGCCATGCGTATTGCCTATGCACAGTTGCAACAGGAATTTGCCCGCGTTCTGCATAAAAATGGCCTTACCCCGGAGCGTGCGGCGCGCTGTGCCACAATTTTCGCCGAAAACAGCTTGGTCGGCGTGGCCTCGCATGGGCTCAATCGCTTTCCCGGCTTGATTGAGTTTATCCACAAAGGCTATGTCGATCCCAACGCTATGTGTGAACAGGTGGCGGGCTTGGGTGCGTGGGAGCAGTGGGATGGTGGGTTGGGCGTGGGGCCGCTCAATGCCTACGCCTGCACCGAGCGTGCCATGGCACTGGCAAAAACGCATGGCATTGGCTGTGTTGGCTTGCGCAACACCAATCACTGGATGCGCGGTGGCTACTATGGATGGCAGGCGGCGCAAGCTGGCTTTGCGCTGCTCAGTTGGACCAATACCAAGCCCAATGTACCAGCGTGGGGGGCAACCGATTGTCATGTGGGCAACAATCCGCTAGTGTTGGCGGTGCCGCGGGACGATGGTCCGGTTGTGTTGGATATGGCGATGAGCCAGTTTTCGTTTGGGCGCATGGAAACAGCCGCGCGCGCCGGCCATGCGTTACCTGTTCCTGGGGGCTATGATGCGGCAGGCAATCTTACCCAAGATCCCAGTGCGATCCTGGCCGCCAACCGCGCCTTGCCGATTGGCTACTGGAAAGGTTCCGGCTTGGCCATGCTGTTGGATCTGGTAGCAGTTTTGCTATCCGGCGGGCTGGCGACCTATCAGATCGGCCAGCAGGTGACCGAATATGGCGTATCGCAAGTCTTTATCGCGTTCGATGTGACGCAGGCTGGGGGCGCCGCGTTCGTCAACCAAGCCGTCGAGGGGGTGATCGCTGATCTGCACACCGCCACGCCGGTTGATGCCGACAGTGAAGTGCTCTACCCAGGCGAACGCGCCAGCCAAACCCGCACCAACAACTTAGCCAACGGCATTCCCGTCGATCCGACCATTTGGGCGCGTGTGCTGGCGCTGTAGAAGACCCTAAGGGTCTGCGAGACCCTTAGGCTATTTCAAGATTTAAATGATCCAATTCACGTAGGGGCACGAGGTGTGGCGACAAGAGACCTTGTGTACACCCATTGTTTTATCCCGCCACACCTCATGCCCGTACTGGATCATTATTTTTTGGGAATAGCCTTATGGTCTAGCCGCGTCTAATAGTGCTCGACGACATTCCCTTCAATATAATCAAAATTGATATCCTGCCCCAAGCCGGGATCTGGCGAGACATGGACAAAGCCTTGATCATCCATCGGATCATCGAGCTTATTGAGCCAAGGCTTGGGCTTTTCATAATCCACAAAGGGATGGAGCAGACCGCGTTCATAAAATTCGCCGGGGAAGCCCATGGCGCAGAGCACATGCAGATTGCCCGGCCCACCGCCATGCACTTCCATGCGCATCCCAAATGATTCGGCCAGATGGGCCACCTTGAGCAGCGGCGTAATCCCTCCCAGATCGCCCACGCCACCGCGCACCAGATCACACGCGCCAGCTTTGATCCACTCGGCGCGCGTATACATCTTGCCTTCGGCGGTCTCAGGGCCACAGATCGGCAGCAGCGTATTCTCACACAGCCAGACATAGGAGGACATGCTGTGTTCGTCCATGGGCTCTTCCATCCAATAATAATCGAGTTTCTCTAGGCCACGCGCAAGAGCAAGCGCCTCTTCGCGGCTGTAATAGTGAAACGGATCGAGCATCAGCGGCACATCGGGGCCGACCGCTTCGCGCACGGCGGCACAAGCGGCCAGATCACCTTTGACGCTGGGCGCGCCGGCGTAGGGCGGTTGCAAGGTGTGTAGCTTGAACGAGGGATAGCCGCGCTCTTTGACACACCAGATTGCAAAGTTGGCATAATCCTCGGGTGTGGCAAGCCCACCAGGCAGATCGTCGCCACACATGGTGCTGGCATAGGCGGGCACCTTGTCGCGCGTAGCACCGATCAACTTATGCACGGGCAAGCCCACGGCGCGGCCCGCCAGATCCCACAGCGCCAAGTCGATGACGGTCATGTGTTTGTCATTGAGCGCCGCCAAGTTGAGCCGCTGGCGTTCCTTGAGCGCATGCCAGATCTTTTCGCGATAGTGGGGATCTTGGCCGATCAAGATCGGTTTGATCAACCCTTCGAGCGTACTCTTGGGCATGGAACCAAAGGCATAGCCCTTGACGCCTTCGTCGGTATGGATCGTCACCAGTGTTTGGCGCGCGTCGTGTGGTGGCGTGCCTGGGGGTGCAGGGTGGCCGTGACCTTCCGAATCGCGCACAGTATCGGAGAGATAGCGGAAGCTTTGGACGGTGATATTGGTGATTTTCATCAGGCTTGGTTCCTCCAGTTGATGATTGGATCAGAAATATGAATGATCAGAGCAGAGGGATTTACACTGAGTTTATACTGAAAAAGTGTACTGCTCTGGATTCATGACAAGCTAAAAGCCTCAAGTAGTAAAGACTTCAGTCTTTGGGCCATTTGAAAAAGCCAAGACTGAAGTCTTTACTACTTATAGATAAAACCCTTAAAAGTCATAGATAGCGTCTCGTGTATTATCGAGTTTATTAGTATGACTTTTAAATGGTTTGTCCATTAGTAGCGTAGTTGTGATTTAGCATGGGCCATTTGCACAGCCACCTTGATCGCCTCGAGCATACTTTCTTCGCGTGCCTTGCCCGTGCCAGCAATGTCGAAGGCTGTGCCATGATCGACCGAGGTGCGAATGATCGGCAGGCCGATACTCACATTGACGCCGCTATCAAAGGCCAGCAATTTCATGGGAATATGCCCTTGGTCATGGTACATGGCGACGACAATATCATAATGGCCTTTCACCGCGCGCAAAAAGAC
Source organism: Caldilineaceae bacterium (assembly GCA_034437715.1). Classification (GTDB taxonomy): domain Bacteria; phylum Chloroflexota; class Anaerolineae; order Caldilineales; family Caldilineaceae; genus JAHBVH01. The sequence goes on from DAOTTR010000510.1 coordinate 6,750, forward strand.
TGTATCTGGTGGCTGCGGATCGGTGACATTCAGCCCGCGGGCACGGGCGCGTTGGATGGCGGGCAGAATCTCGCGTTCTTCCTGATCGCCAAAAAGGCCACCTTCGCTGGCGTGCGGATTCAACCCGGCGATGGCAATGCGCGGCGCGGCAATGCCCAACGCCTGACAAGAGGATTGGGCGAGATCGATGACCTCTTCGACGCGTTTCTGCGTCACACGGCGGATCGCTTCATCCAGCGCCACATGGGTACTTACATGCACTACGCGTAATTGGGGGCCGGTCAGCAACATGCTAACGCGCTCGGCACCGGTGCGGTCGGTCAACAATTCGGTGTGGCCAGCATAGTGATAGCCAGCCAAATTCATCGCTTCCTTGTTGAGCGGGGCCGTCACCACGGCGTCGGTCGCGCCCGCCAGCGTCATATCACAGGCGCGGAAGACATATTCGACTGCGGCGCGGCCTGCGGCTGGGTTCATCTGGCCAGGTGGGATGGCGGCGGGATCAGCGTTCTGGAGATCGAGCAAGGTGATCATGCCCGGCTGGTATTGGCCTTGACTTGGATCGCTGACCACATCAAAAGCGAGCGCCAGCCCAGTCCACGCCAGGGCGCGTGCCAAGATGCGCCGGTCACCGATGATAAGAGGACGGCACTGCGCGTAGACAGCGGCATGGTTCAATGCTTTCACAATCACCTCTGGCCCGATGCCAGCCGGGTCGCCCTGGGTAATTGCCAGGAGAGGACGCTTCATCATTTGTAGATCCTTCATAATTGCAAAGCCTTGCACAACGATGCTTGTCTGGTTACAAAGCACACGGCGGCATGGAACGAGCCTGTCACGTTACAAACGTGACCTACAAACACCGCCTACCCCCGTAGTAAAGACTTAAGTCTTTACTACGGATCAAAACTTCCGTTACAGTGTATTATGCCAAAAGCTAGACTGGGACAGTTAATCGATGCGCGAACTTTTGACAGGAGACAAGCGCTTGTCGATAATAGAACAATAACCAATCCGTATGTCATCGGAATAAGCATAATGCTACTGCTCGATAATCAACCAGAGATGCGCCAGCGCGCCCAGCAACAGGCTCGGCAATTGTTATTGGCGCAGCCGCTTTTTCTAGACACCGAAACAACGGGTGTACGCTCCACCGCCGAGGTGATTGAAATTTGCCTTCTCGACCACAAGGGCGAAGTGCTGTTAAATTCACTCGTGCGCCCGCGCCTGCCCATTCCAGCCGAATCCACCCAGATTCATGGCATTAGCAACGCCATGGTAGCCAAAGCGCCCATGTGGAGCGAACTCTGGCCCCAAGTGGAAGCGACCCTCGCAAGTCAGCGGATTGGCATTTACAACGCCGATTTTGACATGCGCCTGATCCGGCAGACTCATCAGCAGCAGGGCTTGCTCTGGCCACAAATGCAGATCGAGCCGTTTTGTATTATGCTGCTCTACGCTCAATTTTATGGCGACTGGGATGTGCAGCGCAATGGCTATCGTTGGCAAAGCCTGGAAAAGGCCCGTCAACGCTTTAACTTACCCATCCCCAACAGCCACCGCGCCAAAGATGATGCCCTGTTGGCGCGGGCTGTGCTCGAACAGATTGCCCAGCGTGGGGAATAGCGATGTTCCAGCGCGTTAGGGTCTGCGAGACCCTAACGCGCTAGTAGATCCCGGCGTAAATAAGGTACCCTATTTTTACCATGATGTACACGAGTAACGTGCCTTATTAACTGCCGTGGTATCTACGCCCAACTGTACTAGTAGATCCCGGCGTAAATAAGGTACCCTATTTTTACCATG
>DAOTTR010000511.1:0-20956 GCA_034437715.1 Caldilineaceae bacterium
GTTCCCTTTTCTCCCACATTGCTCCACTCTCTCCCACAGTATATTCAATTTATTTTAGTTTGTCTAGTAGCTACTTCGGCGGATTTGGGATATTTAGGGATAAACCTTACAGAAAATGCAAAATTTTTGTAGTCTAATTGTTTCAGACATCCCTAAACAATGTTCGGCTCAAACCCCCCATTTCGTAAGGCTTATTGGGATTTTCTGGAGATTATCGCTAAAAAGCCGAATAATAATGCGAAATGTGTTGGGATAAGCTTGACAAGTATAACAACCTGTGATATCATCTACTAGTTTAGTGATTGAATGTCTTGTCTGCAGCAGATTTGGCACTGTGGTTAAACCATAGATTTTGTAGGACGACAGGTTTTCATGCGGAGAAAATAACTACGCAATATTACGTAGGGATAGCGTAGGGATAGCGTTTCCGTGGCGATGGCCTGATTTTTTATTGGATCAGGTCACAAAGTTAGGTTTTATTTTCCTCATTTCTTTTAGGCATAGATATTTGGGGATTGCTGTTGCAGAAAAAAACAGTTCAGTACAATTGCAAAGACACCAACCGTAGGGAGTAGCTGGCAATGTAGCCAATACTCGTTGCGATGGTGTCTTATTGTCGTTTTGCCTAGTTTATTGGTAATTTTGATTTCCAAAAAAATTTGTCCCACACCTCTATCAACAGGCTGGGACAAATTTTTCTTATAGGGAATCGAAACTTTAGTGTGAGGAGCGAAGGCCAGATGATTTCGACTAAAAATGGCGCTACCACCCCCAAGCGAGGTGTACGGACAGAACGTAAATCGTATGCTCGAACACCGACGATCCTTGAACTGCCGCGTCTCACTGAGGTGCAACTGCGTAGCTTTGAATGGTTCAAAACCGAAGGCTTGCGTGAGCTATTTGATGAAATTTCGCCCATTGTCAGTTTTAACAAAAATTTGGAACTGCACTTTGGCGATTTTTACTTCGGCGAACCCAAATATCCAGAAGATGAATGTCGTGAACGCGACATTACCTTTTCGGCGCCACTCTGGGTGAAAATTAAGCTTGTCAATCGCGATACGGGTGAGATCAGTGAACAAGAAGTCTTCATGGGCGATTTTCCCTTGATGACTGAATCTGCCACCTTTATTATCAATGGCAGCGAGCGCGTGGTGGTCAGTCAGTTGATCCGTTCGCCCGGCGTTTATTTCACCGTAGATGAAGACCGCAGCACCGGGCGCGAGTTGGCCGGTGCCAAATTGATTCCGAGCCGCGGGGCTTGGTTGGAATTTGAAACCAGCAAGCGCGATATCATCAGCGTCAAGGTGGACCGCAAACGCAAGTTGCCGGTCAGTATTCTCCTGCGTGCCATCGGTTATGGCTCGGATGAAGAAATCCGAGCACTCTTTACGGATGTGGACGACAATGTGGATCACCCCTATATTGAATCGACCTTGGAGCGTGACCCAACCGCCAATCCAACGGACAATAGCCAAAAAGGCGTTGACGACGCTTTGCTAGAATTTTACAAGAAGCTGCGCCCAGGTGATCCGCCTACTTTGGACAATGCCAAGAGCTTTGTGCAAAATCTCTTCTTTGCCTCGCGCCGCTATGACCTGGGCAAAGTGGGCCGCTACAAAGTCAACCGCCGTCTGTCGGTCAATAAACCCCTAGAAATGCGGATTTTGACCAATGAAGATTTGGTTGCCGTGATCCGCCGGATTATGCAGATTAACAACGGCGAAGGTCGGCCCGATGATATTGATCACCTGGGCAATCGTCGGATTAAAACGGTGGGTGAATTGATCCAGAATCAGTTGCGCATTGGCCTATTGCGCATGGAGCGTGTGGTGCGCGAACGCATGTCAATTCGCGATCCCGATCAGATCACACCCCTGAGCTTGATCAACATTCGCCCGGTAGTCGCGGCGACGCGTGAATTCTTTGGCGGCAGTCAATTGAGCCAATTTATGGATCAGACCAACCCGTTGGCCGAATTGACCCATAAGCGCCGGTTGAGCGCGCTTGGCCCTGGTGGCCTGCGCCGTGAGCGTGCCGGCTTTGATGTGCGCGACGTACATTTTAGCCACTATGGCCGTATCTGCCCGATTGAAACGCCCGAAGGTCCGAACATTGGTTTGATCGGCTCGATGGCCTCATTTGCCCGCGTGAATGAATTCGGCTTTATCGAAACACCTTATCGTCGTGTTTATAATGATGCGCCGCTGGTGGTTGCCGAATTGCTTGGACGCACGCTAAATGCGGATATTACTGATGCGACAACCGGCGATGTAATTGCTGACAAAGGTATGATCGTTGACCAGGCGATGGCCGAGAAGATCGTGCAGGTATCCGGCCTGACCAGCGTGCGCGTGAAAACCTATGCCAGCCGCGATGTGGTCTATTTGACGGCTGATGAGGATGAACAGGCGTCGATTGCCCAGGCTTCTTCGCAACTAAATGCGATTGGCGAATTCCAAAATCTGCGCCCGTCTGCCCATCATGCCGAGGATTTTCTCTTTGAACAGGCCGAGCGCTTGCGCTATATGGATATTTCACCGAAGCAGATCGTCGGTGTTTCGGCGGCGTTAATTCCGTTTTTGGAACATGACGACGCCAACCGCGCCTTGATGGGTTCCAATATGCAACGGCAAGCTGTGCCGCTGGTGAAGCCAGATGCGCCAGTGGTGGGCACCGGCATGGAATATCAGGCCGCGATTGATTCCGGCCAGGTGATCATTGCCAAGAACCCCGGCGAAGTGGTCAGCGCGACCAGTGATGAAATTATTATCCAAGAAGCCGATGGCTCGCGCCGTGTCTATCACTTGCGCAAATACAACCGCAGCAACCAGAGCACCTGTATCGACCAGCGCCCGATCATCTTTAAAGGCGATTATGTCGAAAAAGGCGCAGTCTTGGGCGACAGTTCCAGCACCCAAGGTGGCGAGTTGGCCCTGGGCCAGAACGTCGTGGTTGCCTACATGAGTTGGGAAGGTGGCAACTTTGAAGATGCCATCCTGGTGAGCGAACGCTTGGTGCAGGACGACAAATACACCTCCATTCATATTGAGAAATATGAGACAGACGCTCGCGAAACCAAGCTTGGGCCCGAAGAGATCACGCGCGACATCCCCAATGTGGGTGAAGACGCGCTCAAGGATCTGGATGAAGATGGCATTATTCGCATCGGTGCCGAGGTTGTGCCCGGCGATATTCTCGTCGGTAAGATCACACCCAAAGGTGAAACCGAACTTACGCCCGAAGAAAAACTCTTGCGTGCCATTTTTGGCGAAAAAGCGCGCGAGGTCAAGGATAGTTCATTGCGCCTGCCTCACGGTGAACGTGGCAAAGTGGTCGATGTTAAGGTCTTTGATCGCGACGAACATCGCGATATGGCAGCTGGCGTCGAAAAGATTGTCACTGTCAGCATTGCCCAGCGCCGTCGCCTGACTGAAGGCGATAAGATGGCCGGTCGGCATGGCAACAAAGGTGTTATCTCCAAAGTGGTGCCAGTGGAAGATATGCCCTTCATGGAAGATGGCACACCCGTCGATATTATTTTGAATCCGCTGGGTGTGCCTGGCCGTATGAACATCGGTCAGATTCTCGAATGCCATTTGGGTTGGGCTGCCAGCCGTCTGGGTTTCTGGGCCGAGACCCCGGTTTTTGATGGGGCCAAGGAAGATGAAATTGAGTCTGAGTTGGCGCGCAGTTGGCTGATCGAATTGGCTTGGGCCGATGTCGCCAAGCGGGCTTGGGACATGATGAATGCGGCTGGGGTTGATTCTAACCAACTTGTTGATGATGCCGATGCCCGTCGTGTCTATTTGCTTGAGTGGCTAGAGCCGCTGGGCTATGATGCTGAACGCATTTACGAAGATGAAACCTATGCCCGCCGTGCCTGTTTACAACAATGGGTGACCGAGAAAGGCTACGAGCAGGTCGATGTATTGCCGGCCAACTATGGCACCCATCGCACAACCACGGAAGCCAATCACCAGACGTGCGCCATTGCATTGCGTGAATGGATGTTGCATCACGGTGGCGACCCGGGCGAATTGACTGGGCCAAAATTAAAAGAAGCGGCGCAGGCCTATAGCCACCAAATTGGCTGGCCGCTGCCGACAACCGGCAAGCAGCGCCTCTATGATGGCAAAACTGGTGATGCCTATGATTCACCCGTGACGATTGGCGTTGTGCAGATGCTCAAGTTGCATCACTTGGTCGAAGATAAAGTCCATGCGCGGAGCACTGGACCCTACAGCTTGGTCACCCAACAACCGTTGGGCGGTAAAGCGCAGTTTGGTGGTCAACGCTTTGGCGAGATGGAAGTCTGGGCGCTGGAAGCCTATGGCGCGGCCCATATCCTGCAAGAGATGTTGACTGTCAAGTCGGATGATGTGAGTGGCCGTGTCAAGACCTATGAGGCGATCGTCAAGGGTGAAGAAATTCAGAGCCCGGGCGTGCCGGAAAGTTTCCGTGTGTTGGTGAAGGAATTGCAAAGTTTGGCTTTGTCCGTTGAAGTCATCAATGACAAGAACGAGATTATTCAATTTGGCAAGGAAGATGCCGAAGATCGACTGCCCAAGCTTGGCTTTAGCTTGAATATCCCGAGTCCCATGAACCGCACGAGTGAATAATGACAAGGTGACAAGGTGAAGCATGATTGGATGGCAAGTTGAGCGAGTGATCGCCAGAAAGTAGCTGTTTTCTTGCTAGTTGTTCGATTCGCTTGTAATCCTTCATCCGTTCATCTTGCATTCTGTCCTTGAATAAAGGAGAACTTACCGTCTTATGGAAGTAAAAAACTTTGATGCAATTCGCATTTCGCTCGCGTCTCCAGAGCAGATTCGGGAATGGAGCTATGGGGAAGTCACAAAGCCGGAAACGATCAACTATCGCACCCTGCGCCCCGAGCGGGATGGGCTCTTTTGTGAGCGCATCTTTGGCCCGATGAAGGATTGGGAGTGCGCTTGTGGTAAATACAAGCGTGTCCGTTATAAGGGCATTGTCTGCGACAAATGTGGTGTCGAAGTTGCCCCTAGCCGCGTCCGCCGCGAGCGCATGGGCCATATTGAATTGGCCTCACCCGTCAGCCACATTTGGTATGTCAAAGGCGTGCCCAGCCGGCTCGGTTTGCTCTTAAATATTAGTCCACGCCACCTAGAGCGTGTACTTTACTTTGCCCAGTATATCATTACCAACGTCAATGAAGATGCGCGCAGCCGCGCCATTCAGCGCCACGAACGTGAACTTGCCATGCGTCTGAGCCGTGTGGATGCGGAACACGAGGGCAAAATTACGACCCTGGAAACGCAACTGGACGCGCGTTTGAGCGAGCTGGACCAAGACGAAGAAAAAGAAGTAACCAGCCTCAACGAGCGGATCAACGAGCAAACTTCCCAGGCGATTGCCGAAGCCCAGACATTGCAGACCTGGCTCAAGAATCGCATTGGGCAAAAGGCCAGTGAACATAAGCGGCTTTCCTGGTCAGAAGAAATTGTGATTCAGCAAAATGAAATGATCTCTGCCGATCATGACATGCTGATCAACGATGTGATCCAGGAAAAGCTGAACTCTTTGCAGAACGAATCGGATGATGAAAAGCTCTACATCCGCGATAAGATTGCCGCTTTCCGCGAACATGCGCGCAGCGAATTGGGTACGCAGATCGACCAGTATCGCCAGGAAATCGAGAGCCGCCAGGATCAGATCCGCGGCCAGATGGAACGCGATCTCGATGATCTCAAGTCGCTGGAAGAGCGCCAACTGCTGACAGAAAATCGCTATCGCGAATTGGCGGATCGCTGGGGCAACGTCTTTACTGGCGGTATGGGTGCCGAAGCGGTGCGCGACATTGTGGCCAAAATTGACCTGGATCGCATGGCCAAGGAATTACGCAAAGAAATTCGCACCACGCGCAGCAAGCAGCGTCGCAAGAAGGCGGCCAAATGCTTGCGCGTCGTCGAGAATTTCCGCAAGAGTGGCAACCGCCCCGAGTGGATGGTGCTCACCGCCCTGCCTGTGATCCCGCCCGATCTGCGCCCGATGGTACAGCTCGACGGTGGCCGGTTTGCGACAAGCGATCTCAACGATCTCTATCGCCGTGTGATCAATCGCAACAATCGCCTCCATCGTTTGATGGAATTGGGCGCGCCAGATGTGATCGTGCGCAACGAAAAGCGTATGTTGCAGGAAGCCGTTGACAGCTTGGTCGATAATGGTCGGCGCGGGCGTGCGGTGAGCCGCAGTGGCAAGCGCAAGCTTAAGAGCTTGAGCGATATGCTCAAAGGCAAGCAAGGTCGCTTCCGCCGCAACCTATTGGGTAAGCGTGTCGATTATTCTGGTCGTTCGGTGATCGTGATTGGCCCAACCCTGAAGTTGCACCAGTGCGGTCTGCCCAAGAAGATGGCGCTTGAACTCTTCAAGCCCTTTGTCATGCGCCGCTTGGTTGAGTTTAACTATGCCCATAACATCAAGAGCGCCAAGCGCATGGTGGATCGCCAGAGCGCTGAAGTGTGGGATGTTTTGGAAGATATTTGCAATAATCGTCCGGTGCTGTTAAATCGTGCGCCAACGTTGCACCGCCTGGGCATTCAAGCCTTTGAGGTGACCTTGGTGGAAGGTAGCGCCATTCAGTTGCATCCACTCACCTGTGGTGCCTTTAACGCTGACTTTGACGGCGACCAGATGGCTGTCCATGTACCGCTCAGTGCACCAGCTGTGCAGGAAGCGCGCGACTTGATGTTGGCAACGCAGAACTTGCTGAAGCCGAGCAGTGGCGAGCCCATTGTGGGGCCTTCCAAAGACATGGTTATGGGGGTCTACTATCTGACGGCGGAAGAGCCGGTGGGCGAGAAGTATAAACTGCCGCTCTTTGCCAACATGGAAGACGCTGAATATGCCTATGAAATGAAGCAACTAAAGTTGCGTCACCCGATCTGGGTACGTTTTACGACCCGCTTTGACACGATGCCTGTCGAAAGCCTGGAAGTGAGCGAACCCGTGGCTGCTGCGCTACGCAAGCATGGGTTGCCTGATGTGGGTAAGGTCATGGATCTCTTCGTCAATAGCGAAAGCCGGATGTTGGACGAAATTGCCGGTTTTGACCTGGCCGCCATGGATGAGACACGCGAAGGATTACGCAAGCTAGGGCTGCTAGGCGCTTCCTGGCCCAAAGAACGCTTGATCCGCACGACGGTGGGACGGATCATTTTTAACCGTTCGTTGCCACCTGAGATCTGGTTTATCAACGAAATGCTTGATCGCAAAGGCGTCGATTCTGTGGTGGCACGCTGCTACAAGCATCTGGGTCGCCAAGTGACTGCCGATACGGTCGATAATATTAAGGATCTGGGCTTTAAGTTTGCCACGCGCTCTGGGATTACGATTGCAGTGAGCGACATTCAAGTGCCAGAGAACAAAGCCGCGATCTTAGAACGCACCTCTGCCGAAGAGGAACGTGCCGAGCAGCAATACCGGCGTGGTCTGATCACGGCGGAAGAGCTCTATAACAAGCGGGTAGAGCTTTGGACGCGTGCAACAGAAGAAGTGACCGAGGCCGTCAAGGAACTGCTGAGTCCGATTGAAGGCTTGGGTGCTATGGCCCGCTCTGGCGCGACCAAGGGTGGTATTAACCCAATTCGCCAATTGGCTGGTATGCGCGGTTTGATGGCTGACCCGAATGGCCGGATCATTCCGCTGCCCATTCGTTCCAACTTCCGTGAAGGTCTGTCGGCGCTCGAATACTTCTTGAGCACACATGGCGCGCGTAAAGGTCTGGCCGATACCGCGTTGCGCACAGCCGATGCGGGTTACTTGACCCGCCGCTTGGTCGATGTGGCCCAGGATGTGATCATCACCATGGATGATTGCAAAACCAATACGGGGATCTGGATCGATTCCGCTGAATCTGATTTGATGGGCCAAAGCTTTGCCGAACGGATTACAGGCCGCTACCTGCGTGGTGCCCTCAGTGATCCGGAGACCGGTGAGCTTGTCTTGCCCGATGATGCACTGTTGAATGAAGCGGCGTTGGCGGCGATTCAACGCCATAAGATCAAGCGCGCCTTTGTGCGCAACCCATTGACTTGTGAAGCGCGCTTTGGACTTTGCAAGCGCTGCTATGGTGAAGACCTGGCGCGTGGTGGTGAGATCAAGACGGGTGAAGCGGTAGGTATTATTGCTGCCCAATCGATCGGGGAGCCGGGTACCCAGCTTACGCTGCGCACCTTCCATACCGGTGGTGTGGCCGGTGCCGATGACATTACGCAAGGTTTGCCTCGTGTCGAAGAGGTTTTCGAAGCGCGCAACCCCAAAGGTGAAGCGGTGATCAGTGAAATTGATGGCACGGCTGACATTATTTGGGAAGGTGAGGTACGTTTCTTACGGGTGAGCCGTACGGATCTGAAGCGGCAACAGGTAACGATCCCGGCTGGCTATGAAGTTTTGGTGGCAGATGGCGATCGCGTGCAGGAAGATACGCCGCTTGGCCGCCTAGTTGATGGTGCCTCGGGCGATGAACAAGTCGCCGCCGCCACCATGGATGGCGAAGTCTTTGTTGAGGCGGGACCCAACGGCACCGTTGTGGCAACAATTCGCCGTGAAGATACCGAAGTTTGGGAAGTTGAAATTCCGGCCAATGCTCGGCTGCGTGTGGACAAGGGTGACTTTGTCCAAGCTGGTTATCAGTTGACGGAAGGTGCCAAGAATCCTAAGGATATTCTGCGGATTCAGGGCCGTGAAGCTTGCCAGATCTACCTGCTGGGCGAAGTGCAGAAGGTCTATCGCAGCCAGGGTGTAGGCATTCACGATAAGCATATCGAGATTGTGCTACGTCAACTGCTGCGCCGTGTCATGGTGCGGGCGACGGGGGATTCGGATCTGTTGCCGGGCGAGTTGGTGGATCGCTTCAAGCTGGATGATATCAATAACGGGATCATTGCCCGTGGTGGCAAGCCAGCGCGGGCCGAGCCTGTGGTCCTGGGCTTGACCAAGGCGGCGCTCAACACGGAAAGTTTCCTGGCCGCGGCTAGCTTCCAAGAGACAACACGTGTGTTGACCGAAGCGGCGATTAAAGGTCAGCGTGATGAACTGCGCGGTCTAAAAGAAAATGTGATCATTGGTAAACTGATCCCCGTTGGGACAGGCTTTCATACACGGCGCGAAGCACAAGAGAATCGGATGTCTAATGAGCCAACTGATACCCTGGATATTGAGTTGGATGATGACGAACTGGAGATGGGCGATCTGGACTTCTCTGATTTGGATTCCAATGAATTGTTGTCTGGGGTTGCCGAGTTGGGGATGGAGCCACTGGGCCTGAATGTTGGCGGCGGCGGTGATGAAGAGGATGAAGACTTCGATTTCGATCTGGAATCGCTCGATGAAGAGGAAACCGAAGAGATCGATGTTGAGTTAGACTGATAAGTCATGTTACGCATCGGGAACGCCGCCGTCCCTGGCGGCAGGCCAGCAGGATGCTGGCGTTCCCAGGTGAGATTGCGTAACATGAGTGGATAAGTCAGACGAGTACAGTTGGGCGTAGATACCACGGCAGTTAATAAGGCGCGTTTACTCGTGTACATCAGGGTAAACGTAGGGTGCCTTATTGACGCCGGGATCTACTAGTACAGAGCGGCCTAAGGCCATTTCAAAGAATCAAGTATCCAGTAGGGGCGGCTTGCAGCCGCCCGTTCGCAGCGAGCCAAACGCGGGGCGGTTGCGAGGCCGCCCCTACGCATGATTTTGTTTGGCAAGCACTGGATACTTATTTCTTTGAAAGTGACTAAGTGTCTGTCCAAGAATAACATAGATGATTTTAGACAGATTTACTCGGGTAACATCACGTAAATTAGCTACTTTATTTTTGGACAGACCCTAAGTGTCTGTCCAAGAATAACATGGATGATTTTAGACAGATTTACTTGGGCAACATCACGTAAATTCACTATTTTATTTTTGGACAGACACTGAGTAAGACAGTAGTTCAGTAGGACAGTGAGTCAGTGGCTGTCTACTGTCCTACTGTCCTACTGTCCTACTGTCTCACTGTCTCACTGGACTACCATTGGTCTATTTACGCCGTCGTGTACTAGTGGGGGCAGGTGAGGATGCTGGATAAGTGTCCTTACCTGCCCCCGTATGTTAGAAGCTGTTTGAAAAGGGATACCGCCTGGCGCTGAGCGACCAGTCTAGCATAAACGCAAGGCCGGTTAACCGGCCTTCCTTGCTATAGTAGCCCTGTGGCTTTAGCCCAGGGCGGACAATGTGACCTTTGCAAACAGATTCTTAGTCATCGCTGTTTTTTTAGCTGGATATACCCGTGGTAGGGTGTAAAGCCAAATTTGGCATAGAGCGCGAGGTGGGTTGTCCAGTCGATCACGCAGCCGTTAATGCCGTTGTTGTAGAGGCGGCGCAGGCTTGTGTCGAGTAGCGCTGCACCGTAGCCTTGACCCCGCCGATCGGCACTGACGCCAATCGGCCCCAGTTGCCCCCAATGGCGTGGCAACTGATAGGGGAAATATCGTTCGATAGGCCGCAGAGAATCTTCAAAAGTAAGTTGACAGAATCCATCAACGCCGCGCTCACTCCAGAGCAGCATATAGTCGGAGAGGCGATAGGCTGGTTGGCGCAGAAATTCAGTGAATTCAAAGTGCCAGCGGCCAGGAAACTCGCGTTGCAGAAAAGCGCCTAATGCCGCTTCGTCACCAGATTGGGCTGGCCGCACGGTTCCTTCGATCGGGCGCACCGTCTCTGGTGGTTGATAGTCGACCAGATTGGCCGCCACATCCCACGTTTGTTGAGCCTGGCCATAGCCGTGGCGATGAAAGAAGGCAATGCTATCGAAGGCTGCGGGCAGACCAGGGAGAAATGGATGCTGACTGGCCCCCAGCATGATCGTTGGGCAGCCCTGGGCAACAAGCCAAGCTTCTGCCCATGCCAGCAAAGCCGTCCCAATGCCTTGGCGTTGATATTGGGGATCAACGCCAATCGCGTCGATCCAGCCGCTGGTTGGCGGTGCCACCTGTGGTTGTCCTTGCAAGGTGCTGACAATTACAAAACCAACTGGCTTTTCCGCGATCAGGGCTAAGCGCCCCGTTTGTGTGCCCCCTGTTATCGGCTGCAAATTAAACTCAACCAACCGCGTTGAGATCATCAAGTCTGATGGAAATGCAGCATTCCACAGATCGGTCATCGCTGCCACCTGGGGTGGCGCTTGTGGGTTCAGATCGATCAGGGATAAGGAATGAGTCATGTCTGGGCAACCTCTGTTTCAAAAAAGCAACGAATGCTCTGCGTGATGCCATCGGCAATGCGATCAGGCTGTTGCACAAGAATTTGTTGGTCGCCGCCGATGAAGCCTGTTTCGAGGATCAGTGCTGGCGTGTGTGGATCAATACGGCGAAAGGCGTGGTAGTCGGTCATGGCATGGGTAATCGTGTTGGGATGGGGGGCTAATTCTGTGGCCGCGGCATAGAATTGTTCAAAACAAGCGCCGATGGTCGCGGTCACCACGGGATTGATTGCACTGTTGCCATTTTGGGCAAATTTATAGCCACTGGCCGCAATGCAACTATCGGCGTGTAAACTGATCAGCAGATCCGTTTGGAGGCTGGCTAGTCGGCTATCAAATTCGTCGAGGATGGTCACTTGCGCGCCGCCACGGTGCAATTGCTCAGCCACACGCGCGGCGATCGCCGCAACAATCGCCGCCTCGGTCACCGTTGGTTGCCCCGCTTCATCAATGCAGATGGCACCTGAATCGTTGCCGGCATGACCGCTGATGATCGCAATCTGCCGATTGAACAGAACGCCAATCAGGCCGGGCGGTAGCCAGCTTTGGATCACCGCAAGGTCATAGCCTGCCAGCCGCAGTGAAATAGCACTGATGCCAAGCAACGATAAGAAACTAATAATTACTAGATAACGTTGTATACTTTGTAGCGTTTGATGACGCACAGTGTTGGCCAGGGTTAGGGTAGGTACCTTCTATTCGCGATGACTGTGAGTATAGCCCAAGAAATTATGCTGTCAATTTATTCAAAGAGCAAAATTGACAAAGCACGCTCGTCAAGCTAGACTTTGCACTATCGGATTTATGCTTGTCGCTGTTCAAAAAGCGAAGTTTTTGCAAGATAATCGTACGAAAATGGCTCTTTTGGATCTCATGTGGTTGACAAGCACGGCACCGGTTAAAACCGCGCCCAATGGCGGGTGCCTCTTGGGTGCGCTGCCAGGGGAAACCGCGCCTAAAAGGCACCCGAAGCCGGTTTTGGATAACAGGCGTCGAATCGGGTGCCCCCGGGCGCGATGCGGTCAACCACATCAGATCCCGAAGAACCAATAAAACTTCTGTTTACCAACAGCGTGCAGTTTATATTGAGACGTTTGGGTATCGTATTTCTATGTTCAATCTTACTAGTAGTGTTCCAAAATCATGGCAGACTGTTTCGCGGCAGGCTGACCGTGTTACCAATGAAACTGTGCCGGCCAATGGCACAACACACCTTCCTCCTCCGCGCGACTTGGGCGGTGTTCTGCGTGAACGCCGCGAGGCCATGGGGGCATCGCTGGCCGAAGTGGAAACGGCCACGCGTATTCGTCAAAAGTATCTGGCTGCTTTGGAGTCGGATGAATGGCATTTGCTGCCAGGGGAAGTGGTTGGGCGTGGTTTTTTGCGCAATTATGCCACCTATCTTAGGCTTGATCCTACGGAAGCGGTTGATCGCCGCCGTTCGGTTGCGGATCCACTGTTATCGACATCACTTTCTGGCACAAGCGCTGGTTCGGTGTTGCCCCCGGAACGCGATGTCGATTATCGCCCAAAAGATGTCTTTTTGCGGGATGAACCAGAAGGCATTCAACAACGAGAAATGCGCGCGGGCCCATTCTTTCCGGTGGTGACGATTATCGGGGTTTTGTTGCTATTTTGGTGGGTGGCCAGTAACTTTAGCGGCGAGATTAGTGCGGGTGTCAACAGTATGATGGCGGCGATGCAGACGCGCAGTGCGGATCGCCAAGTCGCGGCTGGTATTACACCAGATGCCAATGACAGTGCAAATAATCCAGTTGTTGCTGGTGGCAACGATAATAGTGTAGATACTAATATAGCGACGCAAGCCACACCTGCATCCAATGAAAATACGGGTAGCAATCAACCAGCGAACCCCAATCCACTTGGGCAAGCAACCTCTGTGCAACCGGTGGCCGCCTTGTCTACAGAGCCGGCACAGGCGACGATTTTAATTCCAACTGACACGCCAGCATCCAGCGTGGCGGATGCCCCTGCTAGCACATCTGCCCAAGCAGAGAGTGAAGCACCTGTGGACGCGCCAACCGAAGCACCTGTTAACACACCCGAACCAACACCGTTGCCCACGAACACACCCATTCCACCACCAACCGAAACGCCAATCCCTGTGCCAACCGATACACCAGCCCCAACGCCAACCGATGCGCCACCACCGGTAGTTGCCGCGACCTGTGCCGATGGCAGCATGGCCTTTTTCTCGCCTGGGGTAAATCAAGTTTTGAGTGGGGCTGTGGCGGTTACGGGGCGGGCTGTTCCTGTGGACGAGAGCAAGGGCCTGGAGTATTACAAGTTAGAATTTGCCCCTGGTACCAATGCCGAAGGTGGCTATGTCTATTTTGATGGCAATAAAGCGCCCGTTGATGGCGGCACATTAGGTACATTTAACACAACTGCGCTGCCGAATGGCACCTATACCATTCAGTTAACCGTTGTCGATTTAACGGGGAACTATCTATCCCCCTGCCGTACGTCGATTGTGATTCAAAATTAGGCACGACCAAATGTAGATCTGAACTGCGAACTTTTCTGGTCAGTCCCCGGCGCGCTATCGCGCAACGCCGGTTTTCCAATTGAACTCACGATAATATAGAAAAGGCCGGTAGCAAATGTTTGCTACCGGCCTTTTCTTATCTGTTATTATACCAGATCTTTAGCGGTCTTCCCCTTGGCGCGCACGAGCTGGTTGCCTAGCCAGATCTCCTCAATGGGTACCGCTTCATACCCCTCCTCATCGTCGTTTTTGACCAACTTATAGAGCTGCGTTGCCTTATCTGTCATCAAGACGCCGTGTAGATGATCAATCTCATGTTGGAAAATGCGCGCCAGCCAATCATATACTTTGAGCCGATGTTCATTGCCGTGGCGATCCTGGGCGCGCACCAACAGATAGGTGGCCCGCTCGACATCGGCCACCAGGCCAGGAATGCTCAGACAGCCTTCTTGGCCGATTTCCGCACCTTTGGCGCGCACAATTTCGGGATTAATCAATTCATAGACACGCAGGGTGTTTTGTGGATCATCCTCGTCATCTGGATATTCGATCACCACCACGCGCTGGTCAACGCCG
This sequence comes from Caldilineaceae bacterium, assembly GCA_034437715.1. Lineage (GTDB taxonomy): Bacteria > Chloroflexota > Anaerolineae > Caldilineales > Caldilineaceae > JAHBVH01. Next base: position 14,364 of record DAOTTR010000511.1, read on the forward strand.
ACTTGGGGTGCGGCCAATCCGACACCCGGTGCTTCGCGCATGGTTTCTACCATACTATCAAGCAGTTGGTGCAGCTTAGTACCAAACTCGCGCACGCGCGTGGCTGGTTGGTACAAAATTTCACTTTGCGTTCCGCCGACCGGAACAATATCTAATACAGCCATCGATTCTTCCTATGTTTATGAACAGAAGTTGCGCCAACCTTTGTCTATTGTTGCGCGTAGCTCTGCTTACGACTAGTACAGTTGGGCGTAGATACCACGGCCGTTAATCAGGCACGTTACTCGTGTACATCATGGTAAAAATAGGGTACCTTATTTACGCCGGGATCTACTAGCGACCTATAGCAGTACAGAGCGGCACAAATGAACCAATCGTTACGTGGCCGTTTGCGTAGGTCACGTTTGCAACGTGACAATCTGCCCAAGCCCGCAACACCGCCCGCGCAAAGCCTGGATCGACGACGCTTATCCGCTTACCAATCGGCTGGTTTGCATGGAACGAGCCTGTCACGTTATAAACGTGACCTACAAATGCAGCCTAATTGATCATGATTTTGCTTACACGCTACTCGCTTGACGATCCTACGTTGCTACTGCTACATGGTTATCCCTAATTTTAGAGGAAAAGGGCGTACATACGAAATCTAGATCAACATGGTCTGCGCTATGCTGGTGAAGGTGGTCTACGGGTAGGCAAATTGCTTGCTTGCATTAAGATTTTGTCGGGCTGACAAAAATGGCCGTTACCTATTGGCAGCTAGCACGTCATGTATAACGAATGACTTGGGTTTCAAACCCAGCAACTGTAGACGGCGCCATACAGTTGCTGGGCTTGGATACTCAGCACTTTATATCATTCGCTGGTATATAAACAGCGAACGCAGACAACTGACACAATTTGACTATTGGAGGCAAAACAGAGTATGCAGCAACTTCTACGCACCTTTTTGATCTTGCCGGCGCTGATCATTGGCTTGGTCATTATTCCAACCGTAGCCTTTTCGGCCAGCCGCGATGGTGAAGATCTTCTACTGAGCAGTGTAGCGGGCAGTGACCAACGGAGTGCTTCGTATCAAGGCACGATTAGCCCATTACCGACCCCAACGACGGGTGGCACTGTGCCCCCGGCGACCCCAACGCGGAAGCCGCCGGTTGTCTACCCAACCGCAACGCCCTATTATCGTCCGACACGGGTCTATCCAACAGCCACTGTACCAACCGCAACACCGGTTGCCTCGGCCACCGCGATTGCGGCTACGGATGAAGCATTCATCGGCAGTGACCGCATTAAGAAAGTCATCGGTGACCGCCTGAGCAGTGTGATCTATGCGTACACCGAAGATGGTAGCCTCTATCGCTCGGATGATGATGGTCGTATTTGGATCCTGGTGACCAATGCGCCGCTGGTTGATGACTTTGTCATGAATGCCAACGACCCAGATGTTTTGTATAGCGATTCAGAGATTGGGTGTGATGTGATTGCCAGCGAAGACATGCCCATGTATCGTTCTGTCGATGGCGGCCTCACCTGGATGGAATTGCCCGACAGCGTGACCAAACGGCCACTCTTGTCGCACCAAGGCGATCCCAACAGCCTCTTTGCGGCTGATTGCGAAATGCTCTATCTGACCACCGATGGCGGTCTGACCTGGGAAGAAAAGCCCGATACTTCAGCCGATGCCCTGTGGGAAGATTTCCACGTCGTTGATATGGTCGCTTCTTCGCTCTTGGGCGACACCGACCCCGATCAGCCCAACTGGAATCAGATCTTTGCCGGTGGTGTCAATCAGAACGGCACCGGCGTTGTCGCTTTCAGCAACGATTTGGGCGAAACTTGGGTACGTCTCACCCCCAATATCGACCCAGCACCTTGGGGCATGAGCGCTATCACGGCGGACCCCTTTATCGAAGGCTTGGTGGCCTTCTCCGAGCCACGCAGCGTCTGGTTCACCGAGAACTTCGGCGTCAACTGGCAGGTGACCACCAAGGGCCTGAGCAATGTATTGGACCGGGGTGTAACCGGCGCAGCCTTTGGATTGAATGACATCGTCTATCATCCTGTTGGTGAACTCTACCTAGCAACCGCCCGTGGCTTGTATAGCAAGTCGATGGACGCCAGCGAATGGGAAAAGATTGACGACTACGAATTTGATCTGGCCGAGTTGACGGGGCTGCTCTTTACCGAGACTGCAGCCAACAAGCTCTGGATCAACTCTGCGCAAGGCGTCTTTGTCTACGACATGGAATAAGGTCAGCGCAGGCCAAGCTTAGCACAGGCACATAATCGAGTGAAACAGTAGGTGGTTGGGTGTGTTTAAAGCGCCCAACCACCTACTTTCGCGTTATTCTGCTATGGGTTGAGTGTAGATCACGTTTGCAAGGTGACAATCATCCCAAAACCTGAACATCGCCCTAACAAAAGCATATAGGACGTATACGCTTGGCTAGACCTGTAAATTGATCCAACCCCATAACGTCAGTAGTTACGCATTGGCAATATGCGTTGGCCGCAGCGCTAACATGCGCAAGCCATTGAGCACAACGATCAACGTGCTGCCTTCGTGCCCCACCACGCCTAGCGGCAGTGGTAATATAAAGCCGGGCAACAAGGCTGGCAAGAGGATGGTTGCGGTTACCAGCGCGATAATGACACTCACCGAAAGGATCACATTCTGATGCACAATACGTTCGGCTTGGCGACCCAACTTCAGCATAAAGGGTAACTTGGAAAGATCACTGGCCATCAACACCACATCGGCGGTTTCCAATGCTGCATCGGTACCGCCGGCCCCCATGGCAATGCCAACAGTGGCGACCGCGAGCGCAGGGGCATCGTTGATACCATCACCGACCATGGCGGTCTTGCCTTCTTTCACCAACTGCTGAAGAATTTCGACCTTTTGCTGGGGCAGCAGATCGCTGTACGTTTCTGTGATACCCAGATCGCGGGCAATGCCATTGGCAACGGCTTTGTTGTCGCCCGTTAACATCACAATGCGCGCTATGCCCACCGTGCGCAACTCGGCAATCGCCGCTTTGGCCCCGGTACGGACAGTGTCGGCAACCGCAATAAAGCCGACTACTTCCCAATTGCGTGCATCCCCCAGTGTGTCTTTGACGGCACTGCGACGAACAACGACCATGGCGGTCTTGCCTTGCTGTTGCAAATTTTCCCCAATCAGGCGCGTGGCCGGCGCGAGGTCGATTGCTTGGCTCATGAACAGCTTATCATTGCCGATATAGATTGTCTCGCGCTGATCGCCACGATCAAAATAGGCTTGAATGCCATGACCGGGGACGGCATAAAATTCAATTGGCTTCTCTAACGCCAGTCCGCGTGCTTTGGCCTCAGCAATAATCGCATGGCCCAAATGATGTTCACTGTGCAGCTCGGCACTGGCAGCAATGCGCAGTAATTGATCTTCTGTATAATTCCCCAAGGGATGCACATCGGTAACGGTGGGCTTGCCGTGGGTGAGCGTGCCTGTCTTGTCAAAGGCCACAATCTGAATGGCTGCCACTTTTTCCAAATAGGCACCGCCCTTAAATAAAACACCATTGCGGGCGGCGGCGGCAATCGCGCTCAACACACTGGCTGGTGTACTGATAATCAGCGCACATGGGCTGGCTACTACCAGCAAGGTCATGGCGCGGTAGAGGGTAGCGCTAAAGGGTTCATTACCAAACAAAACCGGCAGCACCACCGCCAGCAGCGTACCGATAATAACGACATAGGTATAGGGTTGGCTAAAGCGATCGATAAAGCGCTGGGTCGGTGTACTGTCTTTTTGGGCTTCTTCGACCAACTTAATAATTTTGCTGAGGGTGCTCTCGCCGGCCAGTTTTTGGACTTCCACATCAATCGCGCCGCTGCCATTGATGGTGCCAGCAAAAACCTGATCGCCTATCTGCTTTTGTACGGGAATGCTTTCTCCGGTAATCGGACTTTGGTCAAGTGAGCTCGTGCCTTGGACGATCATGCCATCGATGGGCAACCGTTCGCCAGGGCGCACCGAAACAATGTTGCCCAATTGTAGCGCATCGACGGCAACTTCAATTTCTGTCTCGCCTTGGCGCACACGCGCCGTCTCTGGGCGCAGATCGGCCAAGGCTTCGATGGCGCGTCGGGTGCGCTCCATGGCAAAGCCTTCGAGGGCACCGCTCAGTGTAAAGAGAAAGAGCAGCAGTGCGCCCTCTTCCCATTCGCCAATCGCCGCCGCGCCAAGCGCTGCCGCGATCATCAGAAAATCAATGTCGAGCTTGCCATGTTTGGCTTCTTCAATCGCACCCATGAGGCCAGAATAGCCGCCTGCGGCAAAAGCAAGTACCGCGGCCAGTGTCACACCCCAACCGGGTAAAATACCCGTCACACCGCCGCCAACCCAGCCAGCAAGCAGGGCAAGCAGTGTCACCGCGGCTAATAAAAGTTCCAAATTAGAGTGCCATAGAAAAACTAAATAGTTCGATTGGTCCGGCGTCTGTGTACGAGCCGAGACGGAGCCTGCGTGTACTGTCTGTGTGATCATTGATGAACCTTTCTTGGCGGCCTTGCGCTGCCCGTCTATTCCTCTTTCTGCGTCTGTCATGCTTGCTGCTGGCAAGCCTGACAAAGACCGAGAACGTCAATTTTTGTGGCAATGGGTTGAAAACCAAGCTTTTGTTGAAGCGCAATAAATTCGGCTGTCTGCGTAATATTCCCTGGATACGCACTGTGCTGTTCACTGTGCTGTTCACCGTGCTGTTCACTGTGCTGTTCACCGTGCTGTTCACCGTGCTGTTCACCGTGCTGTTCACTGTGCTGTTCACTGTGCTGTTCACCGTGCTGTTCACCGTGCTGTTCACTGTGCTGTTCACTGTGCTGTTCACCGTGATAGTCCACCACGGCATGGCAGCGCAGGCAGATCAAGTTGACATGGGGTGAAGGATCGGTTTCATAGTGTGTATGATCTGCGCCAAAGCTGATTTCGACAATCGCGCCCAATTGTTGCAACGCATTGAGTGTATTGTAGATCGTTGCGCGGCTGATCTCCGGATGGAGGGCATGGATATCTGTATAGACCTGATAGGGGGTTGGGTGTTGATCGGTTTTCGCCAGGTAATCGCAAATCGCATAGCGCTGTTCAGTAATGCGGTGCCCGGCATTGCGCAACGCAGTTAGATAAAATTCTGCCTGTTTTGCCATCGAATAACCTATACTTTCCTCTGCCCGATTGTCATGTACTTCAGCATAATTACCCTATCATCCTTGAATTATTTAGAATCATTCTAAATTAATGTGGTAAGGAATCCTGTAATTTATCTTCCTATTCTGGGAAATGGTTGCGCGTATTCTGCCTGCATTGTCGGATCTGGTTTGACAGAGCTTGTGAATCTTGGTACAATCTTAATCTGTCACATTGAGGGGATATAAAACTATGAACCGCTATGTAGGATATGGTTCGTTACTCTTGTTGCTGGGTTGGCTGGGATTGAGCTATGGTGCTTGGCTGCCAGAGAGTGCGCGACTGATAGCGCCATTGGCCCAGGTTGGCAATTGGTTTCAACAGGTGATTCTGGTTATTCTGCTTTGCTTTATTGCAATCCAACTTTGGCTTTTGCGTTCAACATTTCGCCTGTTGTATCGGCGTCCGCTCACGGATGCGCATCCCCTGCCCACCCACTTTGCCCTGAGCCTGTGGCGCGAAATTTTTTGGACGGCAATTCCACTTTTCCTGACGATTGGTTTGGCTTTGGTGGGCTATAAGCTATGGGCAAATCTGTAAAAAGTTTGTGCCTTGCCTTGCCGTTATGCGATAAAGCCTATTGCGGCGCTGTAAATTTGGGTGGATCCTGATAGAAGCAGTAAACTGAACAGAGCCTACAAATTTCAATCATTTCTCGATAAGATTTTTAGGGTCTTCGGGATCTCATGTGGTTGACAGCATCGCGCCCGGGGGCACCCGATTCGACGCCTGTTATCCAAAACCTGCTTAAGCAGGTTTCCCGTGGCAGACGCCGGTTTTAACCGGTGGCGTTCTTGTCAACCACATGCGATCCAAAAGAGCCGATTTTTAAAGTTTTGCGTACGTTTCTCGGCAACTCTTTTGATAGCAGGAGTGAGTAAATCTATGCCTAAGTCATCGACCGATATACGTCACTTTTATATTGTGGGCGTACTCGTCGTTATCAGTACCATTCTCGTAGACTTTCTCTTAAAGGCTGCGTTGCCTTTGCCGGTGCAGGCTAGCATTGAGTCATTAACGATTGATCGCTTGATCGGATGGCACTTAACGATCATTGCTTTCCTCTTCTCGCTGATCATGGTCTTTATGTTCTATGCGTTTGTGGTCTTTCGCCGGCGTGAGGGCGATGATAGTGATGGCGACCACTTTGAAGGCAATGCCAAGCTGGAGATTGCTTGGACCGTCATTCCACTTATTCTGGTTGTGATCTTCAGCTATATTGGGATTGTCGATTTGAATGAGATCACCAAGAAGAATGAAGAAATCACCGTCAAAGTGACGGGCTTTCAATGGGATTGGACCTTTGAATATGCTGGGGGCGTCCTTAGCCAAGAACTTGTGTTGCCGGTTGACAAGCGCGCCCGCATGG
>DAOTTR010000512.1:0-4486 GCA_034437715.1 Caldilineaceae bacterium
CATGGTAAAAATAGGGTACCTTATTTACGCCGAGATCTACTAGCCTGCGCCTGCTGCTCGTCCTCACCTTTGGCGGGGTGGCGTTGGCGCTTGTCACTTTGCTGAGCCTGATAGTTGGTCAGATTTCTACAGCCCAACTCGAGGCCGACGCGCGCGAATCGTTGGCAATGGTGGCGGGGGCGATGGCAAGCCGGATTGAACGCGAGATCACCGAGCGTTATCGCGAAATTGGCTTGATTGCGGCTACGAATGAGACGTTGCGCACGCCCAATCTGTCGCTTGCCAAACAGCGCCAATTGCTAGAAAAAGTCCAGGATGTACACCCTAACTATGCCTGGATCGGGCTGGCCAATACCAATGGCACGGTGATCATTGCCACCGATGATCAGCTTGTGGGGCAGAGTGTGGCGGCTTTGCCCTGGTTTCGCTTGGGGGCGGTTGCGCCTTTCATTGGCAATGTGCATGAGGCATTTTTGCTGGCTGAATTGCTCGCTCTCCATCCACGCGGCAATGCGCCCTTGCATGTAATCGACTTTGCCGCCCCAATCATCAGCGACGAAGGTCAGTTGGTCGGGGTCTTGGGCGCACAGCTCGATTGGCAGTGGGCACGGCGCTTTGAAAATACACCTTTGGACTTGATCCCAACGGGTGATGCCGTCGAAATCTTTATTGTAGACCAAGATGGCACCACCCTGCTGGCCCCGGCCGGCTGGTCAGAACGCCCGTTTAACCTGGCCGCGCTCCAACTTGATCAGCGTGGCGGGGCCTTGGTGGCTACTTGGCCGGACGATGAACGCTATGCGACTGGGTACGCCACCATTCAGGAAAATGACGAAGTGGCGGGGCTCAAGTGGTCGGTGTTGGTGCGCCAACCGGTGGCGATGGCCTATGCACCGGCGTGGCACACGCAGTGGCAAATCTTTGCCGCCGGCGCGCTCTTCGCGGCGCTCTTTGCCGTGGTTACGTGGTGCTGGCAGGGCGCATTACCAGTCAATTGGTGGCGCTGACCCAAGCCGCCGAGCGCATTCGTCACGGCGAATGCGGCTCGATCCCAGTGCTGACCGGCACCTCCGAGGTGGCGTCGCTCTCGACCTCGCTCAATCAACTGATTACCGACCTGACGCTGGCGACCGTAGCAGAACGCAACCGCATTGCGCGCGAGCTACACGATTCGGTGACCCAAACGCTTTTTTCGACGAGCATGTTGGCCGATGTGTTGCCCAAGGTCTGGGAAGCCGATCCGGTCAAGGGGCGGGAAAAGCTGGAAGAATTGCGGCGGGCGGTGCGCGGCGCGCTGGCCGAAATGCGTACATTGCTGCTGGAACTGCGCCCTAGTGCGATTGCCGATGCCGACATGCAGCAACTCATGCGCCAGGTGGCCGACTCGACGAGTGGGCGCGCCGGCGTGCATGTCACCTGGCGCGTCGAAGGCTAGATCGATCTTGCCCCGGACCGCAAGGTTGTGCTCTACCGCACTATGCAAGAAGCGCTCAATAATATTGTCAAACATGCCAATGCCGATAATGCACAACTGGTGCTGCGCAGCAGCGAACGCACCCTCGAATTGGTAATCATCGATGATGGCGATGGCTTCGAGCCCGAAGCCGTGAGCAGCGACCATTTTAGGCTGAAGATGATGCGTGAACGGATTGAAGCCAGCGGTGGTGTTTTGCAGGTCGAGAGCCATCCGAACGAGGGAACAGAGCTGCATGCCGTCTGGCATGGCCGGCAAGCGCATTAGATCATGGGCGTAAAGGAACTGTATGATGACCGATAAGCCGATTCGGGTGATGGTGGTGGACGATCAATTTATTGTGCGCAGTGGCCTGGCCACCTTTGTCTCGATCCAGCCAGATTTGGAATTGGTGGGCGAGGCGCAGAATGGTGAAGATGCAGTGCGCGTCGCCGCGGCTGCCCACCCCGACGTGATCCTCATGGATATGATGATGCCCAAGATGAATGGCGTCGAGGCGACGCACGCCATTTTGCAGCAGCAGCCCAAGATCAAGATTCTGGCGCTCACCAGCTTCAAGGACAAAGAACTTGTCCACGGCATTTTGCGCGCCGGTGCTACAGGCTATCTGCTCAAAGATGTCACCGCCGATGAGTTAGCCGCAGCGATCCGCAATGTACATCTGGGTCGTACGGCCTTGGCCCCTGAAGCAATGCAAGCGCTGTTGGAGCAACGCCCTGCCGATCCCGCGCCAGCCCTCGGCCATGATTTAACGGCGCGCGAACATGATGTACTCGCTTTAATGGTTAGAGGCTTGAGCAATCCTCAGATCGCCGAAACGTTGATTGTGAGCCTCTCTACCGTCAAATTTCATGTGAGCAGTATCCTCTCCAAACTGCAAGCCGCCACCCGATCCGAAGCCGTGCGCCTGGCCCTGCAACACAAATTGGTGTCGGGTGAGGAATGAGAGGGGTCAGGGGGTCAGTGAGTTGGGTGGTCATTAAAGTATATAACTCATGTTATGCAAGGTAGGGGCATGAGGGGGGTGGCGGATAAAACTTACGTTTTTCCCGTAATTTTCTTCGCCACCCCTCCGCGTGCCCGTCTTGATCTAGATCATTGGGCAAGGACGGGCACGCGGTCGGCGGCGAATTAAGTCACGGGTCTTACCAAAGGTTGATCCGCCGCCCACCTCATGCCCCTACGCAGCGAGCAATGATACGCGCTGTCAACCGATTTTGAGAACGAATTGAACCGATGGTTGGGCGCAAATCCGTTCTATCGCGTACCGGAGAACGGATTTGCCATCCAGCAATCCGCTACATCCGCTCCTAAAATCCGCTGACAGTCTCTGCTGCGAACATGCGTATATAAGAATACGGTCAGCCATACAAACATGAGTTTTTGCGCGTTTTTAGTCAACTTATTGACAAACCACTAGAGGATTTGTTATCATTCCACCAGTAACTGTAGTAACTAACGAAAAGTAGAGAGGATCGATAATGGCAACTGTAAAAGGTTCGGAGGAAGTACGTACAAATTGGGGTGCATCACTAGATCAGGTACACGCGCAAGGTGAGCCGGTTGTGATCCAGCGACATGGCCGCCCTTATGCTGTGCTGATGAGTTACGATCAGTGGGTAGCACAGGAAAAAATGCACCTGGCTATGCTTAGGGAACGGGCAGCCGCTCCGACTAATGAGTTTGTAAGTCTTGACGTTGCCCTTAGTGGATTGCCCCAATGACATGGGTAGTCTCTATCCATCGCGGCGCAATGGCGGGCCTGTATGCCATTCTACGCGGTGAGGTTGCCTATGTCTCTGAGGCATTGCGCGCAATGCAAGTCAACCCATATCACCCTGACAGTGAGCTTTTAGGGCCGGATACCTACCGAATTACGGTTCGGGGGCATGTTATAGAGTATCTTGTGACGAGCCGGGAAGTGAAGATCCTGCACATTCAGTAACGATCATGGGCAGGAGGATAGGCCAATGAAACGCAAGGTAGCGCACCAATCTATCGGTTACTATTTATGTGCTGCTTAGTATAGTCATTGGCCCTTAGCCATTGTTGGCATAAGTCGCCCGCATCTAGCGGGTACCCGCTTCTAGGCGTGGCATTATTGACGATTTAACCCGACTTCACTGCGCGCCGTGGCCGCAGCAGCCATTTGCGCAATTTGGGTACAAGTAGGTTGGCTCCGCCGAGGATTTCGTGTAAATAGCCAGCCGTAAAATCATTGCTCGCACCCAGGCGCGCCAGCGCTGTGAGGATGACCGGTAGGCTGCCCACGCTGGGATAGACAAGATAGCGCGGCGACCATTCGGGATGAAACTTCTCCTTGAATTCGTGCAGCCCCTTGAAATTATAAAACTGATTGATATGTTCGTAGATGTAATAGAGCGCGCGCTCAATGACGGGATCGGCTGTCTGTTGACCCACGCCTGACAAAGCGCTCAACCCCAAGTTGAAGGTGGCATAGCCGTGCGCCTTGGCCCACTGAAAAAAAGAGACAAAGAGAAATTCCATGGTGCCAGATTCGACCGCGCGCTGACGACGCATGAGATCAATGCTAATCTCATTGCGTTGATATTCGGGCACAATGTTGGCAAACGCGACAATTGTGCCATCCGGCGCGTGAATCGCCATCACTTGCGAATTGCTAATATAGGCATCATCGAACCAGCCCACGGAAAAACGGTGTTCGCTGCCATGCATCATGGTGAGCCACTCGTCGCTGATCACGCGCAATTCGGCCAACAGGATCGGTGCCAATGGCGGCTCGTGGACAATGGCCTGATAGCCGAGCCGGGCAAAGCAATGGGTGTTGGCGCGCAATGTTTTGTTGGCCCCGCCCTCGATCGTAAAGGCATCCAGGTGGACAATGCCTTCGTGACCAATACAGAGCAGATCAAAACCAGCCGTGTGATAGAGATCGCGATAGTCGGGCAGCGTTTGGTAGAAGGTGGGCGTCCAATCGTTGCGACGACAGAATTCCTGGAAGGCGACAATCGCGGCCAGTGTGTCGGCGGG
>DAOTTR010000513.1:0-4634 GCA_034437715.1 Caldilineaceae bacterium
CTACTATGGCGGCAAATAAGCTACACTCATTCAACGAGATTTTACAGCTCTATTTCAGAAGGATCCAGCACGATGACCCAGCTATACCAGACGGCAGACTATCTCAAAAGCCGTTTTCAAGCCACCGCGCGCACACAGAAATTTCAGGCCAAGACCCAGGCAGAATGGCGTTTTTGGCAACAAAGCCTGCGCGGCACCATCCGTGAATTGCAAGGCTTGCATCGCTTGTTGCCCACGCCTATGAATCCCAAAATCACCGAGACGGTGCAGTGTGACGGCTATCAGCGGCAGCGCGTCGAGATCGATACCGAGCCTGGGGTGACCATGCCCTTTTACGTTCTAATTCCAGATAATCTCCAAGGGACAGCCCCGGCGGTACTCGCGCCGCATGGTCATGCGAGCGGCGGCAAGTGGGCCGTGGCCGGCATCCGCGACGATGCGCTGGTCGTGGGCACCATCGACCAACATAATTATGACTATGGCGTGCAGGCGGTACGCCGTGGCTATGTGGTCTTTTGCCCAGATGCCCGTGGCTTTGGCGAACGCCGCGAACGCTACAACGAGAAACCGGAACAGATTCTCGAATCCTCTTGTCGCTACCTGGCACACATGGGGTTGCCGTTGGGCTTGACGGTGGCCGGCATGTGGACGTGGGATCTGATGGTGCTGCTCGATTATGTGGCGACCCGCCCCGAAACCGCCGGCGAAAAGATTGCTTGTATTGGTCTGTCCGGCGGTGGGTTGCAAACCCTGTGGCTGGCGGCGCTGGATGAACGGGTGGACTGTGCCGTGATCAGCGGTTATTTTTACGGCGTCGATGATTCGTTGCTCTATCTGTCGGGCAATTGCGATTGCAACTATATTCCCCACATGTGGGAAGCCGCCGATATGGGCGATGTAGCCGCGCTGATCGCGCCGCGCCCACTGTTCTTTGAAGCCGCGCGCCAGGATTCGCTCAATGGCCCGCGCGGCATCGACAATGTGCTGGAACAATATGCGATTACCGAAGCGGCCTACAAGCTGTTGGATGTGCCCGATCGTCTCGCCATCGATCTATTTGACGGGGGTCACGTCTGGCACGGCACGCTAGCCATGGATTGGTTGGATCAATGGCTGCGCCAGTGAGTACCATGCAACGCATACCCTTTATTCAAGTGGGTGTGGGCAACCGGGGTGCGCATGTGCTACAAGAAGTCGTCACCCAATACAGTGAGCGCTTTGTCCCCGTTGCCTTGGTCGATGTGAATTCTGAATTTTTGCGTGCCACCAGTGAAAAACCAGCCTATGCCGGGGTGGCAACCTATCCGACCCTAGACGCGGCCTTGGCAGGCCAGCCCCAGGCGCAGGCCGTCTTTGTGGTGACCCCCGCGCGCTTTCATGGGGCCATGGTGCGCATGGCGTTGCTGGCGGGCAAGCATGTCTGGGTCGAGAAGCCATTGACCTATGACTATGCCGAAGCGTTGGCCCTGGCCGAGTTGGCACGCCAACAAGCGCGCGCCGTGGTGATTGGCAATCAATATCAATATCATCCGCTGGAACGGCAATTGCAAGCATTGGTGCAAAGCGAACGCTATGGCAAAGCGTTCATGGTGAGCTATCTGCATCACCGCTACCGCCCGGAAATGCGCGCCTTCACGGGCGAATATCCGGCGTTGTGGGAACAAGGTGTGCATTCGCTCAATTCAATTCTGGCGATTCTGGGCAATCCCGATTTGGCGACGGTCTATGCATTGGGCCAAAAGCCGCCCCACACCCAGTACAATAGTGATACAATTACGAATGTGTTGACCACATTTACGAATGGCGTGCAGGTACATCTGCTGGTCACCTTCGATTCCCAGCACAGCGACTGGGCAATCCGCGTCGAGTGTGAACAGGCCGCACTGCTGCTCCAAGCCGAGGGTTGGCAGCGCAACCGGATTGAGGTGCTGGCTGGCGAAAAGGTGATCGACACCATTGGGCCAATCGAGCAACCCGATCCGGCGCTGGCCGATCCCTATGCCGCATTCCACACGTCGATCACCACCGGTCAGATCACGCCCACCTCGATTGAAACCAATATCAAGACCATTCAGTGGATTGACGCGGCGGTTCAGTCGCTGCACACAGGCGCAGTGGTCAAGCTCGCTTAATTTGTAGTAAAGACTGTAGTCTTTCACAATGTGGTCAAAGACTAATAAGGGTCTGTCCAAGAATAACATAGATGATTTTAGACAGATTTACTCGGGTAACATCACATAAATTAGCTACTTTATTTCTGGACATACCCTAAGGCCATTGCAAAGAATAAAATATCCAGTAGGGGCGGCTTGCAGCCGCCCGTTCGCAGCGAGCCAAACGCGGGGCGGCTGCGAGGGCGCCCCTACGCATGATTTTGTTTGGCAAGCGCTGGATACTTATTTCTTTGAAAGCGCCTAAAGTCTTTATTACCGCGCCCAATCCAACTTTATTGCGTATCAGAATGAGGCAAGAAATGGCCTACGAGATTATCAACTACAACGCTCGTCTCTGGGTAAAGCACCAGGGGCGTCTGATCGCTGGCTACAACACCAATGATCTGCGTTCCTATGTCTTTCCCCTCTATACGCCCCAAGGCATGTTGGTGATCCAGGAAGCCCCGCCCGATCATCCGCACCACCAGGGCATCTGGGCAGGGTTGGAGATTGATGGCAATGACGTGTGGAATGCCGGTTCGCGCAATCTGCCGCGCCATCGTCAGGAAGCGGTAGAACCATTGCATGATATGACGGCAGCAGTAACGGATACGGGCGTTCAGATCGAGCATGGGGTGCGTTGGGTCACGGTGGAGGGCGCGGAATTGCTGCACGAGCAGCGCACGGTTGGCTTCCGCGCCACCGCGCAATTCACCTTGGTCGAATGGCAGTCAATTTTTAGCCATCCGGGTAAGACAACCCAGATTGGCCAGACCAAAGAATCGGGCATTGGCGTGCGCGTGCCACCCCACTGGGAGACGCGCTTTAGCGGGCAGATTCGCAACGCCAATGGCGCAATCGGGGAACAGGGTTGTTTCGATCAGGAGTCGCCCTGGCTCAATGTGGAAGGGCAAGCCGTCGGTGATGGGATAGCGGGCCTGGTTTTGATTCCGACCAGCGAAACGTGTCCCTGGTTCACGCGCGACTATGGCCTTCACCTGTACAACCCTGCTCGCCATCACGCGATTGCCTTGGCCGCCGGCGAACAAGTCTCTTGGTCAATGAAAGTTTTGGCCTATGATGGTACGCGCACCATCGACCAGATCAACGCCCTGGTGGCGTCGATCTAAATCTAATTTTGTCACGAATTACACGAATGAATCGAATTGTAATCTTCGTGAAATTCGCATAATTCGTGACAAAAACACGTTCGCTACCAGTCCGCGACGCTGCCATCTTGCTCGTAGAAGAATTCGCCACCCAGTTCTTCGGTATAGGTGTGCAGTTTGGCAACCTCGCGCTCATTGATCTCGAAGCCAAGCCCCGGCTTAGTGGGCAGTTCAATATGGCTATTGGTGACCGTCCACGGCTCCTCGATCACATCCATCATCCAATCCGGCCCGACACTTTCCTGGATCAGGAAATTCGGAATAACGGCATCGACGTGCATACAGGCGGTCAAGGCCACTGGCCCGATGGCACAGTGGGGCATAACATGGACATAGTAGACCTCGGCCATGTTGGCGATTTTCTTGAGCTCGGTAATGCCGCCGGCGTGCGAGCCATCCGGCTGAATGTAGGAAGCCGCTTGCTTTTCCAATACCTGACGAAATTCCCAACGGCTCAACAGACGCTCGCCCGTGGCAATCGGGAAGGGGACATGGTCGGCGACGAGTTTGAGCGCATCCACATTCTCCTGGGGCACCGGTTCCTCGACAAACATGGGGCGCATCCCCTTGAGTTCATGGCAGATTTCAATCGCTAGCCCCGGTGTCATCTTACCGTGAAAGTCAAAGGCCAGCTCGACCTCTGGCCCCACCCACTCGCGCATGAGATAGGCGCGTTTGACAAAGCCATCGATGACCGCCGGCGGTTCGTGGGCGCGCCATTTGCCACCGGGCCCGGCTTTGAAGGCCGTATAGCCGCCAGCAGCACGCAGAAATTCCAGGCGGGTTTTGGCCTTTTCCAAGCCTTCATCGCTCAGGTCGCCAATGCCCCAATGGGCATAGACGCGGATGCGGTCGCGCACGGCCCCACCCAGCAATTTGTAGACGGGCACGCCATAGTACTTGCCGGAAATATCCCACAGCGCTTGGTCAATGCCAGAGAGCGCCGACATCAACACATTGCCGCCGCGGAAAAAGGCTGAGCGGTAGATGTGCTGCCAGTGGTGTTCAATACGCAGCGGATCTTTGCCGATTAGATAGTCGGCCAGCTCTTCGATAGCAGCTATTGTGCTTTTGGGTTTCCCTTCCAGCGTTGATTCGCCCCAGCCGACAAGGCCATCATCGGTGGTGATTTTGAGCAGGCGCATGCGCGGTCTGGGGAAAAACTGTTCAAGTTTGGCAATCCTCATTCGGTTCTGCTACTTTCTAGGTGATCAAAAGTGACCCACTTGTGAAATACTCGTTTCAACTAGCGCTGCCCCAAGTGGGGTCTTACGTGCTATCCACGAGCGATTACGCCTGATATAGCCATATC